>CALFRN010000383.1 GCA_937919085.1 uncultured Reyranella sp.
GATGCGTCCCCCTCGGTCGAGATGGCTGAGAAAGGACATGGCATAGCGCAAGAACCAAGTTCCTGAGCGTGGAATGGTCGAAAGGACCGGTAGATTTTTTCCATGGCGCATCTGTAGTCACCTACTACGGCCGTGCAGCCCCTGACATCCCCAAATTCCGTCCGCACTTAATCGTCAACGTCAGTGTCGTGACCGTGCCAAGCTTCAAAATATTGCGCACGTTATGTGGTATTGGTGGAATCGCCAAGTGCAACCGCTGATTATCTGAATTGCAGATTTCGTTACACCAACGGAGCGATGCAATTTCCAAACCATATGGAATGCCCTCATGAATCCCTTGTCGCTGTTCGAGAGCGGCCTTGATACAAGGCGATCAGCACTCTTGGAGAGGAGGCTCGATGTCGTACCGCGCGCTCGTTCTGAGCCAGAGCCCCGACCGCAAGGTAACCGGCTCAATTGACGCCTTGCCGGACGACAGGCTGCCGCCGGGCAATGTCACCGTGACGGTCGAATATTCGACGCTTAACTACAAGGATGGGCTGGTGCTCACGAGCGGTGGCGGGCTGGTGAAGACCTGGCCGCATGTCGGCGGAATCGATTTTGCCGGCACCGTCGAGGCGTCGGACGATCCGGCTTTCAAGCGCGGCGACAAGGTCGTGCTGAACGGCTGGCGCGTGGGTGAATTGCACTGGGGCGGTTACGCAACCAAGGCGCGGGTGAAAGGTGACTGGCTGGTCAAATTGCCGGCGTCGATCTCCACCAAGCGGGCGATGGCGATCGGCACCGCGGGTTACACGTCAATGCTTTGCGTGATGGCACTGGAGAAGCACGGAATTGCCCCGGCCGCCGGTGAGATCCTGGTAACCGGCGCAGCTGGCGGCGTCGGCTCGATCGCCGTCGCGATTCTGGCCAGGCTCGGCTACTCCGTCACCGCCGCCACAGGCCGGCCGCAGGAGGGCGGCTATCTTACGGCGTTGGGCGCCCGGACGATCATGGACCGCAAGGATATCGTCGAGGCGCCGGACCGACCGCTACTGTCGGAGCGCTTCGCCGGCCTGATCGACACGGTCTCCGGCGTGATGTTCGCCAAAGCGCTGGCGCAGGTGAAGTACAATGGTGCGGCAGCGGTGTGCGGGCTTGCGGCGGGTCCATCGTTTCCCGGCTCTATCCTGCCCTTCATCCTGCGCAACATCGCCGTCTACGGCATTGATTCGGTAATGCTGCCGAAGGCGTCGCGCGAGGCGGCGTGGCGGCGCCTGGGGACCGACCTACCGCTCGACAGGCTCGACAGCACGGTGAGCGATGCGGGCCTCTCGGATCTGATGACGCTGGCCCCAAAAATCCTCAAGGGAGAGATACGCGGCCGCGTGGTGGTCGATGTGAACAAGTGATAGCGTGAGCCATTGAGTATCCAGTACGCCCAAGGAACCCGACAATGACGTCTCCCAGCACCAAGCCCGTTGCCAACAACCTCGACGCCTTCTTCATGCCGTTCACAGCGAACCGGCAATTCAAGGCGAACCCGCGCATGCTGGCGAAGGCCAAGGGCGTTCACTACTGGACGCCCGAGGGTCGCAAGATCATCGACGGCACCGCAGGTCTGTGGTGCGTCAACGCAGGGCACGGTCGCGAAGAGATCAAGGCCGCAATCGCCAGGCAGCTCGACGAGATGGATTATGCCCCATCGTTCCAGATGGGTCATCCCAAGGCCTTCGAACTCGCCGCGCGCCATGCCGCCCTTCTGCCGGGCGACCTCAATCACGCCTTCTACTGCAATTCCGGCTCGGAGGCCGTGGACAGTGCGCTCAAGATCGCGCTCGCCTATCATCGCGCCAACGGTCAGGGAACGCGCACCCGATTCGTCGGCCGCGAGCGCGGCTACCACGGCGTCGGTTTCGGCGGCATTTCGGTCGGCGGCATGGTGAACAATCGCAAATGGTTCGGCGCCATGCTGCCGGGCGTCGACCATATGCCGCATACGCATCTGCCGCAGAACGCCTTCTCCAAGGGGCAGCCTGAGCACGGCGCTGAACTCGCCGATGCGCTAGAGGGTATCGTCGGCCTGCACGATGCGTCGAACATCGCCGCCGTCATTGTCGAGCCATGCGCTGGTTCCACGGGCTACCTGCCGCCGCCCAAGGGCTACCTGGAGCGCTTGCGCAAGATCTGCGACAAGCACGGCATCCTTCTGATCTTCGATGAAGTGATCACGGGTTTCGGTCGCCTCGGTACCGGCTTCGCTGCTGACAAGTTTGGTGTCATTCCCGACCTGATGACAGTGGCGAAGGGCATCAGCAACGCCACCGTGCCGATGGGCGGGGTCTTCGTGCGCAAGACGGTGTTCGACGGATTGATGAACGGACCCGAGAATGCGATCGACCTGTTCCACGGCTATACCTATTCGGCGCATCCGCTGGCCTGTGCGGCGGCGTCGGCGGTGCTCGACATCTACCGCGACGAAAACCTTTTCGAGCGCTCGGCCGAACTCTCGCCCTATTGGGAGGAGGGTGTGCATTCGCTCAAGGGCCTGCCGAACGTCACCGACATCCGCAATCTCGGACTCGCCGCCGGCATCGACCTGGCGCCAAAGGGAGCGGTCGGCGCGCGCGGCTTCGAGGCTTTCACCAAGGCGTTCGAACTCGGCCTGATGGTGCGTCAATCGGGGGATGCCATTGCCATGTCGCCACCGCTGGTGATTGAAAAGGCGCAGATCGACGAGATCATCGATATCACGGCCAAGACGATCAAGGCGGTCGCCTGACACCCAAGTGAACCCGAGCGGCGAATTACTCTGGCTGATTGGCGAAGCCGCCGCGGCAATGCACGTGGCAATTGCCGCGGCCGTCACGATTCATGTGCTGCTCTACAAGCGCAACGTCGGTGCAGCCGTATCGTGGATCGGCATCGCGTGGCTGTCGCCTTTTCTCGGCGGCATGCTGTATGCGATCATGGGCATCAATCGCGTCAAGCGTCGCGCGAAGCGATTATTGCACGAGCACTCGCGGCCGGGACTGGCCGAAGGGGCATCGGCGGACTTCGCGCCCGACGATCCGCTGGGGCCGCTTGATTTTGCCGTTGGCCGACTGACTGGACTGCCGCGCGAGCATGGCAACAAGGTCGAAGCGCTGCGCAGTGGCGACGAAGCTTATCCGCGCATGTTGGCCGAGATCGGCAGGGCGCAGAGAAGCATCGGCCTGGAAAGCTATATCTTTCGCGCCGACGCGGCGGGAGAGCCTTTTCACAAGGCCCTGATCGAAGCGCAGCACCGCGGCGTGCAGGTGCGGGTGCTGATCGACGGGGTTGGCGGGGGCTACTTCTGGTCGGGCACCTATCGCCGTCTCAGCCGGGCAGGGGTGCCGGTCGCGCGCTTTCTGCATTCGTACTTTCCCTGGCGCATGCCGTTTCTGAATCTGCGCAACCATCGCAAGGTGCTCGTGATCGACGGCCGGGTCGGCTTCACGGGCGGCCTGAACATTGGAGAAGAAAACATCCAGGCAAACGATCCACCTCATGTAGTTCTGGATACCCATTTCAGGATCGAGGGCCCGGTCGTGGAGCAGCTTACCGACGCCTTTGCCGACGACTGGCTGTTCGCGACGGGTGAGGAATTGCCCGATGCGGACTGGGCTTCGCCAGTCGAGAACATGGGCGACGTGGCGGCGCGGGTGATAACCTCGGGGCCCGACGAGGACAATGAGCGGATCGAGTTCGTGGCGTTGCATGCCATATCCTGCGCCCGCAAGTCGATCCGGGTGGTAACGCCATATTTCCTGCCACCGGAGCCCCTTACGATGGCGCTGGGGCTTGCCGCCATGCGCGGCATTGAAGTCGACCTGATCATTCCCGAACGGGGTAACCACGCGATTCTCGACTGGGCGCGACAAGTCCCGCTGCGACCGTTGCTCGAAGCCGGTTGCCGCGTCTGGCTGCTGCCGCCGCCGTTCGAGCATTCGAAGCTGATGACTGTCGACGACAGCTGGTCGATGGTCGGCAGCGCCAATTGGGATACCAGAAGCTTCCGGCTGAATTTCGAGTTGAACGTCGAGCTGCACAATACCGGCTTCGCGCAGGAAATCGCGGTGGCCACTCACGCCTGTCGGCGGCTGACGGCCGCCGAACTCGATGCTGCTCCCCTGCCGATCCGGCTGCGCAACGGCGCTGCCCGGCTGCTGCAGCCATATCTATAGATTGTCCTGGCGCAAGGCCGCGCGAATCCGCGCAATACGGTGGCGCGTCGCGCGCAGCAGATCGCGCTTGGCTCCAGCTTCCGCGATATGCAATTCGACCATGATGGGCCGGTGATCGGACGGGCCAAATGCAAGCGTACCGGTGGAACTGCAGCGCAACCTTTGCACCAGGCATCGGTCGAGGCGGAATGGCACGATGTTGCTGCCATAGTGCGTCGGCTCGATCGGACCGACATCGATATATCCGGGGATCAGGATGGGGCCGACGGCGTTGTAATCCCCGACAATCGCCGACGGCTTGCCGTGCATCGACGCCGCAATGCGCGCGAGCTGGCGGCGGTTGAGGAGCTGGCCGTGCGAGAGATGGACGTTGGCGAAGGTGATGTCGCCTACCTGGACGATCTGTGCACGGCGGCGCGGCAGACGGCCGGGCAGCCGCGAGGCGGGCAGCGGCAGGGCGTAGGGGGCCATGTGGTGGTGGCGTGTCCAGATGGCGAGGCCATGAATGCGCCCGGGCCAGGGTTGACGGTGAAAATGGCCGGGCACCAAAGTAGGTAGCAGATCAATGCGCTCTGTGACTTCCTGCATCAGAAGGACATCGGGCTTCTCGCGCTCCAGCAACCTTGCGACATCCTCGACGCTGGCACCGGTGAGCCGCAGCAGGTTCCAGCTTATGACCTTCACGAAGTTCTCACGATTTGGGGGGCCGGTCATGGCGTGCCGTCTGGCGCGCCTGGCGAATTTGCTCTGTGAGCAGGCTCGCAGTCCCGGCCGCGGCTTGCAGTTCACGCCGTACCTTCTCTCGCCGCTCGTGAATTGAGGCGATCACCAGTCCCATGGGTACGCCCAGCCCGACCAGCGCCGACTCGGCGAGTTGAAGGCTTGCCTCAATGGTCTCGGGAACCGTGTCGGTAACGCCAAGCGTATAGAGATGTCGGGCGTGCTGGGCGTCGTGAGCGCGAGCCACGATCATCACATCGGGCCTTCGCGCGCGCACCGCCCGCACGACGTCGTCGACAACCGCGGTGTCGAGGGTGACGATGACGCCCGTGGCTTCATCAAGGCCGCAGCTCTTGAGGAACAAAGGATTGCTGGCGTCACCGTAGAATATCGGGCGGCCGAGCCTCCGCCAGCGCTGGACGACGGCGGCATCGCGGTCGGTCGCAAAGTACGCAAGTTGATGTTGTTCCAGAAGATCGCACACGAGCTGACCGACCCGACCGTGGCCTACCACGATGACACGGCGCGCATGGTCCTCCGGCGGCGGCTCGGTGATGAGGGGATCCGATGGTGTGGTGTTTTCCAGGCGGCGTCCGGCACGGCGGGCGAGAAGTGCAATGAACGGCAGCGTCATCATGGTAAGCGAGACCACGGCAAGAACGCCTGCCGCCACATCGCCATCAACCAGGTGGAACTGGGTCGCCAACCCGATACCGATGAAGGCGAATTCGCCGCCTGGTGCCAGGAGCAGGCTGGTTTCGATGCTGGCCGCCCACGGTACGCCGAAGAATCGGCAGAGCGGCGCCAGCAGGACGGTCTTCCCCACGATCATCGCGAAGAATGCGGCGGCGACCATGAGCGGTTCGCGCCAGATGAAGCCGAGGTCGACATGCATGCCGACGGAAAAGAAGAAAACGCCGAGCAGGAGTCCGCGGAACGGGTCGATCATCGCCTCGACCGCGCGCCGGTACTCGGTCTCGGCCAGCAGAAGTCCTGCAATGAACGCGCCCAGCGCCATCGACAAGCCGGCGTAGGCGGCGATTACTCCTGATCCGACGGCAATCAACAGGGTTGCCGCCATGAAGAATTCGGGGTTGTCGGTGCCGGCAGCAAGGCGAAACAGGGGCTTCAATACCAGGCGGCCGATCACCGCAATCACGCCAATGGCTACCGCAGCCTCGATCAGCGCCACCGCGATGCCCTGCAGCACGGAACTGCCGACCTGGCCGCTCAGGGCCCCGATCAACAACAACAGGGGCACCACGGCAAGGTCCTGGGCGAGCAGGATCGAGAAACTGGTGCGGCCAGTGGTCGACATCATGCGGCGCTGCCCGGAAAGCAGTTCCATCACGATCGCCGTTGACGAAAGGGCGAGACAGGCACCGATAATCAAGGCTGCCGCCGGCGGTTGGCCGAGCCACAACGCCGCAAGGCTGATGCCGACAGCTGTCAGAGACGTCTGTAGGCCACCTAGGGCGAACACGAGGCGGCGCATGGTCAGCAGGCGGCGCATCGAGACTTCGAGGCCGATGAAGAACAGCAGGAAGACGATGCCTAGATCGGCGATGAAGGCGATCTGCCTCTCGCCTGTCACCGTCAGCCAGTCGATGGCTCGCGAATGCTCGGCCAGTCTGCCCAGTCCGTGTGGGCCGAGCGCGGCGCCAACGACGAGAAAACCCAGAACCGGACTGACCTTGAGGCGGTGCACGATAGGGGCCACGACCGCTGCCGTACCCAACAGAATCAGAGCGTCCTTGAAGACGACAATTTCGTTCGATCCTGCCATCGCCACCAACATAGACTGTGCGAACGATCTGTGCACACTTTCCTTGGTAAAATGACATCGGGATGGAGACGGCATGAAAGTGGTCATCACCGGCGGCGCGGGGTTTCTCGGCAAGAAGCTGGCCCGGCGGATTTTGCAACAGGGCGCGATGGCCGGGCCGTCGGGTGCAGCCGAACAGGTGAGCGAACTGTTGCTGTTCGACGTCGGCATGGCGAGCGGGCCGGGACTGGACGATCCGAGGGTCAAGACGGTGGCCGGCGACATCTCCAACTTTGCCACCGTGCAGTCGATCGTCCAGGGCGCGGCCACGGTGTTCCATTTCGCCGCTGTCGTGAGCGCCGGGGCCGAAGCCGACTTCGATCTGGGCTACCGGGTCAATCTCGACGGCACGCGCAATGTGCTGGAAGCCTGCCGCGCGCTCGGCACCAACCCCCGGGTCATCTTCACCAGCTCACTGGCGGCGTTTGGCGGCGAACTGCCACCGGCCGTGACCGATGATACCCCGCTCACGCCGCAGACCTCCTATGGCGCGCAAAAGTCGATTGGCGAATTTCTGGTGCGCGACTATACCCGCAAGGGTTATCTACGCGGGACGTCAGTGCGACTGCCGACGATATGTGTCCGCACCGGACTGCCCAACAAGGCGGCCTCGACATGGGCCAGTTCGGTTGTGCGCGAGCCGCTCACCGGTGTTGATGTCGTCTGCCCGGTGACGCCGCAAACCATCATGGTCGTGCTCAGCCCGCGCAAAACGGTGGATGCCTTCGCGCACCTGCACGACCTGCCGGTCGATGCGTTCGGGCCGGGCCGCACGCTCCTGTTGAACGGCATCAACGTGACCGCGAAGGAACTGGAAGCCGCCGTGGGTCGCCACGCCGGCAACCGAAAAGTCGGCAACGTCGTGTGGCGGCATGATCCCGCCATCCAGAAGATCTGCGATGGCTGGCCTCAGGGGATCGATTCGAAACGTTCCCGGGATCTCGGGTTCGAGACCGACAAGGATCTCGACGAGGTCGTGCGTCACTTTATCGCCGACGACCTCGACGATCAGATGAAGATCGCAAAACCGTCCTGAGTTCAGCCGCCGCGCAGCATGCGCCAGCCGTTCTGGATGTGGCGCCACGGCGTCCAGATGTGGCGGGTACGCATCATGTGCCAGCGCTGCGGTTCGTTGTCGGGGCCGGCGACCGGACCGGCATCCTCGACATAGTCGGTGATGCCGACGGCATCGGTGTCCCATGGTCCGGTGGTCTTGAAGATCGTGGTCTTGGCACCATAGGAGCCCAGTGCTCGTGACATGCCCGAGGCCATGAAGTCCATATACCGGGGCAAGCTCTCGGGGCGGCAAAGGTAACCCTTGTTGAAACCGACCGCGAGCAACCGGAAATGAAAGGGATTCTTCTCGAGATAGCGAATCACTTCCGTCGTGTTGGCGGGGTAGCGCGGCGAGAAAAAATCGTCGATCACCACGATGCCTTCGGTGTTGACGATCCGGTTGGCGAACTCAAGTTCACGATAGACCGCGGTCCCGGTGTGCTCTCCGTCGATATGGAACCAGCGCACGGTCTGGTGCACCGCACTGAGGTCGAGCTTTGCAGGAAGGTCGGCCGATGGGCCGGAAAGCGGCACGATGTTGGACGGTTCCACGCCGACCGACCGGATGGCCCGTTGCACCGCCGGCTCGTCCAACCTGAGGTCGCACAGGTAGAGCTTTTCGCTGCCTTTGCGATAAGTGGCGAGCACCGAAGCCGACCGGCCTCGCCACACGCCGATCTCGAACAGGTCCCCGGTCACCCCGGACTGCTGATCGAGCAGCGCACGCCAGACGCAATAGGACTGGAACATGAACCAGCCCGGAATAGCGTCGATTTTCTCCCAACTGAGCATCGTCGATCCTCGTTTGCGGCGCCTTGCTAACAGTGGCCCCCCGGTACCGCAAGCCAGGACCTCTTGCGTCCGTCCCAGCGGTCCTGTAGAGCCCGCTCGCTTGCGCATGCCAACGACAGTAATCGCCTACCGAACGACGATCGGTCTGCTTTGGGGACTGGCACTCTGGCATAGCTGGGAGAGCCGGGGGCTTTTCGTCGACGGCTCGGCTTTCCTTATCCAGATCGTCCGCCGCGAGTGGTTCTTCGATTTCTACGGCCCACGCCTTTACGCGATGGTGATGGGCCAGATTCCAGCGTTGGCCGCACTTTTCCTGGGCGTCACTGACCTGCACCTGCTGGCACGGTTGTTGTCATTCGGTTTGTTCGCGGTACCGACGGCCCTCTATCACCTCGCCTTGATGCGGGCGAAGAATGACCCTGTGCTGCTTGCCGCTGTTGTGGCGGCGATCGCCGTAGTGTTCATGACGACCTCGTTCTTCATCGTTGGTGAATACAACACTGCTTATGCAATCGTGATCCTGGCCGCGGTCCGGCTGGCGACCGCCGAGCGGCTTACTCTGTTCGACGGCCTGGTGCTGGCGGCTGTCGCTTTCGTTGCCATGCGGACATATGAGGTGATGATCTATCTCGGTCCCCTGCTGGCAGCGATGATTTTCTGGGCAGTTCGCCGGGCGCCGTCGCGGCCGATCCTCGCGACCGGCCTGCACCTTGCGGCTGCGGGCCTGTTCCTCGCCGGCATGGTTGTGGCGACCGGGTCAATTCTCAAGCCCCATTCCGTTGAACATCTCAGCGATACCGTCGCGACGGCTACGAATTTCTGGCAAAATATCCAGTTCGACATGGTCTTGGCAGCGGCGCTTGTGGTTGTTGGCTGGGCGTTGGTCAAACCGCAGTCTCTGCTCGAGGCGAGACCCTATTGGTGGGCCGGGCTGTTCCTGGTGATCCTGGCAGTGTCGCCGCTACTTGCGCTCAGCGATACGCTGATCCGGCCGCTGGCCAAGTCGCAGTACGTAGCGCGCACGGCGGCCGGACTGGTTATCGCGACGATTGTCATCTTCATCTGGGCCTATCGATCCAACCAGCATGGCAAATTGCGCGCTCTGTTGGTCCTTGGGACACCCGAAGCGTCGCGACGTTTTGTTTCCTTTGCATTGCTGATGTTGCTGGCGGGCTTGCCGTCGGACATCTATCTCACCCGAACCTGGATTTCATACCTCGACACGATACGCCTCGCGGTACGAGCGCAGACTGGCGTGATCGCCTTTGAAGCCACGCCGCTGGCCCAGAATCCTCACCTCCTTCTGGTCGAGGCCTGGATTCTGCCGAGTCTGAGTCTGGCATTGCGAGCCAAGCGCGGCGACGGCATCGTCGCGCCACCTAAGGCCTTCCAAGCGTGGCAGCCGTTTCCGCCGTCGCAACCCTACGATCTCGGCCCCTACATGTGGCGCGATTAGGCATGCGCTCGATCTCCCAGCTCGCGGCCTACCGAAGTGTCGCTCTGCTGCTTTGGGCTTTGGCCGCTTACGACACCGTCACTTGCCGCGGACTCTTCTGGGACGGTTCCGCATTCCTGGTAAGCCTGCTCGATCATGAGCGATTTCATGACTTTTACGCGGCGCGGGCCCACATTGATTGGCTGACGCAGTTGCCGCTGCTGGCCGTGGCCGAACTGGGCGTGCGGGATACCAGGCTGCTGGCGATGGTCTATTCGGCCTCACTGTTCGCGGTACCCGTGGCTTTCTATCATTTCGCGCTCGCGCGCGTACGGCACGACGTGTCGCTTCTCGCGGTCGTCATCGCCATCGTTGTCGTGGTCTATCTGCCGACATCGTTCTTCATCGTCGGAGAATACAGTGCAACCTTTGCTGCGGTTACGGCCGCCATGGCGGTAGCTCTCACGACGAACGGCAGAAGCGTCCGCGACGCCATGGTTTTGTGTGCGATTGGAGCGCTGTGCCTGCGTTCCTACGAAGCCATGGTTTATCTGGGGCCGCTGGTAGCGGCGGCGGTCATCTGGGCGTCTCGACGTGCCGCGAATGCCGATCTCGGCCTCCGCGTGCTTCATGCCGTCGCTGCACTCGCCTTCATCGGTGCGGCGGTGGTTTCGATCGCGACGCTCGTCGACTACTGGGACCATCCGCACTTTCTCAAGGTGAGGTCGACCAGCGTCGATTTCTGGCAGAATATCCAGTTCGCAATCCCTCTCGTTGGTTTTGCGATTTGCGGCGTGGCTGCGTTGCGCAATCCGTCCTGGTTGCAGGGGCGCGGTCCCGTTGTCGTGCTGGGCGTCATCGCTGTCCTGCTCGCCCTAACGCCATGGTGGCGCCTCGTTCACCCGCCGTCGATCCTCTATCCACCATCCCACTACGTGGCGCGCCAGGCAGCGGGAATCCTGCTCGCATTGCTGCTGGGAGGGATGTGGCTCCTCGTCGCTCGGCAAGACAGGCCACCCGCGGTGCTTGTTGTCATGCGCCGCGAGCCGGTTTCGCGCCGACTGGTCGCGTTGCTGACGGTGCTGACAGTCGCCGCGGCGATCCCGGATATCGCGCTGACGCGACTTTGGAGCGGTTACCTCGAGGATCTGCGCCTTGTCGTCGATGGCCGCGTCGGCATCGTCCGCGCCGAGACGCTGCCGTTGCACGAGTGGCCGAGCAAGCTGTTCTTCCAGGACTGGTCGTTTCCGGCTTTGGCCGCGGTCATCAGTCGGTCGCCTGGGACAGCCTATGTCGTTTCCGACCAGGATTATCTCAGCAATCCGCCCTTCGAACCGGCCTGCGGCATGCTGCCGAAACTCGGTGGCTATGGCTGGCGTGGCTAGGGACGCATCCACGCCGCCATGCGGCCCGATCCGCGGATCGGAGCGGCCAGTTCGACGAATTCGCACAGGATCTTCCGGGTGTCGCGAGGATCGATGATTTCTTCGATCCAGAATGTTTCAGCGCTGCGAAACGGCGAGCGCAGCTTGTTCAGGCGCTCCTCGATCTCCGCCATCTTCGCCTTGGGGTCGGGCGCATCGGCGATATCTGCGCGATAGGCGGCCTCGATGCCGCCTTCCAGAGGCAGCGATCCCCATCGCCCGGACGGCCAGGCGTAGCGCCAGTTTACCCGCGCGCCGTTCTGATGCGCCGCGCCGGCCACACCGAAGGCGTTGCGGATGATGAAGGTACACCACGGTACCGTGGTCTGGAACATCGCGGACATGGCGCGCACGCCCTGGCGGATGACGCCGCTCTTCTCGGCCTCCAGCCCGATCAGGAAGCCCGGGCAGTCGCAGAAGTAGACGACCGGCATATGAAAGGTCTCGGCCATGTCGAGGAAGCGCGTCACCTTCTGGCAGGCATCGGCGGTCCAGCCGCCGCCGTAGAACATCGGGTCGCTGGCCATCACCGCGACCGGCCAGCCGTCGATCCGGGCGAAGCCAGTGACGACCGAGCGGCCGTAGAGCTTGCCCATCTCGAAGAAGCTGCCTTGGTCGACGACCTTCTCGACGATCGGCCGGATGCGGTAGACCTTGCGGGTATCGCGGGGGATGACATCGAACAACGCTTCCTCGCGCCGCGCCGGATCGTCGGTTTGGGGGCCGCGTGGCGGTGCGTCGTAGACTGACGAGGGCAGGTAGGACAGGAAGCGGCGCGCGGCCGCGAAGGCCTCGTCTTCGCTGTCAACCGCTTCGTCGATGGCGCCAGCCCGCAGCTGGATCTCCCACCCGCCAAGTTCCTGCTTGTCGTACTGTTTGGGACTCAGACGATTCACGACCGGCGGCCCGGCGACGAACATCGCGGAAATCTCCTTCACCATCACCGAGTAGTGCGTGGCGGCGAGCCGCGCCGCGCCCAGTCCGGCAACCGACCCCAGGCCCAGCCCGACTGTTGGCACGGTACCCATGTTCTGCACCACCCATTCCCAGCCGCTCACGCCCGGGACATTGGCGCGGCCGGTCGTCTCGATGGTTTTTACCGAGCCACCGCCGCCGGAACCCTCGATCATGCGGACCACCGGCACGCGATACTGGTTGGCGTAACGCTCGATGTAGTTGGACTTTTCCTTGATCGTGGCGTCGGCCGAGCCGCCGCGAACCGTGAAATCGTCGCCGGTGACAGCGACCGGCCGGCCGTCAATCCTTCCCCGGCCCATGACGGCATTGGCCGGCGTCAGGTCGACGAGATCGTTGCGGCCGTCATACTCGGCCTTGCCGGCGATGGTGCCGAGTTCGCGGAAGGAATCCTTGTCGAGCAGGCGGTCGATGCGCTCGCGCACGGTAAGGCGGCCGCCGTCATGCTGACGCTTGACCTTGTCGGTGCCGCCCATGCGCTTCGCCAGTTCATGGCGGCGGCGCAGTTCGTCCATTTCCGGTTGCCAGCTCATTTCCATCGCTCCCCGGTGCGGTTGTTTCAATTCAGACCGGCCTCGTGTCGTACCAACGCGGCCCCCGACCGGCTACACTGAAAGCGCCGGAGCGTGAGAGCGCAGCCGATGGACGAAACAGCCAACAGGAGTGTCTTGCTGGCGGCACGGTGCCTGGTGGCCGGCGACGGTTGGATGCTCAGATCGGCGTTGGGTCGTAGATGACGCCATCGATCAGATTCTCCTCGTAAAGCCGGACGAGGTCTATGCCTCCTGTGGGGCGGGCCGTGGTGACGCTGGCGATGGCGCGCCGGAGCTGCGCTTCCTGTTCGCGCCGCAGCTTTTCCGCCTCTTCGACGGTAACCGGCTGGAATTGCACGCTGTGTCCCGGCAGCAGGCGGCCCAATCGTGGCAGATCGACCGAAGCGACGGTGGCGATCTTCGGATAGCCGCCCACGGTCTGGCGATCGGCCAGCAGCACGATCGGCAGGCCGGCGCCCGGCACCTGGATCGCGCCGGGCGCGATGCCGTCGGAGATGATGTCGGCGCCGCCCTTGGCGACACTTGTCGCATGGGCAATGACAGGCCCTTCGAAGCGGATACCCATGCGGTCTGCTTCCTTGGAGACGCGGTACTCGGCGGTCACGAAAGTGCGCTTGCCGTCGTCGCTGAAGCAATCGTCCTGCGGCCCCCATACCACCCGGATCGGACCGCGGCCGTAGTCGAAGGCGGCACCGAGCTTGCGCTCGTTGCCTGGTGCGGCGCTTGCCTGCGCCAGCGGCAGGCTGTCGCTGGCCGCGAGTCTGCGGCCCTCGAAGCCGCCAATGCCGGCGCGCGAATAAGTCGAGAGGCTACCCATGAATGGCGGCAGGGCGAGGCCGCCGGCGACACAGAGGTAGGCTGTGCTGGCGCCGTCGATCATGCCGACGCGCAGGATCTGGCCACGCTTCAGCAGGTACGTGCGGTCGGATTCCAGCGGCTTGGGTGGCGCGTCGTCACCTCCGATCAGAGAGGGCGAGAGCCGGCCGACAAGGGCCACCCGCACGCTGTCGGCTTCAACCAGCAATTCGGGGCCCATGACGCCGATCTCTAGCCCGGCGGTATCGGGAGGATTGCCGGCCAGTGCGTTGGCGAGGCGGAGACCGATGCGGTCCATCGCGCCAGCGGTCGGGATACCGAGGGCCATGTATCCGATGCGCCCCATATCCTGGATCGTGTCGAACAGGCCGGGCCGCAGCACTTTGAGCGCCGCAGTCATGGTGCCACCAGGGTCGACCAGTCGAACGCACCGGCTTCGACCTGCCGGGCGATACGGTCGAAGGCCTTGCGGTCGATGCGCTGAAACTCCAGCGAATCGCCCGGCGCCAGGAACACCGGTTGCTCGCGCCGCTTGTCGAACATCCACAGCGGCGTGCGGCCGATCAGATGCCAGCCGCCCGGACTTTCGAAGGGATAGATCGTCGTCATATCCATCGCAATCGCCACCGATGAACGGGGCACGCGCACGCGCGGCTGCGTACGGCGCGGCAGATACAGAGTCCGGTCGAGGCCGGCGACGTAGGCGAGGCCGGGCATGAATCCCAGGACGTAAACCTTGAAGGGCGAGGCGAGATGGGCGGCGATCACCTGGTCGACCGTCCTCTTGGTGCGCTCCGCTACTTCGGTGAGGTCGGGCGCGAACTCCGGGTCGTCGTAACAGCACGGGATGACGACCCGGCGGCTCGCCATATCGGTCGGCAGGCCGCGGGCGATCAGCGCGTCGATCCGCGGCTGCAGCTCGGCGCGCGAGGTGGCGAGGGGGTCGTAGGTCACCATCAGCGAGCGCATGGTCGGCACGGTTTCGGTGACGCCTTCCAGCGTGCCTGCCGCCGCGGCCTGCGCGATCGCCACATGAAGGGCCATCACCCGGCCGTTGATTTCGGGGGAGATTTCGTTGCCGAATTCGACGGTAAAGGCGGTGTCGCCGCAGGATAGGTATCGAACGCTCACATCTGCTAGGATAGCGCCTTCGATTCAGGGAGTCTCCCATGGCCGCCACCAATGCCGGATTCGTCAACATCAACTCCGACCTCGGCGAAAGCTTCGGACCCTGGGTGATGGGTAACGACGCCGAAGTGCTGAAGATCGTCAAGTCGGCCAATGTGGCCTGCGGCTTTCATGCCAGCGACCCGGTGGTCATGGTGGACACCGTCACTCTCTGCCTCGCGAACGGTGTCAGCATCGGCGCCCATCCCAGCTTCGCCGATCTGCAGGGCTTCGGGCGCCGCGCGATCAACCTGTCGGTCAAGGAACTGGAGGCCAATATCGCCTATCAGCTCGGTGCCCTGCAGGCGATTGCCGCCATGAACGGCGCCAAGGTCACGCACATCAAGCCGCACGGCATGATGGGCAACATGTCGGCGGAAAGCGCCGAGATGTCGGAAGCGATCGCGCGGGCGACCAGGGCGATCGACCGCGACATCATCTTCCTGGCCCAGGCCAATACCGAGCAGGGCAAGGCGGCGCGGAAGATCGGGTTGCGGGCGGCCGAGGAGGTCTTCGCCGACCGGACCTATACCGATGCCGGCTTCCTGACACCGCGCAAGGAAGCCAATTCGATGATCAAGGATGCCGCCCAGGCCGTGGCTCATGTGCGGCGCATGGTCGACGAACAGGCGATCTATTCGACATCGGGCAAGCGCATCCCGTGCGATGTCGATTCGATCTGCGTCCATGGCGACGGACCGACCGCCGTGGCGGTCTCCAGGGCGGTACGCGAAGGTCTGGAGGCAGCGGGCATTCGCATCGTGCCGCTGCCCGAGCTGCCCAGCCTGCGGCACTAGACATCTACAGGGACCCGCCGGCCGAAAGGCGGTTGGGCAGGGCGTTTCCTGTGGCTGGAGCAGCCAGGATATCCGGTCGCCTAATGCAGGAGCCGCGGCAGCCAAATCGCGGCGAGACCATCCGTCGCGCCGGGTTGTCGGACGCCGCCTCGCCGTTATAGTCCGCCCGAACTGAGGGCGTATTAGCGGTAGGAGTAGCGTATGGCAGCGTTCGGCAAGGCCCAGTACATCAAGCGCGTCGAGGACGATCGGCTTCTGGCCGGAACCGGCGGATTTACCGACAATCTGACGCGTCCGAACCTCGCCCATATGGTCCTGGTCAGGTCGCCGCACGCGCATGCGAAAATCGTCGGTATCGACACGGCCGCAGCCAAGAAGGCGCCAGGCGTGATTGCAGTCTTCACCTGGGACGACATGGCCCGGGAGGGCGCCGGGGATTTTTCGTTCCCGGCCATGTTCCCCAATGCCGACGGCAGCAAGCCCGAGATGACGCCGCGCCGGTCGCTGGCCCACGAGGCCGTGCGCTACCTCGGCGAGGCGGTCGTGGCGGTCGTGGCCGAGACCCGCGAACAGGCCCAGGATGCCGTCGAGCTGGTCGAGGTCGAGTACGACCAACTGCCGTCCGTGACCGAGATCGAGGATGCCCTGAAGCCCGATGCACCGCAGGTGTGGAAAGGCGCGCCCGGCAATGTCGTGGGCTTCAACCGCTTCGGCGATGCCGCTAGGTCGGATGCCGCCTTCAAGGTCGCGGCCCATGTCGTATCGCTCGACATCGTGCACCAGCGACTGATCGTCAATGCCATGGAACCGCGCGCGGTGATGGCCGAATGGGACGGCGACCGGATCGTCGTCCATATCGGCAGCCAGAATCCCTCCGTCACGCGCGATACCCTGGCCGACGTCGTGCTCAAGATGCCCAAGGACAAGGTGCGCGTGATCGTTCGCGACATCGGTGGTGGCTTCGGCATGAAAGTCGGCATCCAGCCCGATGAGTCGGTGGTGGTATGGGCAGCCAAGGTGCTGAAGCGTCCCGTGAAGTGGCGCGCCGAGCGCGGCGAGGAGTTCGCCGCCACGACCGCCGGCCGGGACCAGTTCCACAAGGTGTCGCTGGCGCTCGACAAGGACGGAAAGATCCTGGCGCTGCGCATGGAGGCGTTCGCCAATATCGGGGCCTGCCCGGCGCGTGCCGGCATCGCCATTCCGCTGTTCGTCGGTCCCAAGGTGACGACCGGCACCTATGACATTCCCGTCGTCGATCTCAGGATTACCTGCGTGATCACCAACACCGCCACCATCGGCGCCTATCGCGGCGCCGGCCGGCCGGAATGTCTCCTCGACCTTGAGCGTCTGATGGACACCGCGTCCCGTCAGATCGGCATGGATCCGGGCGAACTGCGGCGGCGCAATTTTGTGAAGCCGGCGCAGATGCCCTACACCACGGCGATGGGCGAGAAGTACGACTCGGGCGATTTCGACCTGCTTCTCACCAGGGCGCTGGAGCAGGCCGACTGGGCGGGCTTTGCGGCGCGCAAGGCCGAGGCCGAGGGGCGTGGCAGGCTCTACGGCCGCGGCCTGGCGTCGTACGTCGAGTGGACCAGCGCCATGGTCATGAACGAAATGGCTCACTACGAGGTCAAGGCCGACGGCAAGGTCACGATCTGGATGGGCACCCAGGGCATGGGGCAGGGGCTGCAGACCAGTTTCACCCAGCTCGCCTCGGAATTGCTCGGCATCGCCCCCACCCAGATCGAGATCGCGATGGGCGATTCGGACCGTGTCGGTGGCGTGGGTTCGATGGGGTCGCGTTCGGCCTACATCGGCGGCTCGGCCGTGCTGGCCGGCAGCGAGAAGCTGGTGGCCAGGGGCAAGGATCTCGCCGCCGACGCGCTTGAGGCCAGCGCGGCCGACATCGCCTACGCTTCCGGCAGGTTCACCATTGCCGGCACCGACCGCAGCATCGGTTTCGCCGAACTCGCGGCGAAACAGCCCGACAAGCGCATCTACATCGAGAACGTGAATTCGGTCGAGGGGATCGCCTGGCCGAACGGCGCCCACGTCGGCGAGGTCGAGATCGATCCGGACACCGGCCAGGTCGAACTCAAGCGCTATACGACGGTCGATGACGTCGGCAGGCCATTGCACCGTCCGATCGTGTTCGGCCAGATCCAGGGCGGCTGCGCTCAGGGCATCGGCCAGGCGTTGCTCGAAGAGAACGTCTACGACCGTGAAACCGGCCAGCTCATTACCGGATCGTTCATGGACTATGCCATGCCGCGCGCCGATACCTTCCCCGATTTCAACAACACACTCGACGATTCGGTGCCGGCCAGGACCAATCCGCTCGGCGCCAAGGGGGTCGGCGAATCCGGTACGGTCGGCTCGACGCCCACGGTGATGAACGCCATCATGGATGCGCTGTGGCCGCTTGGCGTGCGCAGCATTCAGATGCCGGCGACACCGCATCGCGTGTGGCAGGCGATTCGTGGCACCAAGAGGTGACGGTCGGGCGATGAAACAACGCATATTCGGCTGGGTGTCGGTCCTGATCGGCATCGTTCTCGCGGTGGCGGTCGTCGAGGTTACCGCCATTGTCTGGCTGTACATCGAGGATGGCCGCTACACGCCGACAGCCGAACTCTACGAGCGCACCCAGAACACCTACGTTCGCGACGCGACCAAGGGTTCGGCGTGCCGCTATGTCGACACGCTCTACCCGCATCCCTATGTCGCCTTCGTCCACCATGCCAATCCCCCGTGCGGGATTCCGTTCGTCAACAACGTCGGTCTGTTCGGTGACGATTTCACCGTCCTGAAGCGGCCTGATCGCTACGTCGTCCTGCTGACCGGCGGATCGGTCGCCTCGCAGCTCGGCCAGAATGCCGCGCCGCCGGCGCCGCGCTATCTCGAGGAGGAGCTGAACAGGAATTACGTCAGCCCGAACGGCAAGCCGTTCCTGGTGCTGAATGGCGGCGACGGCGCCTGGAAGCAGCCGCAGGCGTTCATCCTGTTCTCGCTCTATGCCACATCGGTCGATGCCGTGGTGACCCTGGATGGTTTCAACGAGCACTACTTCTTCTGGCCGGGCGCCGAGGAACGCTTCGAACGGCCGCTCAGCAACTTCATCGACGTCAACCCGTTCGTCGCCGACGAGAATTTCGGCGACGCGGCGATCGGCTGGGTGATGGGACGGCTGGCAGGCACGCTGGCGCTCAACCCTGTTCTCGGCCAGTCGCATGCCGCCTACATGGTGATCCGCGGCATCGAGGCCGCGGCCAAGGGCAAGGACAGCTTCAAGTCGAACAAGAAGACGACGCTCAACGGCATTTTCAAGATGCCCGAAGATATTCGCCGGGACCCCGACCGCGCCTTCGCCGTCCAGCTCGGCCTCTACCAGAAAT
>CALFRN010000384.1 GCA_937919085.1 uncultured Reyranella sp.
CTAGACCTTCTCGGTCTCGCCGGCCCGGGGCTGCCACGTCATCAAGCGTCGCTCGACGGTGCCGACCGCCGAATCGAGCGCCAGCGCGAAGGCCGTGAGCACGAGAATGCCGGCGAACACCGTATTGATGTCGAATGTACCTTCGGCCTGCAGGATGAGATAACCGACACCGCGCGACGAACCGAGATATTCGCCGACCACGGCACCGACGAAGGCGAGACCCACTGCATTGTGAAGACTGGCGAAGACCCAGCTCATGGCGGCGGGCAGGTAGATCGAGCGCAGCAACTGACGGCGCGAGGCACCCAGCATGCGGGCGTTGGCGATCAGATTGGGGCTGACCTCGCGCACGCCCTGGTAGACGTTGAAGAACACCACGAAGAAAACGAGCGTGACGCCCAGCGCTACCTTCGACCAGATGCCGAGCCCAAACCACACCGCGAAGATCGGTGCCAATACGACGCGCGGCATCGAATTGAAGCCCTTGATATAGGGATCCATCACGGCCGATGCGGTCGGTGAAAGTGCGAGCCACAGGCCGATCACCAGCCCTGAGATCGCACCGATCGAAAATCCCAGCGCCGTCTCCAGCAGGGTGACGGCGAGGTGGATGAAAATATCGCCTGTCGCGAACCACTCGAAGATGACCCAGAACACCTTCTGTGGTTCGCCGAAGAAGAAGGCGGCACGATTGGCCTGCTCGAAATAGAACGGCGGAATGAGCCCGGGCGCCGTCAGCACGTACCAGACGGCGACCAGCAGGACCAGAACGAGGATCTGGAGCGTACGCAACCGCATGTCAGAGGACTTTCTGCGCTTCGTAGGCCTTGAGCACTTCCTCGCGCATGGCTGCCCAAATCTCGCGGTGCAGCGCCAGGAACGCCGGCGTCATGCGGATTTCCGAGACATCTCGTGGCCGCGGCAGGTCGACCTTGAAATCGCCGATTGGCCGCGTCGCCGGCCCCGCCGAAAGCACCACCACCCGATCGGACAATGCAATCGCCTCCTCAAGATCGTGTGTAATGAACAGGACCGACTTGCGATCCACCGCCCACAGCGCCAGCAGCTCGTTTTCCATGAGCTGCCGGGTCTGCACATCGAGTGCCGAAAAGGGCTCGTCCATCAGCAGGATATCGGGACTGAGGATCAGGGTCTGAGCCAGTGCAAGGCGTTTCCTCATGCCACCCGACATCTGGTGCGGGTAGCGGTCGCCGAAACCGGCGAGCCCCACCCGGCGCAACCATTCCTCACCCTGGGCAATCGCCTCGGTGCGCCCCACGCCGCGGAATTCGAGACCGGCGATGACATTGTCGATCCCCGAACGCCACGGCATCAGCGCGTCCGCCTGGAACATGTAGCCGGCCCGCCGGTTCACGCCGTCGGCCGCGACCAGCGGCTCACCGAACACCTCGACGGTGCCGGATGACGGCGCAAGAAGGCCAGCCGCGACATTGAGCAGAGTCGACTTGCCGCAACCGGTCGGACCCACCACCGACACGAACTCGCCCTTGGCGATCTCGAGCGTGGTGTCGGCGACCGCCGTGTAAGCTCCGCCTCGCCCGTCACGCGCGACGAAGCGGCAGGTGATATCGGCCAGCGCGAGCGCCGGCACACCGTTCGCAGACACGCCCGGCTAGCTACGCTTGCCGGCGCGCTGGGCGAACTCGTTGGTCCAGGTAGCGGCCAGTTTGATCTTGCCGACATCGGCGGCGATCTTGGGATCGCCGTCCACCAGGAACTTCAGGCTATTCTCCATGGCGCCAGGAGGCATGAGGCCGTCCGGCGAAATCGTCTCGCGCACGCCTGCGAACGACTTCTCGTACACCGCCTTGTCGCCCAGCAGATATCCTTCCGGAACCGACGCTGCGACCTCGGCCGGTGTCGCGGTCTGCAACCACTGGTCGGCGCGCACGATTGCGGTTGCCAGTGCCTGGGCGGTCCCTGGCGTCTTCTTCAGAAGATCGGGCTGGGCATAAAGACAGGCCGCCGGAAAAGCGCCGCCGAAAAGCTCCTGATTGCCCTTCATGGTGCGGGTGTCGAGCATGATCTTGATCAGCTTCTTTTCCGTCAGGATCGTGAGCGCCGGATCGGACTGAGAGACGCCATCGACTTCGCCCCTCTCGATCGCCGCCACGACCGAGGCGCCGGACCCAACGCCGATCGCCACGATGTCTGTTGCCTTGAGACCGCCCTTGGCCGCCCAGTAGTTGACCAGCATGTTGGTCTGCGAGCCGGGAGCCGTGACGCCGAACTTCATGCCCTTAATGTCCGAGGGTCCCTTGACCTTGGCGGCGACTTCATTTCGCAGGCCGATGGCAAGCTGCATGCCACGACCGATCAGGGCAAAACCGATAATGGGCTGGCCGCGCTGTTGCATGCGGATGGTGTGCTCGTAGGCGCCCGCAACCACATCGGCGCTCCCCCCCATCAAGGCCTGTAGTGACTTGGCGCCGCCCTGGAAGTCGTTGATCTCGACGTCGAGGCCCGCGTCTTTGAAGAAGCCCTTTCGCTCAGCGATGGTGAGCGACAGGTAGTAGAGAGCGGACTTGCCGCCAACCGCCAGCACGACCTTGCTCTTCTCGGGCTTGCCCTGGGCGCGCGCCACGTAGGGGGCCGCCATCAGCATCGGAGCCGCCGCCAGTATCGCGCGGCGGCGTAGCTGCAACTTCGTCATTGTTTCCTCCAGAAGCTATTTGTGGCGGCGGAGATTGCCGCAAGCTCCCCAAACGGGCAACGCCCTAAAACATGCCGTTTCGATTGGCGCTGGCATCCGGCACGACCTGGAGGACATCCCAGTGCTCGACGATCTTGCCAGTGTCATCCAGCCGGAAGATGTCGATCCCGGCCCAGGTGTGATCGCCGGGCCATTCCTGGCGGCAATGCAGGACCACGTGGTTGCCTTCGGCGATCACCCGCACGAACTCCACGCGCTTGCCGGGATACTCGCGCGCCGCTTCCTCGAAATAGGCAATGAAGCCATGCTTGCCGTCGGCGACACCTGGATTGTGCTGGATGTACTCGGCACCGACATAACGTTCGACCGCTTCGCGTGGCCGGCACTTGTTGAACATCAGATCGTAGAAGGCCGTGACCGCCCGCTTGTTGCGCTCAAGTTGGTCGTTCATCGCGCCTGCTCCGCCTACTTGCCGAACTGCCGCTCCGTCCACCAGGGGAAATAGGACGGCATGCCGTCGCTCACCTTCATCGGAAACCTGGCCGGCCGCTTCTCGAGAAAGGCCACCACGCCTTCCTTGACGTCAGCCGACTTGCCACGGGCATAGATGCCCTTGGAGTCGACCTCGTGCGCCTCCATCGGATGCTCGGCACCCAGCATCTTCCAGATCATTTGCCGGTTGAGCGCGACCGAGACCGGCGCGGTATTGTCCGCGATCTCGCGCGCCAGCATGTGGGCCGCCGGCAACAATTCATCCGGTTTGTGGATCGAACGCACGAGCCGCCCCGCCAAGGCTTCCTCGGCCGGAAAGACACGGCCAGTCAGCACCCATTCCAGTGCCTGCTGCGGTCCGACGAGGCGTGGCAGGAACCAGCTTGAGCAGGCCTCCATGACGATGGCGCGACGGGTAAATACGAAGCCGTAGCGTGCGGCCTCCGAGGCGAGGCGAATGTCCATTGCAAGCTGCATGGTGACGCCGACGCCGACCGCCGGGCCGTTGCAGGCGGCGATCGTCGGCTTCAGCGACTCGTAGAGGCGCAGGGTGAACAACCCGCCGCCGTCGCGATGACCGTCGAGGCCGGGATCGATCGGGCCGCGATTCTCCGCGTTGAAGGTATTGGCGCCGCCCGAAAGGTCGGCGCCGGCACAGAAGCCGCGACCGGCGCCGGTAAAGAGGACCGCACGCACGTCGTCGTCGCGATCGGCACGGTCCATTGCGTCGAGCAGCTCCGACAGCATCCTACCGGTAAATGCATTGAGCTTGTCCGGTCGGTTGAGCGTGATGGTGAGGATGCCGTCCCTGGTCGCGTATGTGATCTGCTGGTAATCCACGGCTCTTTCCCTCAGGTCTGGTTGATGAGCAGCACACCGCCCATGATGAGGGCAATGCCGCCGATCTGCTTGATCCCGAACGGCTCGCCGAACAGGAAATGTCCAAGCACCGCGACCAGCGCGTAGGACAGCGACACACTGGGAAATGCGACTGACACCGGAATTTTTCGCAAGGCCACGATGTAAAGGAATGCCGCCGACCCGTAGAGCGCCAGTCCACAGATCGTCGAAGGCCGCATGAGTTGACTGATGAAATCCGGCGCATCGGCACCGGCCTTCAGGAGCATCTGGCCGCCAATCCCGGCGAGAATGCCGATTCCCAGGGCCACGTAGTAGATCGTCATCGATCAGGACTCCGCTTCCGAAGACTCGCGGTAGGGTTGCCCACCTGCCCGTGTGTTGGCGCGTGGCCGTTCGACGTCGAGGGGGCCATCGATTTCGTTCGCACTGCGACGGAAAACCTCTCGCACAAGGTACTGTGGCTTGCGGTTCACCGCGAGAAACATGCGGCCGAGATACTCGCCGATCACGCCAATCAGCACGAGCTGAACACCCGCGAGAACCAGCACCGCGACCATCAGCGAGGCCCAGCCTTGTGGCGGCGAGTGTGAGAGGACGGCCTCGACAATGGTGATGACTGCAGCAAGGGCGCCCAGCGCGCCGAACGCAAGGCCCGACAGCGTGGCAAGGCGCAACGGCATGACCGAAAAGTTGAGGAACATCGCCAGCCACAGCCGCACCAGGCGGCGCAGCGTGTAGTTCGAACTGCCCTCGAAGCGCGGCAGGTGGTGGACCTCGAGGCGACCGACGTTCTGCGTCACCTGAAAAACCAGCCCGTCTATGTAGGGATACGGGCCCTCGTAGGTCCCGACGATGCGGTCGCGCACGAACCGTGAAATGCAGCGGAAGCTCGAAAGATAGAGTCCCGGAGGCTTGTCGATCAGCCAGTCAGCGCACCAGTTGGTGAAGCGGCTGCCAAGGTTGCGCCAGGCGGCGTGCTTCTTTTCGGCATAGTAGGTGTAGACCGCGTCATAGTTGCCGTCGCGGGCATGCTCGAACAGGCGCGTCACCTCGGATGGCGGATTCTGCAGGTCGTCGTCCATGGTGATCGCATAGGCACCGCGCGCACGGGCGAGGCCGGCCATCACTGCGTTGTGTTCTCCAAAATTGCGGCTGAGGCTCAGAAGCGTGATCGGCGCTCCCGGCGCGGCGGCGAGCTGCTTGCAGACATCGAGGCTGTTGTCCGGACTGCCGTCGACCACCAGTACGATCTCGAGCCCGCCGTCGATCTCCAGCGCACGCAGCGCGGTTACCAACTCGCCAATCGTCGAAGCGCCCTGATAAACCGGAATGACGACGGACAGGGCCGGCAGTGTGGTCGCGAGATCAGCCATCGCGCGCCGCCACGGAGACGAGGGACCCGGCAAACGCCCGCCGACGGTCAGCCATGATCGCCACCTGCCCTACCGCGGAGAATGCGGCGTGAAGTTCGCGCGGGTCCTCGTGCACGCCACTTTCGGCGTCGGCGCGCTCGACAAAACAGTTAAGCAGCATCTGGGGGACCAAGAGCGCCTTCCGACAACTGAATTTCAGAACGCGAAACCCGAGGCCAGCGGCCAAGCCATGGGCCCGGCTAAGGGTGAAGCGGCGATCATTGTGCACGCACCTGTCATGCACCGACAATAGCGAGGCGTAGGAAGTCGACGAAGCCGGGGCCAGCGCGCCCAGACCGCGGCACCACCACTTCCGAGCTTCGACTGCAGGCTTGCCTTCAATTTTCGCCTGTTCCACGCCCTATCCGTTCCTGCAAGCCTCGTCTTCCTGTCTGCTTATGATATCTTCACCCCGCCTTGCCAACTGTTCCGACAAAACCTCCGGTGATATCGCCGCGCACCGAACGGCTGCTGCTGGTGCCGCTGTTTGCGCTGCCGGTGTTGTGGCTTGCCGGCTACTTCTTCCCGCCGATCAACCACGACGTGGCCGCGATCCTCGACGTTTCCGGCCGCTGGGTCGGGGGCGAGAAGCTCTTTGTAGAGGTAATTGACGAAAACCTGCCGCTCGCTTTCGTCGTCCACACCCTGCCCGTCCTGACGGCCAAGCTCCTGCCGGGCAGCATCCCGTTCTGGTTCACCGCCTGGGTGGTCGCGGGCATCTTCGCCTCGTTCATGGCCTGCCGGCGGCTGGTCCGCCTCGTTCCTTCGGCCGACCACGCACTGACAGCGGCACTGCTGCCGCCGGTCCTACTGTTCCTGTTCTCGGTACTTCCCAACGAACACTTCGGCCAACGCGAGCACATCATGTTCGTGGCCTGCGCGCCGTACCTGATCGCCTCGATGGCCCGCGCCGAGGGCGTGGCTCTCGGTCGCACCGGTGCGATCACCATCGGCATGGTGGCCGGCGTAGCTCTCGCCATGAAGCCGTACTATCTCGCGATCCCGGCAGCGGTTGAACTTTACCTGCTGTTGCGCCGTGGCTGGCGGCCAACGTTCGCAGACCCGATTCCATGGTCGATTGGCCTGGTGGCGGTGGCGCATCTGGTATCGATGTACACGATCTTTGCCGACTACGGCTTCGTCGTGATGCCCCTGGCGATCGACGCCTACACGCCGGTCGGCGACGCGAGCTGGCGCGACGTACTGACCAGTAACGTGCTCGGCCCGACCCTGATCGCCCTCGTGATCTTTGGCTTGATTGCCATTGTCTTCACGCAGACCATTTCGGCCCGGGTCCTCGTCATGTTCGGCATCGGCGCTGCACTGTCGGCCATCGCCCAGGCCAAGGGCTGGCCGTACCACGTGCTGCCGGCGCTGTCGGTCGCGATCATGCTGGCGGCGCTCACCGTCTCCCAAACCGTCGACCGCTACCTGCCGATCAGCCGAGGGGGCCATCACCTGCCGGTGTCGGTGATCTCGGCCACCCTGATGGTATTGCTTTACTTTCAGGCGGCACTTTATACGCC
Source organism: uncultured Reyranella sp. (assembly GCA_937919085.1). Taxonomy (GTDB): domain Bacteria; phylum Pseudomonadota; class Alphaproteobacteria; order Reyranellales; family Reyranellaceae; genus Reyranella. The sequence continues at coordinate 6,966 of CALFRN010000384.1, forward strand.
GCCATTCTACAAGCAGCGCCAGTACGAAGATTCGATCGGCGGGCGGCTGGCGCATGTCATCGAGCAGAACGCACCCCACCGGACCTTCCTCGTCCTGTCACCGGGCATCTATCCCCTGTGGCCGATGATCAACTATGTCGAGGGCCGCATGACCATGCGGTTCCTGAGCCTGTGGGTGCTGCAGGGCATTTATGCGACCTGCGACGACTTTCCCGCGCTCTACAACCCGCCTGATACGATGGGAGATCCGGAGAAGTTCGTCTTCGACGCGGTCAGCGAGGATTTCGCCCGCGAGCATCCTGACCTGTTGATTATCGATCGCATCGCAGGCATCCCGCGCTGCCAGGGCAAGGAGTTCGACTATCTCGAATATTTCCTGCAGAATCGGGTCTTCGCGGACGCATTCGAGGATTACGAACACCTAATGGATTTCGACCGCTACATAATCTACCGGCGGAAGAAGAAAAAGAATTAGCGGCGGCTCACGCCCCCCACTTGCCAAGTACCTTGCTGCGCAAAGCTTCCGGGATCTTCTCTATATCCGGAACCTTAAATACGCCCGACGCCACGAGCACGACCTCGTCACCACAAATCAGATCGCAACTCGCGAAGCAGAAGTTGACGGTACGGCGGGCGATGCGCGCCGTACCCTCGAGCCATTGGCCGAGCCTGGCACCGCGCACGAACTCGGTGCCGAGTGAAACCGTCGGATGCGGCCAGCGGATTCCGGTGGCATGGCCGGAGCCGGCGCCCATCACCATGTCAGCGACAGTCACCAGAAGGCCGCCATGCGCCCAGCCCATCGGGTTGCCGTGACGTTTCTCGAGCGGCAGACCGACCCGGAGCTTTTCGCCCTCGGCTTTGAACCAGAGCGGCCCGATCAGGCCGACGAATTCGTCAGCCACGTCGAGCTTGCGAAAGCCTTCAGGAATGAGCGTATCGGTCATGTCGGCAATCCGTTCTGGGAGGCGGCAAGTCGATCGAGCAGGGCACGCACAGCCGGGTCGAACGGCGTGCTGCGGTGAGTTTCCTCGTTGAGGGAGACCATGATGGCGCGCAGGACCGCGGTACATTTGCCGTCGCCGTCGAACAATCCATGCCCGACCACGAACTTGCGCTCGTGCGCTTCGATGACCCGTGCGCACGCGGTAGCGCGGCCGGGATAGAACATCTGCCGCTTGAAATCGACCTCCAGGCGCCCGACGACGACACGGAAGTGGGGAACACCAGCGGTACGAATGATTTCGCGCATGTAGGATACGCGCGCACTTTCCAGCAGTTGCAAGAACGCACCGTTGTTGATGTGACCGTTGGCGTCCTGGTCCGCAAATCTGAGGTGCTCGAGCGTTGAAAAGCCGTAGATGCCGCGATCGGCAAGATCGAAAGCCATGAAGTCTAACGCTCCGAGAATTCCAGGGTTAGATGGGCGGCCTCCGACGGCGGCACGATCAGCCGGCCAGCGTCGGGCTTAACGATCCTGACGCCGTTCCCGGTCAACAAGGCCGCGCAGGTGGCAAGATCGTCAACGCGGACCGAGAGAAGTGCCGGATGATCTCCCTGCCGGACCGGCACAATGCCCGGATAGCGTGCGGCATAGTCCTCGCACGTGAGATAGCGAATTGGCTGCGTGCCGGTATTGACCATCAGACTCTCGCCTTCTCGCGTTACCGAGCCCACGCCGAAATACTTTTCGAGTTCGGGAGTCCACTTAGCCGGTTGATCGGCGATCACCGTCACGCCCAGAATGCCCCGCGCCCCGTTGGGATGCTCCGCCCATTCGGCCCGATAGACGAACTGGGGCGTCTGTTGTTCACAGACGAAGAAGCCGACCACCGGCATGTTGGTCTTGGGAATACGCACGGTCCGGAACTTGGCAAGCTCGGTCTTGCCCGCGACCTCGACTGCACGATCGAAGAAGAGCGGTGCATCCGGGTGCAGGCCCGCCTGCTGGAATGCCTCGAAGGCGAGGTCAGCGCCGTCAGTGGCGAGTGCCACGTTGGCAAGTCCACCACCATCCTTCAGCCATTCGCGCCGCTCGGTATTGAATGCCGTATCCTCGACGATACCCAGGATCTCGAAATAGTCCCGGTCGAAGATCATCAGGTGATTGGCGGTGCCGAGTTTCTTGTGAAAGCCGCGCGGCTGTACCTGGAATCCCAACCGGCGATATGCGGCCTCGGCCGCGTCGATGCCATCGACCATGACCACGACATGATCGAGCCCTTTTACCGCACGCTTCATGCTGGTCTCCTCCGTACCATGTTGATGCCCTTCACTGTCACCACCAGTTCTCCCTGCTGATTGGTGGCGCCCCAATGTTCGTGGATCACGCCGAGCGCAGGCTTGCTTTTCGACGGCAGCTTCGCGGTGCACTCAACCCAGGCAGTGAGCGTGTCGCCAGGCCGCACCGGCTTCAACCAGCGGATCTCGTCGAGGCCGGGCGACCCAAGGGCCGTGCGGGTATCGATGTAGCTGTCGACGAACAGCCGCATCAGCTTGGAAGTGACGTGCCAGCCCGAGGCAATGAGACCGCCGAACATCGAGGCCTTGGCGGCCTGGGCGTCGATATGGAAGCTCTGTGGATCGTAGAGCCGGGCGAATTCGACGATCTCCTGCGCCGTGAAACTCGTGGAGCCCAGCGGATACCTCTTCCCGACCTCGTAGTCTTCCCAGTAGCGCGGCCCGTCCTGCACGTTTGTCATCCTGTACACATGAAACATCCCTCAGGACGCCGGAAGATGCGTCGCAGCGCCCCGCATGACAAGCCGCAAGCCAGGCGCTTACACTCGTGCATGTCCCGCGATAAGCGCCTTCAGGATCGCTCGATCTATCCACATTGGTGCACCGACACGGTGCGCTTCTCCGACCAGGACGCCGCCGGTCACGTCAATAACGTGGCGCTCTGTGCCTATCTCGAGACCGCCCGCCTCACCTTTATTCGCGACGTCGGCATGATGGCCCGCCGCGAGGACGGCGTGCGCGGCATTTCGGCGGGCATGAGCGTGAGCTTCCTCGCCGAATCGCACTGGCCGGGCCAAGTCGACCTGGGCACCGGCGTCATCGGAACCGGCACCAGTTCGATCACGGTCGGCTCGGCAGCCTTCAAGGACGGGATGTGCATCGTTGCGGCCGAAATGACCATTGTCCGCCTCAAGGGGAAAACGCCGCATCCGCTCGATCCCGTGCTCCGGTCCGAGCTGGAAAAATACCGCTTGAAAGGCTTTTAGAACGCTTGACCCGGCCAGGAGCCGTGAATATCTTCGCGCCTGCGAGTAAGTCGCAACTGCACGGAAACGGGCCAGTCGCTAATGTATCTCTGCATCTGTAGGGCCATTCGGGAACGCGATGTTGACGCAGCCGTCCGGGCTGGTGCGCGCCGCCCGTCCGACGTGTTCCGCGCCTGCGGCAAGAGCCCGCAATGCGGCGGCTGTGCCTGTGATCTGCGCCAGCGCATTGCTGACACGATCGCTGCCGAAGGCGCCCTCCAGCCGAACCTGCTTGCCGCCGATTAGCTCGGGCCCTTGCCATCGCCGATCTGGCTTTGCAGGTAGTTCTGCTCGCCGACCTTCTCGATCAGTCCAATCTCCGTCTCCAGGAAATCGATGTGCTCTTCGGCATCCTCGAGGATGTCGACCACGATCTCGCGGCTAACGAAATCCTTGGCGGTCTCACAGTGGGCGGCGGCAGCTACCAACGCGTTGCGCGCAGCGGTCTCAAGCTTGAGATCGGCTGCCAGGCACTCCGCTACCGTCTCGCCAATTGCCAGCTTGCCGAGATCCTGGAGGTTCGGCAGTCCATCGAGCAGCAAGATGCGTGCGATCAACTTGTCGGCATGCTTCATCTCGCCGATCGATTCCTCGTAGATCTTCTTACCAAGGCGGTCGAAGCCCCAATGCTTCATCATGCGGGCATGCAGGAAGTACTGGTTGATCGCCGTCAGCTCGTTTTTCAATAGCTTGTTCAGTTCGGCGATGATCTGCGGATTGCCCTTCACGGCTGCTCTCCCCGGCAATGGATATCGTCTAGAGATACTCTCTGCCACGCGTGGTGCAATCATGGAGTGAGCGACTGAGAACCGTTCGCGAAGAAATATTCCGGAGCGTGGATACGCGACCATGCCGGGCTGTGAAAACACGTCGCAACAAAAGCCCCATTCGTTCGTTACATAGTGTCGACGACTGTAATCATCAGGAGTACCGATCATGCCGTTGGACAAAGCGAAAGCCCCCTTCACGTTACCCAAGCTTCCTTACGCCGATGATGCCCTTTCGCCGGTGGTTTCGGCCAATACCATTTCCTTCCACCATGGCAAGCATCACGCAGCGTACGTCAACAAGCTGAATGAGCTGGTCGCCGGCACGCCCTACGAAGCGCTGTCACTCGAAGAGATCATCGTGCGATCGGCCAAGGACAAGGAAGCATCGGCCAAGCCGATCTTCAACAATGCCGCTCAAGTGTGGAACCACACCTTCTACTGGCACAGCATGACACCGGCGGGCAGCACGCCGGCGGGCAAGATGAAGGATGCACTGGAAAAAAGCTTCGGCGGTCTCGACGCCTTCAAGAAGGCCTTCACCGCTGCGGCGGTCGGCCAGTTCGGCAGCGGCTGGGCGTGGCTGGTCAAGGGCAAGGATGGTGCACTCAAGATCGAGACGACGTCCAACGCCGACACACCCATTGCCCATGGTGGCACGCCGCTGCTGGTCGCCGACGTCTGGGAGCACGCTTACTATCTCGACTACCAGAACCGCCGGCCCGACCACGTCGCGGCCTGGTTGGACAAGCTCGCAAACTGGTCGTTCGCGGAAAAGAATCTCGACTAGTAGCGGAAGGTGATGTTCACCGAACCGAACTGCGTGAAGCGGTCCTGCTGGTAAAATTCGGGCGTGCGCAACACCTGCGTGTAGGTGAAGCGCACGCCGCCATAGAGGATCGCAAGGCCGATCTGGGCCTCGCCGACAAAGGGGCGGTGGCCGACGCTTAGGCTGTCGCCGTCGGTGTTGCCGTCGAGGAAGATATTGCGCCCGACCACCTGGGCGTCCAGACCGGCAAACAGATACCAGCCGAAACTTCCATCGCCGATGAACGCTTCCGAGCCGGGCAGCGCCGGACGGGCGCGCGTCGGCCCGAAGTCGTCGCGCAGGTTCTTGCCGATACGTCCTGTGCCGCCCACGCTGGCGTAGGTCGCGACATTGCCCAACGCAGCGCCAACGCGCGGGATGAAGTCGACCTCCAGCTTCGGATCCTCGATCAGGACAGACCTGCCGGTGCGCCATCGGCGCTCGAAGGCTAGTCCCAAGGTAGGCTCGTTGTGCAGCTGATTCGCCCAACCATAGGTGGGCGCCACACCGATCAGCGTGTGCCAGTTGTTCTGAACGAACGCGCCGCCGGCTGCCGGACCAATCAGGCCGGCGTCGAATTGCAGCGTATCCAGTCGTACCGGCTCGTCGATACCGGTTTTCGGGTCCGGTCGCTTGTAGGTGTATTGCAACGCAACGGACCCATAAAGCCACGCGGCATAGGGGCGGTCGTTGTAAATCGGTTGCGTGGCATAGGTATCTTCCGGCGTGTAGAGGTTTTGGCCGAACGAAATCCCGACGCGGCGGATCACCGACCTTGCGGGCGCTTCGCCGAAAAACGTCGGCAGCGTGGTCAATGCCACAAGGCCGGGTTGCATCTCGGTCAAAGCTGGCGACAACCAGCCGACGCGAAGACCGTTCGTATAGTCACGATCGGACCGGCTGAGGCGGTTGAAGACGTCGTTCTCTACCTGAAAGGTATAGATGCTGCGTTGTTCATCCTCTGTCGCCGAAACCCGAGGCGGCGGAGTCTGGGCGCCAAGCCCGGCGATGCTCGCCATAAACACCGACATCGCCACGGCGATGGTCGCGGCAACCCTGCATTCCATGACACCATCAACGCCCGGACCAGCAAAGGGTTGCGTCTCACCTCGCGTTGGCGGCCGACGCTACCTGCCACAACTCGGCTCGCCAGCGCACGGCGATCAGAAGCGTGAAGCCGATCCCCAGCAGGCTATAGAGCGAGCCGGTCAAGGCAAAGCCGGCGTGCTCAACCAACGGCCCCGACAGCATCAATCCGACCGGCAGGCCGTAGACCGCCAGCATGCGGACACCCATGACGCGGCCCCGGAAGGCAGGTTCGGTGACACGCAGCAGGATGACCGCCATCGGTACCATGCAGAAGCTTTGCACTAGTCCTGCAGCGAACAAGATGGCTTCCCCGAGCAGATGCTGCTCGACACAGGAGAATGCGAGATTGAACGAAAACCAGGCCAGCGTGCACACAATCATGGTGCGCGCCGGGCGGATTCGCGCACCGTGTGTGGACACCAAGACCGAACCCAGCAGGGCGCCGCCGGCGAAACTCGCGATCAGCCATCCAAGTCCAGTCTGGTCGAGGCCGTATATGTTCCGGGCAACGTAGGCGAGCAGCGAACCGACCAACGGATAGGCCGCGAAGTTGATGAGGAAGGCCAGCAGCATCACGGCCCGCACGACCGGCGTCGCCCAGACATAGGCAAATCCCTCCCGCAGTATCCGCAGCGGCGTGGACCGTTCCGTCCCCTCGCCCAACACCCGCAGCCGCCGGATACCGACCCCCAGGGTCAGGGCGAAGCTGATGGCATAGACCGCACTCACACCTACATAGGCCAGACCCGATCCCAGGACGGCCACGAGAGCGGCGCCGGAAAGCGCCCCGATCACGCGCGCCGAATCGGCGGTTGTTCGCGATACCCCCATGGCGGGCATGAGATAGTCGGCCGGCATGGTCTCGCCAACGAGGAGGTTGCGCATAGTGATATCGGACGGCCGCACTAGGCCCATCGCGGTGGCAAGTATGAATATGGGCACCGGCGAAGCGAGATCGGTGAGGAACAGGACCATCAACGCCAGCGCCAGCGCCACGTAGATGGCGCGCATCAGGCAGAGCAGGTTGCGGTTGCCGAAACGGTCCCCGGCCATACCGAATAATGGCGAGATCAGCGTGCCGAGGAACTGCAGGGATCCGAACGCGGCCAACGCCAGTACCGATCCTGTGGAAACCAGGATGAACCAGCCGAGGATCACCCCTTCCATCTCGAACGCCCAGGAGGCGAGGAGGTCGGCCGGCCATTGGAACCGGAAGCTCCTGATACGAAACGGTGCCAGTGCCGGCACCCGCGCCATGCGGCTCAAAATCTTGTCCGTTCCCCTTCCCCTGGCGTCTTTTCTTGGCGTCCGCGCCAGAGGGTGAGGCAAAATGCGCGTTCACCACATCGGCGGCAACGGCCAGTTGCTCATGGCACCTCTCTGCCAGATGGTGGCCCTTCGGAATGTCCCCACGAAATGTAGCGAATTTCAGGGTTTCCACGTGGAAACAGAGCCATCTCGCACTTGCGTTGCAGGCTCTCTCAGCGCAGTGTGAACGAGATTGTGTGAATGCCGTACAGCGGTGGGATGCTCAACTTGGGGCCGCGCAGATTTGACGTGGAGAAGTCCGCAATGAGCGGTGCAGCGAAGCGAACAACTTTTCACTTGGTGCTGATCAAGCCGACGCATTACGACGATGACGGCTATCCCATTACGTGGTTCCAGTCTCACATTCCGTCCAATACGCTCGCGGCCCTCTATGGTTTGGGGGAAGACTGCCTGAAGCGGCAGGTCCTGGGCTCCGACGTCGATATTCTCATCAAGCCGTTTGACGAGACCAACACGCGCGTCCGGCCGGACAAGATCATGGCCGAGATCAAGCGCTCGGGCGGCAAGGCCCTGATTTGCCTGGTCGGCGTGCAGTCCAACCAGTTCCCGCGCGCCGTCGATCTGGCGCGCCACTTCCTCGATGCCGGCCTGCCGGTCGCCATGGGCGGCTTCCATGCCGCAGGCTGCCTGTCGATGCTGCCGGTCGTGCCGCCCGAGATCCAGGCGGCCATGGACATGGGTATCTCGATCTACGCCGGCGAGGCCGAGGAAGGCCGCCTCGACGAGGTGCTGCTCGATGCCTGGCACCAGAGGCTGAAGCCGCTCTACAACTATATGGACGACCTGCCGGGCATCGAGGGCGCGCCGACGCCGCATCTGCCGCCGGCCGCGCTCGCCCGCAACGAGGGCCGCAAGTCGAGCTTCGACCTCGGCCGCGGCTGCCCGTTCCAATGCTCGTTCTGCACCATCATCAACGTGCAGGGCCGCAAGAGCCGGTTTCGGAGCACGGACGACCTCGAAGCCATCATCCGCGAGAATTACAAACAGGGCATCACGTCGTTCTTCATCACCGACGACAACATGGCCCGCAACAAACACTGGGAAGAATTCTTCGACCGGTTGATCGAACTCAAGGAGAATGAAGGCATAGAGGTGTCGCTGATCATCCAGGTCGACACCCAGTGCCACCGCATTCCGAACTTCATCCAGAAGGCACGTTGGGCCGGCGTCTATCGCGTGTTCATCGGACTCGAAAACGTCAACCCGGACAATCTCCTGGCCGCCAAGAAGCGCCAGAACAAGATCACCGAATACCGCAAGATGCTGCAGGCGTGGCACACCAGTGGCGCCTCGACCTGGGCAGGTTACATCCTGGGTTTCCCCGGCGACACACGCGAGTCGATCCTGCGCGACCTTGAGATCATCAAGAAAGAACTCCCGCTCGACATCCTCGAGTTCTTCATGTTGACGCCCCTGCCGGGCTCGGAAGACCACCAGAAGCTCTGGAAGCAGGGTGTGTGGATGGACCCTGATCTCAACAAGTACGACCTCAATCATCGCGTCGTCCATCATCCCAGGATGAGCGACGCCGAGTACGAACAGACCTATCGCGACGCTTGGCGCATCTATTACACGCCCGAGCACATCGAGACGGTGGCGCGCCGCCACGGCTCCATCCCTGGGCGCAACCCGGCCGAGCCGGCGCAGTTCATGACCATGTTCAAGATCATGTTCGAGGCCGAGAACATCCATCCCTTGGAAGGCGGCATCGTACGCCTGAAATACCGCCGCGACCGGCGCTACGGCATGCCGATCGAGCCGATCGGCGTGTTCCACTGGAAGCTGGCGTTCGAGACCTGGCGGAAGCTCAAGATCTACGGTCGATTGGCCTGGCAGGGTTGGCGCATTGGTCGGAAGGTTCGATTCGACCCCAAGCGCCACGAATACACCGACTTGGCACTGGAGCCGGTGGCCGAGGACGAGATGGACAAGCTGTCGCTGTTCGCCGACACGGCCGGCGGCGGCGCGGCCGTAACCAAGAAGCGCGGCGAGGATCTCGCCCGCGCCAAGGTTGCCGCTGCCCACAACCAGCAGCGTCTCGAAGCGGCGGAATAGCCCGCGGCTCCCGCATCCCAATCCCTGGCTAGTGAAGGACCGGCGGCTTCACCTCGTCGAGCCCATCGGCCACGGTGGCGGAAATGGTGGTCCGTACCATCGAACGTTCCTTGTTGTAATCCCACGGCCGGCCACGATGGAGCATGGCGCGATTGTCCCACATGACGGCATCGCCGGCGCGCCATTTGTGGGTATATACGAACTCGTGTCGCGTTGCCTCGTCGAGCAGTTGCGCCAGCATCTGGCGTGCATCGCGGTCATCCATGCCGTCGATCGCATAGGCATGGCTTGCGACATAGAGCGCGCGGCGGTCGTTGGTTGGATTGCGCCAGTTGAGTCGCCAGCGTACCGGCGGCAGCGCCTTGCGCTCCTCGGCATTGGCGAGGTCGGGGTGAATCTGGTCACGGCTGTTGGCGTAGGAGTGGGTCGCCACCGCATTCTGCAGGCGGGCCTGAAGATCGGCGGGCAGACGCTCCCAAGCCAGTCGTGTCGAGGTGAATTCAGTGTCGCCGTCTTCGCCCGGTAACACGCGCGCGGTCAGCACCGAGGCCAGCGCCGGCGTCTTCTTGAACGACGAATCGGTGTGCCACAGCGCATTGGCCTTGGCGACCAGCACCTGACGGTCGGTCTGCGGCAGGATCTCGCCCTTTTGACCGACGTTGGTCAGGCGCGAATAGAAACTGTTGGCGCCCAGCGAAGCCGCCTTGGTGAGTTCGAGCGGGCCGAAGGCGCGGCTGAAAGCGACCTGGATGTCGTCGGCGATCGGCTGGTCGCGGAACACAAGCAGCGAATGGGTTTCGAAGGCCTCGCGCATGGCCTTGTAGGCATCGGCGTCAATGGCGACATCGAGCAGGGTCACGCCCTTTACTTCGACACCAAATCCCAGTCCCAGCGGAACCAGCTCCATCGCGTTTCTCCCCGCGGTTCGCTTGCCGCCGGGATTTTATCGCAAGAAGCCATCCTGCGGCTATAGTGTGATTCTTGCTTTGGAGGCATTGCAGCACCCCGATGGCCGCTTCTTCCGCCCACCCACTCCTTGCTTTCGTATCGGCCTCGACGCCGGCTGCGCGGGCAGCCCGCATCCGCCTGGAGAAACGCTATGGCGCGGTTAAGCCCGCCCAGGCCGACATTATCGTGGCGCTCGGCGGCGACGGACTGATGCTGCAGACGCTGCATCGGTACATGCGGCGCAAGGTCCCGATCTACGGCATGAACCTCGGCACCGTCGGGTTCCTGCTCAACACCTACAGGGAAACCGGCCTGTTGCAGCGCCTGAAAAGAGCCCGCGAGGTGACGCTGACGCCGTTGCGCATGATCGCCACGAACACCCGCGGCCGAGCCTTCGAAGTGATGGCCATCAACGAGGTGTCGCTGTTGCGCTCCAGCCGGCAGACCGCCCGCATCGCCGTGGCGGTCGATGGCAAGACCCGGTTGAACGAACTCTCCTGCGATGGCGCACTCGTCGCCACGCCCGCCGGCTCCACTGCCTACAACCTCTCTGCCCATGGCCCGATCCTGCCACTGGGTGCCGGCCTGCTGGCGCTGACGCCAATAAACGCCTTCCGGCCGCGGCGCTGGCGCGGCGCGCTGTTGCCACGCACGTCCCGGGTCGACCTTACCATCCTCGATCCGCGCAAGCGGCCGGTGGCGGCAGCGGCAGATTCCGTCGAGATTGCCAACGTGGCGAAGGTGGTCGTAACCGAAGCCGCCGACATCGAACTCACGCTGCTGTTCGATCCCGAGCACGACCTCGAAGAACGCATCCTCAAGGAGCAGTTCGCACCTTGAGTGGCAAGGCAGTCTCCTCCAAGGCCGACAAGAAACGCATCATCGGCCATGATGGATGGGGACCGCTCGCGCTGGCGTTGCTGATCGGCACGATCGGCGGCTTCGTCTTCAACTGGCTCCGCATGCCGCTGGCCTGGATGCTGGGCGCCTGTGTCTTCTCCACGGTGGCGGCCTTCTTCGGCCTGCGCATCGGCATGAGGATACGGCTGCGCCAGGGCATGATCATCATCCTGGGCGTGCTGCTGGGCTCGGGCTTCACGCCGGATCTGGTGCAGCGGCTCGGCGAATGGGCCGTCAGCCTCTGCGTGCTGACCGGCATGACCATGACCGGCGCCAGCCTCTGCTACGTCTGGCTGCGGGTGTTCACGGGCTGGGACCGCGTCACCTGCTACTTCGCCTCCATGCCGGGCGGGCTGAACGACATGACCATCATGGGCGGCGCGCTGGGCGGCGACGAGCGCTCCATCGCGCTTGCCCATGCGCTGCGCATCCTCACCGTCGTGCTCACGATTCCCATCTGGTACCGGCTGGTGAACGGCGCCCAGACCAGCGTCCTCACCATGGTGCACGGCCCCACGGGCAACGACTGGAAGGACTACGGCGTCCTGATCGCCTGCGGCATCGTCGGCGCCGCCATCGGCCGCCTGCTGCGCCTGCCGGCGGCCTTCATGATGGGGCCGATGATCGCGAGCGCCATCGTCCATCTCGGCGGCCTCACCGACTCCCAGCCGCCAGGCGTGCTGGTCGCCGCGGCCCAGGTCGTGGTCGGCACCGGCATCGGCTGCCGCTTCGTGGGCACGAACTTCGACAGACTGCACAAGGAGATGGCGGCCTCGATCGGGGCCGCCTTCCTGCTGATCGGCTGCGCCGTGGGTTTCGCCATGATCACGGTGAAGCTGACCGGTCTCAACCTCGACGCCACGGTGCTGTCCTACGCGCCGGGCGGCTTCGCAGAGATGAGCCTGATCGGCCTGGCGCTCGGCATCGAAATCGCCATGGTGGCGACCCACCATCTCTTCCGGCTGTTCCTGATCGTCCTCACCGGCCCGCTGATCTTCCGGACCTTCCTCAGGCGCGCGCCCTAG
>CALFRN010000385.1 GCA_937919085.1 uncultured Reyranella sp.
ACGACGGCAACCGCCGCCTGCAGGACGACTTCGACAGCCGCCGCATCGCCGACCGGCTGGAAGAAAAGCTGACACGCCAGGCCTTCAACGATCAGGATCGCGCTTTCATCGAGGGCGCGATGTTCTTCTTCCTGGCGACGGCCGATGCCGAGGGCCATCCCGATTGTTCGTTCAAGGGTGGGATGCCGGGTTTCGTGAAGGTGGTCGGGCCAGGCGAACTTGCCTTTCCCGACTATGACGGCAACGGCATGTTCAAGAGCCTCGGCAATGTGCTGGTCAATCCGGCGGTCGGGCTGCTGTTCATCGACATGGGCGAGAAGCCACGCCGGCTGCGGGTCAACGGCGAGGCGAGCGTCAGCCGTGACGATCCGCTGATGCAGCGCTTTGCCGGCGCCCAACTCCTGGTGCGGATCAAGATACGGGCGATCTTCCCCAACTGTCCGCGCTACATCGTGACGCCGGGCACTTCCGATCCGTCCAAGTACGCGCCGCGTCCCGGCCACGAAACGCCGGAACCCGCGTGGAAGGGCTTCGACGATTTCAGGGACTATATCCATCCCCGGCAGAAGACTCCGAGCGGAGAGTGACGGAGTGAGCAAGCGGTTCGCCATCATCGGCACGGGCATGTCGGGCATCCTGGCCGCCATGGGCTGAAACAGCGCGGAATCGAGGATTTCACGATCTACGAGAAGGCCGGCCGTCTTGGCGGCACGTGGCGGGACAATACCTATCCCGGCCTCTCGTGCGATGTGCCGAGCCACGTCTATGCCTATTCCTTCGAACTCAAGGGCGACTAGACGCGGCGCTTCTCGCCGGGCACCGAGATCCAGCGCTACTTCGAGGGCGTGGCCGAGAAGTACGGCATCGAGCGGCACATCAGCTACAACAACGAGATCACCCGTGCCGAACATGTCGACGGCCGCTGGCGGCTGAAGACATCGAGTCGCGCGACCGACACGGTGGATTTCGTGATTGCCGCCACCGGCGTGCTGCATCATCCCGTGATGCCCGATATTCCAGGGCTTGCCGACTTCAAGGGGCCGAAGTTCCACTCGGCGCGCTGGGGCCATGCGGTGCCAATCCACGGCAAGCGTGTCGGCATCATCGGCACGGATTCGACGGCGATCCAGGTCGTACCGGCCCTTGCCGATCGCGTCGCTCGCCTGTCGCTGTTCCAGCGCACCGCCCAGTGGGTCCTGCCGCTCGCAAACCCGCTTTACAGTGCCGAAGAGAAGGCGATGTTCCGCGAATCTTCCGAGCGGCTGCAGCAATCCTACGATTTCTGGTCGCAGCGTTTCGTCGACACTTTTACGCGCGCGGTGATCGGCAACCAGGACGAGCTGCAGAAGATAGAGGACACCTGCCGCCTCAACCTCGAGGAGAATGTCCACGATCCCGAGCTGCGGCGCCGGCTGACACCTAATTACCGTGCAGCCTGCAAGCGGCTGATCATGTCGGACGAGTTCTATCCGGCGATGCAGAAATCCACAGTCGAGCTGGTGACCGAAGGCATCGACCATATCGAGGCGACCGGCGTGCGGACCAGGGATGGCGTGTTGCACGTGCTCGATGTGCTGGTGCTGGCGACCGGCTTCGATGGCCATGCCGTCCTGCGGCCGATGGAGGTCGTGGGCGAGGGTGGGCGCACGCTGTCGGACACCTAGTCGGAGGCCAATGAAGCTTACCGTTCGGTGGCGGTTCCGGGCTTTCCCAACTTCCTCATGCTGGTCGGACCCAACAGTCCGATCGGAAATTTCTCGGTGATCATGATCTCCGAGCTGCAGATCGATTATATCCTGCAGCTCGTCGACCTCGTTCTCGAGGGCAAATGCCGGGCGGTGGCGCCGTCGGCCGCCGCGGCGCGACGCTTCAACGACGCACTCCACGAGGCCATGAAGGGCACGGTGTGGATGTCCGGCTGCCGCAGCTGGTACCTCGACAGGAACGGCAATCCGGCGCTGTGGCCGTGGAGCTTCGACCACTTCCGCGAGGAGATGCGGAAGCCCGATCTCGCCGACTTCGATCTCACGGCCTAGGGCCTCCGCGCCAACGGCGGAGCAAAGCAGCAGGGCGATCAGGAGGGAGGAGATGGACAGAATAGCCTCGTCTGGTTGCCGGCCGCGCTGAGGGCGCACGGCGCGTACCTCTGGAGCGACGAGGTCCATTTAGAGTTAGCTGGCGAACCTGAATGCAAACGAAAACTGGAATGCGGCACGAAGTGAATCACGCCGGTCCTTCCCGCGAATCAGAAACAGATGTGTGACAGCAGTGCAGGCGACGACCTGCGTCAACAGCCTACTCGACCAGTTCGCTCAGCCGCTTGATGATGCGCGTGGGCTGGGCGGTGGCGTGGACGAACAAGCCTGAAGTGGGCTTGCTCTAATGCGTCGGCTCGGCCGGTTTGGCTGGCGGCGGTGGGCTTTGGCCCAGCATGCCCT
>CALFRN010000386.1 GCA_937919085.1 uncultured Reyranella sp.
GAACTGAAAAGGGTCGCCATGCTCCCAGCCCTCCCGACGGGCGATCCAGGAGATGACGCCCATCAGCATCATTCCCAGCAGGATGCCTGGGATCAGCCCCGCCAGAAACAGTGCGCCCAAGGAGGTGCCTGTGACGACCGAGTAAAGTATCATCGGCGAGCTCGGCGGGATCAGCGGGCCGACTCCGGACGACGACGCGGTCACGGCTGCCGCTATTGGCGAAGTGTATCCCGCCCTTTTCATTGCCGGGATGATGATTGATCCGGTCCCCGCGAGATCGGCGGTGCTGGACCCAATCATACCGCCAAAGAACATCGATGTCAGCACGTTGACCCGCGCCAGCCCGCCACGCATCGATCCGACGAGCGCACGGGCGAAGTCGAATAGGCGTCCCGAGATACCGCCGGCATTCATGATCGTCCCCATCAGTACGAACATTGGCAGGGCGATAAAGACGAACTTGCTGAGCGCCGAGTTCAGGAGTTGCGCCAGCGTCTCTGGGCGAACACCGGTCAGCTGGAAGTCAAGGATGATAGCGCTTGCCAGGGCCACCACCATCGGCACGCCCAGCACCAGAAGGCCACAAAGTACCACAACTATAACAGCCGCGATAAGCATTAGCGTCCCCTTTCGGCAAAATCGTCATTCATGAAAGAGCGTATGAGCCCGACGAAGAAAGCGAGTCCAGTCGCGACGCCCGCAAAGACAAAGGCTGACGAGGATAGGCCCTTCGGAAGACCTAGATAAGGGGTCAAATCGCTGCCAAAGAAATTAAAATAGCGAACCGCCGACCAGGCTAAATAGGCGAAAGAACCCATTGACAGAACTTGGCTGAACAGCCCGACGGCCTGCATAGCGCCCCGCGACAAGTAGCGGGTGAGAAAGTCGATTCGGACAAGCTGCCGACGCCGGACGGACAGGAACATGCCAATGGCGACCATCCACGGAATGATGCCAAGGGCCACTTCCTCCGCCCAAATAAGTGGGCTGTTCAAGAAGTAGCGGCCCAACGTGCTAGCAAGCACGATCAGGAACACGGAAGCCAGAGCGGCCACGCCCACAGCCTCGACCGATTTATTTACGATGCGATCGGCGCGCGGCAGCCCCTCGTCGGGATCGGCCAACTCGAAGCGCTGGGCGAACTCGTCGAGATCCTTGCCGAGGCTTGACGAACCACCAGAGGCGGGCTCACTAGGCGTGCCGGCGGGGTATTCATTGGGGCCGCTCATGACAATTCAGACATCGGTCTGGACCACGCCTTACTTTGCTGTCACGAAAGCAATGACACGCGTTCCAAAATTGCCACCGGCGGCCTTCGCGATCTCGTCCCACACCGGAATGGCAGCAGCCTGGAAAGCGGCGCTGTCGATCTCGTTTACCTCCATACTTTTGGCCAGCGTGGTGCGGCCTTCGACGTCGGCTTTGGCGACGTAGTCGCGGCTGACTGTCACGGCCTTGGTAGCGGCGCGGCTGAATGCGGACTTCTGCTCGTCGTTGAGGCTGTCCCAGCGGGCGCCGTTCATCACCAGAGTCGAAGGTGTAAAGACGTGCGAAGAGAGCGACAAGTACTTCTGCACTTCCTGCATCGAGCGCGAGATGACCGACTGCAACGGGTTCTCTTGGCCGTCCATCGTGCCCTGCTGGAGCGCCAGATAAAGCTCACCCATATTCATGGTGACGGGGGCGGCACCAAAATGCTCGAAAGCCATAATACGAGTCTTGGATCCCGGCACCCGCATCTTCAAGCCTTTCAGGTCCTCCGGCTTGACTATCGGGCCGCGATTGTTGGTGATGTGACGGAACCCTACATCGCCAAGAGCAAGCACCTGAAGACCGACGCTGTCTCGCATCGAGGCCTTCATCTCGTCGCCGAGTGGGCTGTCGAGGAAGGCGTGCGCCTTCTCGAAGTTCGGGAACAGGAAGGGCATGTCGAAGATGGCCCACTTCGAATCGAGCTGGACGGCATCGGAGCCAATTGGCACCACGTCGATCTGACCCGTACGGACTTGCTCCATGTGCACGATCTCGTCGCCCAGCTGGCCACTGTCGAAATACTCGACAGTGATCTTGTCGCCCAACTCGTCCTTCAGCGCGTCACGAAAGGCGGCGAGGATGACCTGCGTTGCGGCACCGGGCGTGCTGTCGGTAGAGATGCGAACCTTTAGGTCCTGGGCCGAGGCGAGTTGTACATGGGCGAGCGCAAACACGCCGACGGCCGCGAAACCAATAAGGGTACTACGTTTGAAAAGCTTCATCGTTTTCTCCTTTAAATGCTTCGGTTGCCCCGAAGCCATTGCGATTAATAAGCGGGAATGCCCCCCCTCCGTCACGTCCGGTCGGTGTGTGCCATTAGCCACTCCCGTCCAGCATTCATGTTCTCTGCATTGCCGAATGCGAGCATGTAGTGGCCGTGAAAGCCGGCACTCTCAATTTGCTCGAACATAGCACCAAAATTGATAGTGCCTTCACCCGGCTGCAGATGCTCCTCCACCTTTCCGCGATTATCGGCAATGCGTACCTCTTCACACATATTTAGATCGAAGGCGCGGGTGAAGCCCTCTATGCCCTCGGGCAACATGTGCGCGTGGTTAACGGTATACGACCAGCCAAACGCGGGTGATTGGATGGTGTCAAAGTAGTACCGGCACTCCTCTACGTCGTGGGCCAGATACTTCACCTCGGCGTCCTTCGGTTCGGGGTTCATGTTCTCAAGCAGGATGCGCACCCCGACCTTGTCGGCATAATCAGCCATCCGCTGAAGCCGGTCGCGGCCGGCGACCTTGCGCCGTTCGAAGTCCTTAGTGAAGTGGTAACCTGCGTGCACGATGATCCAGCCGGCGCCAAGCTTCGTCGCCATATCCACATATGCGCGGAGGTAGGCGTCCGTCGCGTCGCTGACAAATGGCGAGATCTCTGCAGTGTTAACGCCCGAAAGCGTGTGCAGCCCGAGCCGAATCTCGTGCTCCTCGAGCAGGCGCCTGATACCGGCGATGCGCGCCTCGTTCATAGAATCGAATACGTTGTCGGGATTGTCGAGGCAGACATTAACATAGAAAAAGCCGTTAGTCCCAGCCCAAATTAGGCTCTCCTCGGCCCGCATGCGGTTGCCCAAATCTACACCAACCCTGTCGCGCAGACTCTGACTTACTCCTATCTTCAAAATGTCCCTACCTTTAATCCAAGCT
>CALFRN010000387.1 GCA_937919085.1 uncultured Reyranella sp.
TGTCGACGCTCAATTCGGGCGCCGTCAACGCCTCGAAGGGCGATGCGCTCGGCTGGCTGTTCGTGCTGTTCGCCGCCGCGGCGGCAGCGCAGATCTACTCCCAGCGCTATCTCCACATCACCGCCCTCACCGAGGTCGAGAAGTCGCTGCACACCTACCGGATGCGGCAGGTCGAGCGGGTCCGGCGCTGCAATCTCGACGCGCTGGAAGAGATCGGCCCGGCACGCATCTTCGGCGCCCTGACCCGCCAGACGCAGACGCTCGCGACCACTGCCCCGGCCATTCTGGCCGGCGCCCAGTCGGCGATTTCGGTCGTCTTCGCGCTCGCCTATCTGGCCTGGCTCGACGTTGCCGCTCTGTTCCTGACGGTGGCGATCGTGGGTCTCGGGTTCCTCGTCTACATGTTCCGGCTGCGCCGGGCCCGCGCCACGCTGGCAGAGGTCAACGGCCAGGAGAACGAACTGTTCGACTCCGTCACCGATCTCATCGAGGGCTTCAAGGAGGTCCGTCTCAACGCCGCACGCAGCGCCGACCTCGCCGTCTTCATCGCGGAAATCTCCCGCCGCACCTGCGAGATGCGGACCGATGTCGACGTGAAGTTGTTGGAGGTCTACCTCTTTGGGCAACTCATCTTCCTTGCCGCCGGCGGCGCCCTCGTTTTCCTGCTGCCCGGATTTGGCCTCACCCAACCCGAGGAATTGCTCAAGACCCTCACCGTCATCCTGTTCCTTTTCGGTCCGATCGGCTCGATGACCGCGGCATCGTCGGCAGTCGCCAACGCCCAGGCCGCCTGCGAGGTCATGCTCGACCTCGAGAGAAGGCTGCATCAGGCGGTGCAGAGGTCGGGCTCGGGTACGGCGCCAGGGCAACCTTCCGACTTCGCCGAGATCGAACTGCGGCAGGTGGTCTACACACATGCCCAGGCCGGCGGCTTCATGGTGGGCCCGATCGACCTCACGCTGCGCCGCGGCGACGTCCTGTTCATTTCCGGTGGCAACGGCTCCGGAAAGTCCACCCTCCTGAGGTTGCTGACGGCGCTCTACCTGCCGCAGCAGGGCCAGCTCCTGGTCGACGGCCGGGTGGTCGACGGTGACCGGCGCGAGGCCTGCCAGAACCTCTACTCGACGGTATTCTCCGATTTCCATCTGTTCCGGCGGCTGTTTGGCCTGGGCGACGTAGCCCCGGACCAGATCCTCGAATGGCTGACGACGATGGAAATCGAGAAGAAGACGGGCATGCACGACGGCCGTTTCGACACGATCAAGCTCTCGACCGGCCAGCGCAAGCGGCTCGCCCTCGTGGTAGCGGCCCTGGAAGACCGGCCGATCTACGTGTTCGACGAGTTCGCCGCCGACCAGGATCCGGCCTTCCGCCGGAAGTTCTACGACGAGATCCTGCCGGCGCTCCGCGCCCGCGGCAAGACAGTGGTCGCGGTGACGCACGACGACCGTTACTTCGACCGGGCGACCCGCCACCTCGTCATGGAAGATGGACGGCTGACCGAATACGGAGCCAGCGATGATTGAGCGTGCGGTCAAAGTCATCGAGGCGTGGGTCGATCGTCACTTCATCGGCGCGACGGCGACGCTTCTCTTTGTGGTGTTTTTCATACTCTTTTTCTTCAAGAGCATCTTCATCACGATTCCCGCCGGCCATGGCGCCGCGCTGTGGCTGCGTTTCTTCGGCGGCACGGTTTTGGATTTCTATTACGGCGAGGGGACCAAGATCATCTTCCCGTGGGATCAGATCCTCATCTACGACCTGCGCCTCCAGCAGCGGACCAAGAAGTTCGAGGCGCTGACCAAGGAGGGGCTGCAGGTCACCGTCGAGGGAACCCTGATGTACCGCATCAATCCCAAGGCCACTGGTTTAATCACGAAATATGCCGGGCCCGATTTCGCAGACAAGCTGGTCATGCCGGCGGTGGGGGCGATCATTCGACTGGAAATCGGCAAGTTCACGCTCGAGGAACTCTATTCGGTGAAGCGATCCGAGATCGAGCGCGGCGTGATCAAGCAGTTTAGGCTGACCGCCGATATGTTGATCGGCGGGGTACCCGACAGGGTTCCAGAAATCATGATCGAAGATTTCTGGTTCAGCCGGATCGAACTGCCTGCTGCGCTGGTTAGCGCGATCGAAGCCAAGCTGACCCAGCGCCAGCTCAGCGAGCAGTATGTATTTATCCTCCAACGCGAGGAGCAGGAGGCCACTCGCAAGAAAATCGAGGCCGAGGGCATCCGGGCATTCCAGGACACGGTGTCGGGCGGCATCTCCGAGAACTACCTGCGCTGGAAGGGCATCGACGCCACCCTCAAGCTGGCCGATTCGCAGAACGCCAAGATCGTCGTCATCGGCAGCGGCAAGGAAGGGCTGCCGCTGATCCTTGGACCATGGGAGTCAAGTGCCCCCCCGGCCGCCGCCTCCGTGACATCCGGCGGCCAGCCGGTCGTGCGGCCGGCCACCCGCGGAGGGGCTCGCTCCCTCTCGGACTCGATGCCGGCAGAGCCTTCGGAGCTCACCCCCGGCCTCGCGATGCCGGCCCTGCCGCCAGTCGGATTGTCGGTCCCGCAGCAGGTGAAATAATTGATCGGCAACGACCTCCCCGCCAGACCGCCGGTCAGTTGCGAGGTTGCCTTTCATGCCGGCCTCCCTCGCGCCACCTCTGGCCGCCATGGTGTGGTTACGCCGACGGTTCTGCTGCTTGTCGCCCTTGCGACCGCCGCGGTGACGGGATGCACGTCGGGCCCCGACTTTCAGCCGCCCGACAAGCCCGATGCCGGCGGCTACACGCCCGAGCCGCTCGCGGCGACCGCTTCGGCCGACATCGCCGGGGGGGCTGCACAACGCTTCGTCATGGGCGCCGACATTCCCGGCCAGTGGTGGACGCTGTATCGAAACCCGCAGCTCAACGCGCTGATCGAGGAAGCACTGAGGGCCAATCCCAGCCTCGCGGCAGCCCAGGCTACCCTGCGGCTAACGCAGGAGGCCCTCTACGCCCAGCAGGGCGGCCTGTTCCCGCAAATCAACGCCGGCGCCTCGACGACCAAGCAGCAGGTGACGCCCGTCACCAGCGGGCTGAGCGGCCCGCCGGTGATCTATACGGTAAGTTCCGCCTCGCTCAGCATCTCCTATGCCCTCGACATCTTCGGCGGCGTGCGGCGGACGGTCGAAACGCAGGCTGCTCAGGTAGAGTATCAACGCTTCCAGCTCGAGGCGGCCTATCTGACCCTGACCTCGAACGTCGTGACCGCCGCCATCAATCTCGCGTCGCTGCGGGCGCAGGTCGCCGCCACCGAAGAGACGATCCGGATCGCGGCCCACCTGCTCCGCCTGGTGCGGACCCAGTTCGACCTGGGCGGCGCGTCGCGCGTCGAGGTGCTGTCGCAGGAGACGGCGCTGGAACAGGCGCGCAGCACCCTGCCGCCGCTGCAGCGCCAGCTTGCGCAGCAGCGCAACCAGTTGATGGCACTGATCGGCCGCCTGCCGGACCAGGACAGGGGCGAGAACGTCGACCTCGCCGACCTCCACCTGCCCGAGGAGCTGCCGCTCAGCCTGCCCGCGGCCCTGGTCGAACAACGGCCCGACGTACGCTCGGCGCAGGCCCAGCTCCGCGTGGCGAGCGCCAACATCGGCGTGGCGATCTCCAACCAGATGCCGCAGTTCAACCTCACCGGCACATACGGCCCGAACGCCGGCGCCGAGATCATCGCATTCCTCGGCCAGATTGTCCCGCCCACCGGCATCGCCTGGAACCTGGCCCTCAGCATCCTCCAGCCGCTGCTCGACGGCGGCACGCTGGAACACAAGAAGCGCGCCGCCC
Organism: uncultured Reyranella sp.; assembly: GCA_937919085.1. GTDB lineage: Bacteria > Pseudomonadota > Alphaproteobacteria > Reyranellales > Reyranellaceae > Reyranella. The sequence goes on from CALFRN010000387.1 coordinate 3,821, forward strand.
AGGCCACCTTCGATTGCCAGAATTTCGATCCCGCCGAGGGTCAGGTTCCCTGCCACGTTGCCGAGGTCGGCCGAAGATGTGCCACCCACCAGTTCGTAGGAATAGGTGCCGCCGATCGTCAGATCGGAGTCGAAGTTCATCGTGCCGGGCGAGTTGCCGATGCTAAGGGTGTTGGCCTCGGTGACGTTGACGGTGGTGGTGATGGTGCCGCTGCCGCTCAGGGTGCCGCCGGTTCCAGAGAAGGATACGTTTCGGGTAAGTGCGGTGGACGAGTTGTAGTTGAATTCGCCCGCGCCAATGGACACGCCGCTGGTGGTGTTGATCGTGCCCTCGG
>CALFRN010000388.1 GCA_937919085.1 uncultured Reyranella sp.
GTCGGGCATATCCGCTGCATCATCTGCGCGTCGTGACCGGCCCCCGAGGGCATGCGTCGCGTGCTGAGCGAAAGCGCGCGTGCGTGGCGCTCGACCCGATCGACGAGGCCGACATCGAAGATCACCGGCTCGAAACGGGCGAGCACTTTGGCATCGACGTCGACCCGTTCCGCTCCCGCGACCTCGGCGATATGAGCGGAAACGCGGGCTTCGGCATCCTTGAGTTTCGCCTCGTCGGTATTGCGCAGATCGACCGTGAACACCGCACGATTGGGCACGACATTGATCAGGTTCGGCCGCAGCGTCAGCGCACCAACGGTCGCCACCTGATCGCCGCCCATTTCCCGGGCGAGTCCTCGTGCGAAGACGTTGACCGACGCAGCAAGGTAACCGGCATCGCGCCGCAGCCGCATCGGCGTTGTGCCGGCATGATTGGAAACGCCCGTCACCGTGTATTCGGTCCAGGAAATGCCCTGCACGCTCTCGACGACGCCGATCTGCACTTTCTCCTCGTCGAGGATCGGCCCCTGCTCGATGTGCAACTCGACGAAGGCGTGCGGCTTCAGCGCGCCCGGTGCCGCAGGTCCGAGGTAGCCGATGCGGCGCAGCTCGTCGCCGACCGAGCGGCCATCCTTGTCGGCGGCGGCGTAGGCTTCGTTGAGACCGAGACCGCCAGCATAGACAAGGCTGCCCAGCATGTCGGGCTGGAAGCGCGCGCCTTCTTCATTGGTGAAGAAGGCCACGGCGACCGGCCGGCGCGTGACGATGCCGGCCGCGTTTAGCGCCCGTACGACTTCCAGCCCTGCCAGGACGCCATAGTTGCCGTCGTACCGCCCGCCGGTGCGCACGGTGTCGATGTGGCTGCCGGTCATGACCGGTGCCAAATTCTCCTGCCCGGCGCGCACGCCGATGACGTTGCCGATGGCGTCGATCCGGACGTCGAGGCCGAGCGCTTTCATCCAGCCTATGACGAGGTCGCGACCGGCCCTGTCCTCGTCGGTAAGCGCCAGCCGCGCACAGCCGCCGTCCTCGATGGCACCGATCACGGCCAGTTCGTCCAAGGCGCCCAGCAGATGCCGGTCATCGACGTGCAACATGAATTCTCCAATCGTACCAAGACCTTAGACCGCTGGCCCCGGCTGGGCAAAAGATCACGCTGCATTGATTGGGATTGCCTTGCATGTGCGTGCCGTGAAGGTCACTTAATAAGCCAGTATGAAGCGTTTCCTTGCCCTTCTTGTGTGGCTGGCCGCCGGGCCGGTGTTCGCGCAATCGCCATCTCAGGCGGCCATGCCCTCCGTGGTGCAGACCGAAAATGTGCGCGCCGAACTGATTTCCGACGTCGCCTCGGTAAAGGCAGGCGAACCGTTCTGGGTCGGCCTGCGCCAGACCATACGGCCGAAGTGGCACACCTATTGGAAGAACCCGGGCGACTCCGGCCTGCCGACCGAGATCAGATGGACCTTGCCGGCCGGCGTGACAGCCAGCCCGATCGTCTGGCCGACACCGCACATGTTCGATATCGGCGGTATCATCAACTACGGCTTCTCGGACGATATCCTGTTGCTGGTCAGGATCACGCCACCTGCCGATCTGAGTGGCGGTACGCTGAAACTCGCGGCCGAGGCCAACTGGCTGGTTTGCGAGGACATCTGCATCCCCGAGGACGCCAGGCTCGAGCTCAACCTGCCTCTGGCGGCGACTGCCACCCCGGCCGACCCGAAGACCCGTGCGTTGTTCGACACAGCGCGGCGCAACGTGCCGATGGAAAGCCCGTGGCCGGCGCGCTACGGCATTTCCAAATCCGGCGCGCCGACCCTGGCCGTCGAGGCCGTCGGGTTGAAGGCCAACACCATCCGCGACGTTTATTTCTTCCCTGCCGAATGGGGGCCGGTCGCCACGATGGCCAAGCAGAACGCCCGCGTGACGGCCGACGGCATCCAGATCCCGCTCACGCGGGGCGACGCCAGTGCCGCGATGCCCGCGCGTCTCACCGGGACGCTGGTGCTGACGGAAACCACCGGCAACGGCGAAGTACGACAGGCTTTCGACATCTCGGCCCGCCTCGACCCTGCTTTCGTGCCGCGGGCCACCGCCCTCGCCGCCGCAGGCGGGGTCGAGCAACTGACCCTGGTGCAGGCGTTGCTGTTTGCGCTGCTGGGCGGATTGATCCTGAATCTGATGCCCTGCGTGTTCCCGGTGTTGGCAATGAAGGCTGCCGCATTCGCGCGCCTGACCGGCCGCGCACAGGCCGAGATGCGGCGCGATGGGCTCGCCTACACCACGGGCGTGCTGGTCTCGTTCGCCGCCATGGCCGTGATCGTCGTAGCAATCCGGGCCAGCGTCGGCGAGGTCAACTGGGGCTTCCAGTTCCAGTCGCCGGTGTTCTCGCTGTTGATCGCCTATCTCTTCTTCGTGGTCGGTCTCAATCTCTCGGGCGTGTTCGAGATCGGCGGCCGCCTCGCCGGCGTCGGCCAGGGACTGGCGGCACGCAGCGGCACCACGGGCGCCTTCTTCACCGGCGTGCTGGCCGTCATCGTCGCCACGCCCTGTACCGCGCCATTCATGGCCGCCGCACTGGGCTTCGCGCTCAGCCAGCCGGCACCCGCCACCGTGGCCGTACTGCTGGCCATGGGGTTGGGGCTGGCGCTTCCCTATCTCGCGCTGTCGATGACCCCGGCGCTGCAGCGCCTGTTGCCGCGCCCCGGCCCGTGGATGGACCGGTTGCGCCAGTTCCTCGCCTTCCCGATGTATGCCTCAGCGGTCTGGATGATCTGGGTGCTGACCCAGCAGACCGGCGCCGACGGCGTGGTCTATGCGCTGGGCGGCATGATCCTGATCGCCTTCGCGATCTCGCTGCTGCGCGTGGGCAGCACCGCCTCGCCGGCCGTCTGGTTGCGGCGCGGTGTGGCGGCCGCCGCCGTGTTGCTGGCTTTTGCCGCCACCCTGAGGCTCGAGAACGGGCCGGCCACCGCGGCTTCGACCTCGGGCGGGCCCGTATCAGGCGTCAGCTTCGAGGGCTGGGAACGGTTTTCGCGGGCGCGGATGGACGAAGCCGTCGCGGCCGGCAAGCCGGTGTTCGTCGATTTCACCGCCGCCTGGTGCATCACCTGCCTGGTCAATGAACGTGTCGCCCTCGACACGCCGGCCAGCCGCCACGCCTTCGAGCAGGCAGGCGTGGTCAAGCTCAAGGGCGACTGGACCAACCGCGACGCCGAGATCACCTCGGTGCTGAAGGAACTCGGCCGGGCCGGCGTGCCGCTCTATCTCTTATGGGCACCGGGCGCGCCCGGTCCCAAGATATTGCCCCAGGTGCTTACCGAGGCGATGATCCTGTCTGAACTGTCGTCGATTCAACAAGCCAAGCGCTAGGAGGCGAAGATGTCGAGTTTCAGCGTTCCCCGTCGATCCCTGATGTTGGGCCTTACGGCAGGAGGTGCGGCCATCGCGCTCGTTCCCGCCGCGGCATTCGCGACCAGCAGCCCAGATCTCGGCAAGCCGGCGCCACTCTTCACCGCCGTCGACAGCAACGGCAAGAGCTGGTCGCTGGCCGATCTCAAGGGCAAGGTCGTGGTGCTCGAGACGACCAATCACGACTGTCCGTACGTGCGCAAGCACTACAACAGCCAGAACATGCAGACCCAGCAGCGCGAGGCGGCGGCCAAGGGCGTGGTGTGGTTGACCGTTGCCTCCTCGGCCACCGGCGAGCAGGGCCATGTGACGGCATCGCAGGCCAACGACCTCACCAAGAGCCGCGACGCCGCGCCCGCCGCCGTGCTGCTCGATCCCCAGAGCAAGATCGCGCGCGCCTATGGCGCCACCGTGACGCCGCACATGTACATCATCGATGCCAAGGGCGCCCTGGTCTACAAGGGCGGCATCGACTCGATCCCGTCGTCGAACGTCGCCGACATCCCCAAGGCCAAGCAATATGTCCGCGTCGCGCTCGACGAGGTGGCGGCCGGCAAGCCGGTGGCCGAGGCCTCGACCAAGGCCTACGGCTGCTCGCTGAAGTACCCCAAGACCTCGACCTGACGGACGCGCCATGCCGCACGACGGCTGGCATCCGGACGATCATCACGACCACCATCACCACCACGGCCCGCCGACCCGGCGGACCGTGCTTGGCGCGGCGGCGCTGCTGCCGTTCGGTGCCGCCAGCGCCCAGACCGTCGATGCCGCCCAGCGCATCGCCGACGCCGCCGGGCGCTTCCTCGGCACGCTCGATGACGGCCAGCGCCGGAAGGCGCTGATCGCTTTCGACTGCGGCAATCGCCTCGACTGGCACTATGTTCCGCGCAGCCGCCCCGGCCTCGGCATGGGCGAGATGCACACCGGCCAGGCCGCCGGCGCCCGTGCGCTGTTCGCCACGGTCCTGAACGAGCGCGGCCTGCAACTGCTCGACGGCGTGCGGCTGCTCGAGGCTGTGCTGCGCGAAAGCCAGGGCAGCTTCCGCGACCCCGACGGCTATTACGTCGCGATCTTCGGCCTGCCCGGGCGCTTTCCCTGGGGCTGGCGCTTCGAGGGCCATCACCTGTCGCTGAACGTCACCCTGCCCGCCACCGGCCACGTCGCGGTGACGCCGTTCTTCGCCGGGGCCAACCCGGCGACCGTGCGCGACGGCACCCATCGCGGGTTCCGGCTGCTCGGTCCGGCCGAGGACATCGCGCGCGAGCTCATGGCCGGCCTGACCGAGACCCAGAAGCGAACCGCCATCATCAGCCAGCGTTCGTTCGGCGAGATCGTGGCCAGTCCGCAACGCGAACGCGATCTCGGCCAGCCCCGCGGCCTGGAGCTCGCCGCCCTGGACAGCGCCCAGCGCACCCTGGTCGAGGCGCTGATGGACGGCTTCCTGGGCACCCTGGCACCCGACCTCGCCGCCGCGCAGAAGCGGCGCGTGACCGACCAGGGCTTCGCGGCTCTCCGCTTCGCCTGGGCGGGCTCGCTGACGCCAGGGGAAGCGCATTACTTCCGTGTCCACGGACCGGCCACCGTGATCGAGTACGACAACACTCAGAACGGCGCCAACCACGTCCATTCGGTGTGGCGCGACCTCGTCGCCGATTTCGGCAACGATGCGCTGGCCGACCATTACCGCCGCCAACCACACCGCTGAACGCAGGCGGTGTCACACCCCAAGGTGTCACACCCCAAGGTGTCACACCAGGTTGAGACAAATGTTGTGACACAGGTTGAGCGCCCACCTGTGGCATCGAGCAGAATCCGACCTTGCGGCCCCGCCGCTGACAAACGTGGGGCGGCCGCAGACGACCGTCAAAACAGTCTTCGGATGCGTTCCTCGCGCCTCGGTCCACCTCACTGCCGGACGGATCGTCGGCGGGGATGGCCTTTACTTGAATACGCACGGCTCAAGACCGCGGGGCGGCCCCTTCTCCTCAATTGGAGTGTACCCGGCGG
>CALFRN010000389.1 GCA_937919085.1 uncultured Reyranella sp.
GGTATCGATCGAGTACGTGCTGCGCGCAATTCTCGGCTACGCACCGCTAGTAGTGCAGGGCGAGATCATCGCCAAAAACCTCGATCAAGGCGGCCCATTGTTCGAGGGACGGCTCCGGCTCGGTCCAACCATCATCTCCATGCGCGAAGGCAAGCTCGCGACGCAGGACCTTGACAAGCTGATCCAAGACCTCGCTTTCGACCTCTACCGTTTTTTCGATCCGCTACGCGCCGCCTACGCGGCGTGGAATATCGACGATCTTGAGGATATGCGTATCGCGCTGCGCCAGCTGCTGGCGTCGCCGCAGAAGGAAGACCTAAAATACGCTCTGCTGTTGCGATCCTTCATCGTCACTCCGGCGCTGGCCGAGGCTGACCTGCGCGAAGCGATCCGCATCGACCCCTCGTTCATCGACGCGCTGTCCCTGCTGTCGGGCCTCGAGCGTCGCCGTGGAGACTACGAAGCGGCGATGGCCCACGCGGAGCAGGCTATTCGGATAGCACCGGCACGCGGGCTCGGCCTCTACGCCAAGGGCCGCGTCGAACGAAGTAAGGGTCGGCTAGCCGAGGCGCTCGCGACCCTGGAGGAAGCCTGCCGTCGCGAGCCGCTCCTCGCAACTTGCCCGAACCAGGTGGGCGAGATCCTGCTTGAGATGAGCCTTTTCACTGACACACCCCAGGCGCTGCAGCGTGCGGCCTATAACGCTTTCCTTAAGGCCGCCGAGATCGACCGCTCCTACGCCGCCGCGCTGTCCAACGCGGCGTGGGCCGCCGCCGCTTACGCCGACTTGCCCGAGGCGCTGCTGCTGGCGAATGCTGCCATCGACCTCTCACCAGCCGACCCAACGTACCACCTGCGGCAAGCGTGGATCCTCAAGCGGCAGGGCGCCGATGTCGAAGCGCAGCAGGCGATCTCCAGAGCGCTGCATTTGCGACCCGGCGCGCTCGACGAGCGGCCGGAGCACCCTTGGGAGCGTGACATGGTGCGCGAGATCACCGACTGGCCAGGCTACAAGGCTCGATAGCGGCGCGGAATTCGAGCACATCCGTCCGCATCGGCGCATTCACGCTTAGGGGGAAAAGCACCCAGCGCCTCTGTCATTCCTTCGCCGTACGCGGACTCCGACAAGAGATATGCGAATAAATGTCTGGGTTGTCCGGCGTCAGGACCACTGATACAGATTTGACGTCTTGAGGAAGAGAGGATTTCCGGCTCATCGTTACCCCGAGAGGAACGAGATGAGACAGAAATCCACCACGACGACCTCGCCGTCCGAGCGCCTTGTGAAGAACATCCGGCGGGCGACCCGCAAGCATTATTCGGCTGAAGAGAAGATCCGTGTTGTCCTGGACGGCCTGCGTGGCGAGTCGAGCATTGCCGAGCTGTGTCGCCGGGAGGGTATCGCCGAGGGGTTGTATTACAGTTGGTCGAAGGAGTTCTTAGAAGCCGGCAAACGTCGTCTGGCGGGTGATACGGCACGGGCGGCGACGAGCAGCGAGGTGACGGACCTTCGCCGTGAAGCGCGGGCCCTGAAGGAGGTCGTGGCCGAGCAGGCGCTTGAACGCAATTCCCGCCTCGGCGTCGGGCAGCTTCATCCGACCGTTCAGCTGGGCCTTCATAATGCGGTTCTCGGCGGCCAAATACTCGTTCCGCCCCAGCAACTCCTGGTCCACCGTCCCCGTCACGTAAGCCAGGATGCGCGCCCAATCCATAAACGCCCCCTGCCCTGTCCTTACCCCGGCGACGGCGTCGTGGGCCGTCCGCGAAATTGTACGGGAACACCTCAGGCTCTGCTATCCGACCCCACCCAACTCATTGGTTTCTCGGCCGCTTCAGTTTTTTGACCTCACGCCGTCAGGGACGCCGGCGCAGCGCCGTCACCATGACCAGCGCCGCGACCGCCTGCAGCGCCGCCGTCATGCCCAGCGCCCAGGTGTAGCCGTCAGGATCCCAGCCGCCCGAAGCGGTGCGCGGCCAGAGGTCGAGGACCCAGCCGACCGCCACCTGGACCGCGAAGGCCAGCCCCAGCGCCACCGTGTTGGTCGCCGTCGAGACCCGGCCGGTCAGGTCGGGCGGGAACATCTGGTTGACCACCACGTAGCCCACCGAGCCGGCGGCGCTGAACAGCGCCATGGCGAGGAACAGCGCCAGCACGACCGCGAACGCGCGCGGCTGCAGCATCAGGCCGACCTGCACCGCGACCACGGCGACCAGCGCGACAATGGGCACGATCACGGTCGGCAGGCCGAGCCGTTCAGCGCGGCTGGCGGCGCTGCCGGTCAGCACGCTGCCCGCGATCATCGCCAGCGTGTAGAGGAACAGCACGCCGGCCCGGGTCGCTCCGTCCATGCCGGCGACGTCGCGCAGCCACGGTCCGGCCCACAGGCCGAGGTAGGCGAAGTTGAAGATCGAGATGGTCGCTACCGCCGGGCCGAAGCGCCAGAAGGTCGGCGAGACCAGGATGCGCGCGCTCGAGGCGAGGTAGCCCCCGAGCGTCGGCGCCGGTCCCGGCGCGCGCGGCTTGTCGGGCACCGACAGGAAGATCCAGAGCGCGACCGCGAGCGTGACGGCGCACAGGACCCAGAAGACGCCGCGCCAGCCGAGCGTCGGTAGCAGGGCCTGCACCGGCACGGTCGTGACCGTGCTGCCGACCGCGGCGATCGCCGTCGAGATACCGATCACCTGGGCGACGCAGCGGCGCTCGAACCAGTCGGCATTGCCCTTGAGCACCGCCATCAGCCCGGCCGAGATGCCGACGCCCAGCAGGACACGCCCCAGCGCCAGCCCGGCGAATCCCGGCGACAGCGCGAAGATGGCGAACCCAAGCGCCGCCAGCGCCATCAGCGCGGCCTGGACGCGCCGCGCGCCGAAGGCGTCGAGCGCGACGCCCAGCGGCAGCTGCGTCACGGCATAGGCGGCGAACATGCAGGCCGCCAGCGTCCCCAGCTCGACCGCCGACAGGCCAAGCTCCACGGCCAGCACCGGCCCGACGATCGCCATCACCGTGCGCGCGGCCTGGTTCACGAAGTGCGCCGCGGCGAGCGGAAAGGTCAC
>CALFRN010000390.1 GCA_937919085.1 uncultured Reyranella sp.
CTGGATGAATGGAGCCAAGACCCAGAAGCCGGTCGCCCTGATCGGCAAGGGCGTGTGCTTCGACACCGGCGGTATCTCGCTGAAGCCTGCCGGCGGCATGGAAGACATGAAATGGGACATGGGCGGTGCCGGTGCCGTCACCGGCGCGATGCGCCTGCTGGCCGGCCGCAAGGCCAAGGCCAATGTGGTCGCGGTCTGCGCCCTGGTCGAGAACATGCCCGACGGCAATGCGCAGCGGCCGGGCGACGTGGTGACGTCGATGTCGGGCCAGACCATCGAAGTCATCAACACCGACGCCGAGGGCCGCCTCGTCCTGTGCGATGCCATGTGGTACGCGCAGGAGAAGTACGAACCCCAGGCGATGGTTGAACTCTCGACACTGACCGGCGCCATCATCGTGGCGCTGGGCCACGAGCGCGCCGGCCTGTTCTCCAACAACACGCCGCTTTCCAACAAACTGCGTGCCGCAGGCGCGGCGATCGGTGAGAAGCTGTGGCGCATGCCGCTCGGACCGAAGTACGACAAGCTGATCGATTCCGACATCGCCGACATGAAGAACGTCAGCAACGGCCGCGACGGCGGATCGATCACGGCGGCGCAGTTCCTCCAGCGCTTCGTCAAGGAGGGCGTCGCCTGGGCCCATCTCGACATCGCGGGTGTCGCGTGGTCGGCCAAGGGCGACAATACCACGCCCAAGGGCGCCACGGCGTTCGGCGTCCGCCTGCTCGACCGGCTGATCGCCGACAACTACGAGCGCTGAAGTCACGATGGCGGCCACGACAGCGACGACCGAGGTCAATTTCTATCACCTGACCCGTTCGTCGCTCGAAGACGCCCTGCCGCGCCTGCTGGCGAAGACCCTGCAGGCGGGCGAGCGGGCGGTCGTGATGCTGGGCTCGCCGGAGCGCGTCGACGCCCTCAACACCCATCTGTGGGCGTTCGATCCCGGCGGCTTCCTGCCGCACGGCGCCGCCCGTGACGGCGATGCCGCCCGCCAGCCGGTGTGGCTCACCCATCTCGACGAGAATCCGAACGGGGCGGGCTACCTCTTCATCGCCGACCACGCCCGCTCCGAGCATGTGGCCGACTACAAGCGCTGCTTCGAGCTGTTCGATGGCCGCGACGATACCGCGGTCGCCGGGGCACGGGAGCGCTGGAAGACCTACAAGACGGCTGGCCTCGTCACCATTTACTGGCAGCAGACGGCAAGCGGCGGCTGGGAGAAAAAAGCCTAGCGATGTGAGCGCGGTGTCCAGTAGGCGCGCCAGGCGGCCGACAGCCGCTCGCGCAGCGGCACCGGCCCCTCGGGGCGATAGAAATAGGGCGAGTCGGCTTCGAACTTCGCCATGTAATCGCGATAGCTGAGCGGCTGCGAACCGCCGGCCTGCGTCTGCGCCGCCAGGAGATCGAGGCCGCGGTCGACGTCGATGACGGGCGCCAGCCTCTGGCGCTTGCCGAGCAGCAGTTCGGCGGCGGCGTCGGGATTCTCCCAGGCCGAGAACACGGCCGCGAGCTTGGCGAGCTTTTCGCCGCTGAGCCGTGCCGTCCACTCGGCGCCCTTGGGCCCCAGAAGGTCGCGGGCGTAATAGGCCTCGCCCTGGAAGGGGCGGCCGGACATGGTTTCCGCCGGCGTCGGCCAGACATAGCGCGCGGGCAGGGCGCGCGAGGAATACTTCCGGACATCGAGGCGAAAGAGGTCGAAGCCCTGCCGGCGCATGAAACGGTCGGTGTTGTGGAAGGTATGCTCGTCGGTGGCGCCGCTGCCGATGAAATTGACTTCGAGCTGGACGGCCAGCAGGCCCAGCGAGTCGAAGCGGCCGTCGAACGAGCGCAGGATCTCGTAGTCGACGCCGTCGATGTCGATCTTGAGATAGTCGATGTCGGTCCAGCCGCGGCTCGCCAGCAGGTGAGGGACGACGACCGGCTTGGCCGGGTCGGCGAGGCCGGTCATCTCCCAGGCATTGTTGCGAAACTGTTCCGCCGCCGTGGCGCCCTTGAGGCGGGCATCGCGGATTTCGCGCGTGCGCATGAAGCTGAGCCGGTCGCGCATCTTCATGATCAGGGGGGCCGCCGGGCCGGCGGACAGGTCGACGATCTTGTCGGCACGCCGGCTGACGAAGGCGGCCACGTACTCGATGTTCGCATTGCCTTCGCACTCGGAAAGCCGCCGGCACTCGGCCTCGCTGGCATCGATCGCCAGGGCCCGCAGGTGCGGCTCGAAAACCCGCCACCTCGGGTCGATGCCGCCGGAGCACCCGACATCCAGCAGTCCGAACCGCTCCGCTCGAAGGCCGTGGGCCACGAATGCCGGAAACGACGCCGCCATGTCGGAGATCAGACCGTCGCCACCGGAGTTGCCGGTGAGCCGACGGCGCCCGGCAGGCGCAGCGGCGGGGCGGTCAGCAGGAAGCGGGAGCGCTTCTTGCGGCGAAGCCACAAAGCCAGATCGTGCAGCCACCAGATTTCCCCAAGATTCAGGCCAAGCTTGAACAGGCAGTGGTTGTGGAGCGGCAGCGAGGGATGTTCGGTCTGATCCGGTGCCGGGAGGGCGGGCACGGCTTCGACGCCGTAGTTGTCGGCGATCAACGCCGAGATCTGGCTGTCGGTAATCCACTGCAGCATCCCCCTGTCCCGACCGTCGAGCACACAGCACATGGCGTGCGCACGGGCCGGATCGACTTTCTTCTTCATTTTTATGATTTCATCGGTAAAGCCCGTGTACAGCACTAGCATGTCGCCGGGCTCGACTACCACCTCGTCGGCGTCGAGCACGCGCCGGAAGTCGTCGAAAGTCACATACCTGTGGTCGCGGCCATAGTGCTTTTCCAGATCGACCAGTACGGCCCGGCCCTGGATCGCCTTGGCTGCCATGTTCTCGACGCCGAGCTTGTGGGCATAACTCAGGTGCCCGCAGCCGTCGCGTCCGGCGTCGGGCAGCGGGCCGACGACATCCGAACCCGCCTTGAAGCCATTGTAGTAGAGCGCCTCGGCCACGCCGTCACCGTCGGCATCGAACAGGCCGCCGACATGGGCGAGGGTGTCCCACTGGGTGGAATACTGCAGCGTCAGGATGACGCGGTCGTCGCTTGAGATGTCCATGAACAGCGG
>CALFRN010000391.1 GCA_937919085.1 uncultured Reyranella sp.
ACTCCGTCGGACGGCACCGGCTTCTTCTCCAACCGCTTCGTGCTCCAGGCCATGGAGACGCTGGGCAAGGCGCTCAAGGCCAAGAAAGGCTACCACATGGTGGTCATCACCAGCACGGTGATGCCCGGCACGACCGGCACCGAAATCAAGGCGGCGCTGGAGGCAGCATCGGGTCGCAAGGTCGGCCCCGACCTCGGCCTCTGCTACAATCCCGAGTTCATCGCCCTGGGCAGTGTCGTGCGCGACATGCTGTTCCCCGACTCGATCCTGATCGGCGAGAGCGACTCCAAGGCGGGCGACATGCTGCAGACCATTTATCTGCAGATGTGCGAGAAGAAGCCGCCGGTGCAGCGGATGAATTTCGTGAATGCCGAGCTGACCAAGATCTCGGTGAACACCTACGTCACCACCAAGATCTCCTATGCCAACATGCTGGCCGACATCTGCGACCGCATTCCGGGCGCCGACGTCGATGCCGTGACCAAGGCGCTGGGCGCCGACACCCGCATCGGACCGAAGTACCTCAAGGGCGCGATGGGCTACGGCGGCCCCTGCTTCCCGCGAGACAACGTCGCCTTCGCCGCCTTTGCACGCAAGATCGGCGCGCGCGCCGACGTCGCCGAAGCGACCGACCGCATCAACAACTACCAGATCGATCGGCTTTCGGCCCTCGTCTCGAAGTTTTCCAAGGCCGGCACCCGCATCGCCATCCTCGGCCTCTCCTACAAGCCGCAGACCCCCGTGGTGGAGGAAAGCCACAGCGTTAAGCTGGCGGCCAACCTTGCCGACGCGGGCTACATCGTGGTCGTACATGACCCCCTGGCGCAGGATGCAGCTCTCGCCGCGCTGGGCGACAAGGTGGTGGGCGCGTCCTCGATCGAAGGCGCCGTGAGCGAATGCGACCTGCTGATCGTCGCCACCGGCTGGCCCGAATACAAGGCCATCGACCCGGCCTGGTGCAAGCGCGGCAATGGCCAGCGCCTTACGGTGCTCGACCTTTGGCGCACCCTGCCGGCCGATAAATTCGGCGACGTGGCGGACGTGCTGTACCTGGGCGCGGGACGCTAGGCGATCAGAGGCCGGTGGGCAGCGACGTCGCCCGGCTGGACGGCGGAAGCCGGCCATGGCCGGCGTCACACCCGCCGGATCGCCCGGCTGTCTTCCCGGCTATCCTATTGTTCGCTCGACGAGAAGCGACGGACGTCATCGCGCTCGGACCGGATGGCCTGCAGGTACGCCCGAATGACCTGATGAGGATCTCCCTGCTCGCGAATGCGGCCCTTGTCGATCCAGACCGTGCGGTCGCAAAGCCGGCGCACCTGGTCCATGGCGTGACTGACAAACAGCAGGGTGCCGGTCTTCTTGAAGCTGTCGATCCAGTCCAGGCATTTCCGCTGGAATGCCACATCGCCCACGGACAGCGCCTCATCGACGATCAGAATGTCGGCTTCGACATGGGCGCAAATTGCAAAGGCAAGCCGCGTCCGCATGCCTGTGGAATAGTGCTTGAGCGGCTGATTCATGAACGCGCCAATTCCGGCGAACTCGGCGATCGAATCGAACTTCGCCATCACCTCGGACCGCTTCAGCCCCATCACCGCGCCGGCAATCAAGACATTTTGCCGACCGGTGGACTCCTGATCGAAGGTGGCGCCAAGCGCCAGAACTGGCGCGACACGCCCCTTGACCCACACTTCGCCCTTGGTTGCCCGCGTCATGCCGCAGATTATCTGCAAAAGCGTCGTTTTCCCGCAGCCGTTCCTTCCAAGGATGCCGACGCTGTCGCCCCGACGCACCTCGAAGTCGATATCGCGCAGCGCCCAGAACGACTTGGAGAAGGTCTTGAAGTTGCCGAACAGGGCCTGCTTCAGCCATTCCCTTTGATCGGCATAGAGCGGAAATGACTTCGCCAGATGACGTGTGCGAATGATCGTATCGGCGTCATAGGACATCGGCGATACCGGCCCTGTTCCGGCTGAAGAACCAATAACCGAACCAGAACATCGTCACGGAGACGAAGAAAGTCCACGCCGAGACGCCGGCTCCGGGCAGTCGCCCGAAGAACACCAGATCTCTCACAATCTCGACGAAGCCGGTCAACACATTGGCGTAGATCAGGATGCTTATGGGATATGGCAATACTTCATTCGAAAAGAACACCGGCGTCGCGAACAGCAACAACGGCGAAACCGTCATCATCAAGTATGACACATCCCTGGTAAAGGCACCCAGCGCCGACAGGAACCAGGTCAGGCCGATCAGGAAGGCCATGAAACACAGCGCCCACAACGGCACGA
>CALFRN010000392.1 GCA_937919085.1 uncultured Reyranella sp.
GCCATGGTCCGAAAGTCGGCCGAAATCACCCATGAAGTGGTGCTGGTCGAGATCTAAGTCATTGATTTATATGACAGAACGCCTGCTTGACTAAGCGGCGTTCGAAAGTATGTTCCGCCCTTCTCCGGAGAACGTGGCCGCGGGCCGTTTCAGGCCCTCGTCCCGCCCCGATCCTCGTATCGGACCAAGGCCTATCCGGACAACAGCGACCCCAGATGAATCCGGGGCGCAAAACCGATGGAGTGCTGCGTGAGCAAGCGCGCGAATTCGAAGTACAAGATCGACCGCCGCCTCAGGGTCAACCTGTGGGGCCGTCCCAAGAGCCCGATCAACAAGCGTGAATACGGTCCCGGGCAGCACGGCCAGGGTCGCACCAAGCCGACCGACTATCGCCTGCAGTTGATGGCCAAGCAGCGCCTCAAGGGCTACTACGGCTCGGTCGGCGAGCGTCAGCTCCGCCGCTATTACATTGAGGCCGTGCGCCGCAAGGGCGACACCGGCGAGAACCTGGTCGAGCTGCTCGAGCGCCGGCTGGACGCGGTGATCTACCGCATGAAATTTGCCATCACCGTCTTCGCTTCGCGCCAGCTCGTCAGCCACGGTCACGTCAAAGTGAACGGTCGCCGGGTGAACATCGCGTCGTACCTCGTGAAGGACAACGACGTCATCGAACTGACCGCCAAGGCCAAGGAAATGGAGCGGGTCATCGAGGCCACCCAGACCGCCGAGCGTGATGTGCCGGAGTACGTTTCCGTCGATCACAAGGACATGAAAGGCACCTACGTGCGTGGGCCGAAGCTTGCCGACGTGCCCTACCCGGTCCAGATGGAGCCGTCGCTGGTGGTCGAATACTACAGCCGCTGATTGGCGCTTCCCGCCAGCAGATATCGCGAAAGCCCGCCCGTTGTGGCGGGCTTTTTGCGTCCGATTTCCTTGTTCTGCCCGTGCTTCCGACTGTCCGGCAACACGGGCTCAGCGTATAGTTGCACGGGGAATGGGGCTGGGAGACTTAAGTAGATGGGGATGGTCCGTCTGGCGGTCATGGCTACGGTCGCGGTCGTAGTCGGTGGGACTGCCTACGTTTATCGCGATGATGTCGCGCAGCAGCTGGGACTTGGCGGGTCGGCCAATGCCGCGGTGCAAGGGCAGGGCAGCCCTGCCGCCATGGCGCAGCCACAGGGCCGGCGGGGCCGCGCCAACCCCGGCGGTGCGGTGCCGGTCGTGGTTGCCAAGATCGCCCAGCAGCCGATGCCGATCGTTGTCGACGCCGTCGGCACGGTGCAGGCGATCGCCTCGATCCAGATCAAGCCGCGTATCGACAGCCAGATCATGAAGGTAAACGTAGCGGAAGGCGCGCTGGTCAAGGAAGGCGACCTGCTGTTCGAGCTCGATGCCCGCTCGCTCAAGGCCCAGCTCGGTCAGATCGAGGCTCAGATCCGCAAGGATCAGGCGCAGCTCGCCCAGGCGAGACGTGACCATCAGCGGTACGAGGAACTTCTCGGCAAGAACGCCGGCACGGTGGTTCAGCGCGATACCGCCCAAACGGCGGTGAAGGCGGCAGAAGCCCAGCTCGAGGCCGATGAGGCTGCGAAGGCCAATGTTCAGGCATCGCTCACCCACACCATGCTGCATGCGCCGGTATCGGGCCGTATCGGATCGATCTCGAGCAAGGCCGGTGCCGTTGTCCGGGTCGGCGACAATTCGGCCGCGAGTACGCTGGCGACCATCAACCAGATCGATCCGATCTATGTCACCTTCGCGATCCCGCAGATCATCCTGCCCGACCTTCGCGCCGCCATGGCCAAGGGTCCGGTGACGGTCGATGCGATCATCGACGAAACCCGCAAGCAGTCCGGCACGATGGCCTTCATCGAGAACACGGTCGACCCCAACACCGGAACCGTGACCGCCAAGGCCCGCATCGGAAACGCCAACGAACTTCTGTGGCCGGGCCAGTTCGTCAAGGTCGAGGTCGTCCTCGGAATCGAGCCGGACGCGATTTCCGTGCCGTCGGCCGCCGTCCAGCTCGGCCCCCAGGGCGCCTTCGTGTTCGTCATCAAGGATGGTGTCGCCAGCCTGCGGCAGGTCGTGGTCAAGCGCGTGCAGGATGGCCAGTCGGTGATCGGCAAAGGCGTCGAGGCGGGAGAGTCGGTCGTCGTCGACGGACAGCTTCGTCTGGTGAACGGCGCTGCAGTCGCGGTGCGTCAGCCGACACCCGAGCCGGCGAAGCCGCCAACCGCGCCGCGCGGCTAGCCGCCAGGAGGTCGACGTGATCTCAGCCATCTGTATTCGCCGCCCGGTCATGATCATCCTGGTCATGGCCTCGTTCATCATCGCCGGGCTCTTCGCCTACAAGCAGCTTCCGGTCGCTGCCATCCCTCGGGTCGATTTCCCGACGATCCAGGTTACGGCCCAGCTCCCCGGTGCCAGCCCCGAGACAATGGCCGCGTCTGTGGCATCGATTCTCGAGCGCCAGTTCTCGACCATCGCCGGTGTTACGGCGATGACGTCGACGTCGTCGCTCGGCAACACCGCGATCGTCCTGCAGTTCGATCTCAACCGCAATATCGACGGCGCCGCGCTCGACGTGCAGTCGGCGATCTCCTCGGCGATGCGACGGCTGCCGCCGGAGATGACGACGCCGCCCAGCTTCCGCAAGATCAATCCCGCGGACTGGGCGGTGATGTTCCTGGCACTCAAGTCCTCGCAAGCCCGTTTGTCCGATGTCGATGCCTTCGCCAACCGCGCGATCATGCCGCGCGTATCGACGCTGCCGGGCGTCGCCCAGGTCATCATCTTCGGCTCGCAGAAGTTCGCCGTGCGTGTGCGCGCCGATCTCGACCAGCTCGCGGTCCGCGGCCTCACCCTCCAGGAACTGCAGGGCGCCGTCGTCAACGCCAATTCCAGCAAGCCGGTCGGCTCGATCGCCGACCAGAGGCAGAACTCGATCCTCGAGGCGACCGGGCCGATCAACAAGGCCGCCGACTACATGCCGGTGATCGTCTCCTGGCAGAACGGTGCGCCGGTGCGCATCTCCGATGTCGCCACGGCGGTCGACAGTGTCGAGAACGACAAGGTGGCGAGTTGGCTGGACGGCACGCGTGCCATCATCATGGGCGTCTACCGCCAG
Organism: uncultured Reyranella sp.; assembly: GCA_937919085.1. Classification (GTDB taxonomy): domain Bacteria; phylum Pseudomonadota; class Alphaproteobacteria; order Reyranellales; family Reyranellaceae; genus Reyranella. The sequence continues at coordinate 3,131 of CALFRN010000392.1, forward strand.
CCCGACGCCAACACCGTCGAAGTCGTCGACCTGGTCAAGTCCATCATCCCCCAGATACAGGCGGAGCTGCCGCCCGGCGTCGAGATCGACCTGCTGGCTGACCGGTCGAAGCCGATTCGCGAAGCCATCGCCGATGTCGAGTTCACGCTGGCGCTCGCGGCGATCCTCGTCATCATCGCCATCTATTTTTTCCTGCGCACCTTCCGCGCGACCCTGATTCCGGCCATCGCCCTGCCGATCTCGATCATCGGCACCTTCGCCGGCATGTATGCGTTCGGCCATTCGATCGACAACATATCGCTGCTGGCGCTGACGCTGGCGGTGGGTTTCGTCGTCGACGATGCCATCGTCATGCTCGAAAACATCGTCCGGCATATCGAGGCCGGCGAGAAGCCGATGGAGGCGGCCCTCAAGGGCTCGAAGGAAGTGGGTTTCACCATCATCTCGATGACCCTTTCGCTGGTCGCCGTGTTCATTCCCGTGCTGTTCATGGGCGGCGTCGTCGGGCGTATGTTCAACGAGTTCGGCCTGGTCATCAGCATGGCCATCCTGATCTCCGGCCTCGTCTCGCTGACCCTGACGCCGATGCTGTGCTCGCGCCTGCTGAAGCCGATCGACCATCATGAGAAGCACAACGCGCTGGTGAGGTCGTTCGAATGGAGCTTCGCGAAGGTCACTGCCGGCTATGGCTGGGCGCTTCGACGTACGGTTCGCATGCCGCGTTTCGTGCTGGGCATCACCGCCGGCACTTTCGTTCTGACCGTTTACCTGTTCCAGATCGTCCCCAAAGGGTTCTTTCCGATCGAGGACATCGGACAGATCCAGGGCTCTACGGTGGGGCCGGACGATGCCTCCTTCGATGCGATGGTTGCCCGCCAGTCTGCACTCGCCGAGGTCATCCGGCGCGACCCCGACGTCACGGCGGTGGTTTCGACCGTGGGCGGCGGCAATGCGGCGGCGACGGTAAACTCCGGCCGCGTCTTCGTCATGTTGCGCGACAAGCCCGAGCGCAAGGACAGTGCGACGGCGGTGATCGCCCGCCTGCGGCGTGCCACGGCGTCGGTGCCGGGCATCAACATCTACTTCCAGCCCGCCAAATCGATCAACATCGGCACGACGCAGACCCGTGCCCAGTATCAGTTCGGCATGCGTTCGAGCGACCTCGCCAGCCTGCGCGAATATGCGCCGGAGATGGAGGCGAGGATGCGTCGCATCCCGTCGATCCTCGACGTGAACTCCGATCTGCAGGTGCGTGCACGATCGGCGATGATCGATGTCGACCGCGATATCGCGTCCCGGCTCGGCGTGTCGGTCGACCAGATCCGTCAGCTGCTCTATTCCGCCTTCGGGTCGCGCCAAGTTTCCACCATCTACGCCGCCGACGACACCTACCAGGTCATTCTGGAGGCCGACCCGAAATACGGCGACGCGGGCGACATTCTGCGACGTCTCCAGGTGCGCACGCCGAACGGCGGGCTGGTGCCGCTCGACACGTTGGCCAAGCGCACCGACAAGCCGACGTCGCTCACCGTCAACCACATCGCCCAGCTGCCGTCGGTGATCATCTCCTTCAACCTCGCGCCTGACGTGGCGCTCGGCCAGGCGGTGGCGGACATCCAGGCGGCGGCGGCCGAGATCGGTCTGCCCGCCAATATAGCGACCAGCTTCGAGGGCAGCGCGCAGGTGTTCCAGCAGGCCGTCGCCAACCAGGGGCTTCTGCTCTTTGCCGCCGTGCTGGTGATCTACATCATCCTCGGAATCCTCTACGAAAGCTTCATTCACCCGCTCACGATCCTGTCCGGCCTGCCGTCGGCCGGTATCGGCGCCATCGTCACGCTCATGCTGTTCGGCATGGACCTCAGCGTGATCGCCATGATCGGTATCGTCATGCTGATCGGCATCGTGAAGAAGAACGCCATCATGATGGTCGATTTTGCCATCGAGCGGCGCAGTCAGGGCGCAGATGCACAGACGGCAATCGTGGAGGCCGCGCTGCTGCGCTTCCGGCCGATCATGATGACCACCGTCTGTGCGCTGCTGGGCGCCCTGCCCATCGCGGTCGGGCACGGCGCCGGCGCCGAACTGCGCCAGCCGCTCGGCATTACCGTCGTCGGTGGTTTGCTGATGTCGCAGCTCCTGACCCTGTTCATCACGCCAGTCGTGTACATCTGGTTCGACAAGCTTGCCGGCCTGCGCCTCGCGCCGGGTTGGGCGCGGCGCTGGCGGACCGGGGCACGTGTACCCGCGGCGCCGGCCGAATAGATAACCT
>CALFRN010000393.1 GCA_937919085.1 uncultured Reyranella sp.
GTCCTGGCCGGAGAACCGGGGGCGAGCCTGCGGTTGGCCCTCGACAGGCTCTAGCAGCCGATCTTCCTCGCGACCTCGATGATCGAGCCGCCGACGGCGTCCCAGTCGCCTTCGGCCTTGAGGTCCCGCTTCTGGCCGGGGCCGTGCTCGGTGGGCCGGTGCACGAAGCCGGTCGACAGGCCGCACTTCTGCGCCGCCGCCAGGTCGCCGTTGTGGGCGGCGACCAGCATCACCTGCTCGGGCTGGAGGTACATGCTGTCGACTACCCCCAGGTAAGCTTCGGGATCGGGCTTGTAGTGGTGGAAGGTTTCGCCCGAGAAACAGTGATCCCAGGGAATGCCGCTGTTCTTGGCCATGTTGATCAGCAGCGCCACGTTGCCGTTGCTGAGCGTGGACACGACATACTTCTTCTTCATCATGCCGATGCCTTCGACCGAGTCCGGCCAGGGGCGGAGCTTGTGCCAGAGGTGGGTGAATTCCCAGGATCCTTCCTCGCCGGGATGTTTCAGGCTGCGCTTCTTCAGAAGCATCTCGAAGGCCTCCTTGTGGAGGTCGTCGATGCGCGTCCACGGCAGCTCCTTCTTGCGCACCCGGGCCATCTGCGGCTGGTAGAGGCCGCGCCAGTCGTCGGCGAAGCTCGTCCAGTCGGTTTCGATCCCGTATTTCCTGCCGAGCGCCGGCAAATCCTCGATCAGGCTGCCGCGCCAGTCGACCACCGTGCCGAATACGTCGAAGATGCAGACCTTGAGATTGGCGAGATCCTTGGGCATTGGGTAGTTTCCTCACATGGGTTGGAAGCACGATAGAGTGAGCGGCGCCGACGGCAAGCCGAGATGCGGGTGGGTTTCGGAAGATCCGCTCTACCAGAAGTACCACGACACGGAATGGGGCCGGCCGCTGCGCGACGACCGCGCGCTGTTCGAGTTGCTGACCCTCGAGGGCTGCCAGGCGGGCCTTTCCTGGATCACGGTGCTCAGGAAGCGCGAGCACTATCGCAAGGTATATGACGGCTTCGATCCGAAGAAAATCGCGCGCTACACGCCGGCCAAGCTGGCGAAGCTGCTGGCCGACCCCGGCATCATCCGCCACAAGGGCAAGATCGCCGCCAGCGTCACCAATGCCCGGGCCTATCTCGAGATCGTCGAACGCGAAGGCTCGTTCTCGAAGTTCCTGTGGGGCGTCGTCGGCGGCAAGCCCCGGAAGAACCGGCCGAAGAACCTGAAGGGCGTGCCGGCCAAGACCGCGGAAAGCGACGCCATGTCCAAGGCCCTGCAGAAGGCCGGCTTCAAGTTCGTGGGTTCCACCATCTGCTATGCCTTCATGCAGGCCTCGGGCATGGTCGACGACCATGTCGTCGGCTGCCATTGCGCCAAGGAGTAATGCGTTGACCAAGCGTGTGTACATCGCGGCCCTCGGGACCGAGACCAACCAGTTCGTGCCTTTCCCGACCGGCCGCCGTGCCTACGAGGAATATGGCGTGTGGCGCGGCGATGCGACGAAGCACGAACCGACCAGCTTTACCGCGCCGCTGCATGTCTGGCGCAGGGAGACGGAGAAGCGCGGCTGGACGGTAATCGAGGGGCTGGCGACCTTTGCCGCACCCTCGGGCACGACGGTGCGCAAAGTCTACGAGGATTTCCGCGACGAGATCCTGGCCGGCATCAAAGCCGCCCTGCCGCTCGACGCGGTGCTGATCAACGTGCACGGCGCCATGGTGGCCGACGGCTACGACGACTGCGAGGGCGACCTGCTTTCCAGGGTACGCGCCATCGTCGGCCCCAAGGTGGCGATCGGCGCCGAGTTCGACCTGCACTGCCACCTGAGCGCCCTTATGCTGGAGAGCACCGACGTGCTGGTGGGCTACAAGGAATATCCTCACACCGACACCATGGAACGCGCCGCCGAGCTGTTCGCCATCGTCGCCGACACGGCGGAAGGCAAGGTGAAGCCGGTGATGGCGCGCCATGACTGCCGCATGATCGCGCAGTACCGGACCTCGGTGCCGCCGATCAACGAGTTCGTCACGCGCATGAAGTCGCTCGAAGGCAAGGACGGCATCCTTTCCGTCTCGCTCAGCCACGGCTTTTCCTTCGCCGATGTGGAAGACGTCGGCACCCGCACGCTGGTGGTGGCCGACGGCGACGCCGCCAAGGCCGAGGCGCTGGCCAGGCAGCTCGGCCAGGAGCTGTGGGACAACCGCGAGCGCTACGCCACCAAGTACCTCACCGTGGCGGAGGCGATGGACCGTGCCGCCTCGCACAACCAGGGCCCGCTGGTGCTGGCCGACCGCGCCGACAATCCCGGCTCCGGCGCGCCCGGCGATTCGACCTTCGTGCTGAAGGCGCTGGTCGAACGCGAGATCGGCCCGGCGCTGTTCGGCGTGATGTGGGATCCGATGGCCTTCCGCATCGCCGAGGAGGCGGGCGAGGGCGCACGCCTGCGGATGCGGCTGGGCGGCAAGGCGGGCGCGGTGAGCGGCGACCCGGTCGACCTCGACGTCACGGTGAAGAAGATCGCCCGCGGCGTGCGCCAGCCCTACGGGCCGGTGATGGTGCCGATGGGCGACATGGCGCTGCTGTCCTCGGAGCATGTCGACATCGCGATCTGCACCTTGCGCACCCAGACCTTCCATGCCGACGCTTTCAGGGCGGTCGGCGCCGATCCCGCCGACTACCGCGTTGTGGTGGTGAAATCGGCGCAGCATTTTTACAACGGCTTCGCAGGGCTGGCGAAGGAGATCCTCTACGTCGCCACCCCCGGCGCCGCCGACCCCGACGTCACGCGCTGGCCCTACACCAAGCGCCGCACGCCGTTCTGGCCCAAGGTCGCGGACCCGTGGAAATAACGACGCCTGTGCGTCAGGAAAATCGTGTCGGAAAATTCAAGCCGTTGACCGGCAAGGCTTCTAGCCGGGCCTTTCCCGACATCCGCGTGTCGAATAATTCGAGCGGTGTCGGTGGCATCGCACATGAGAGACCATAGTAGGCCGTTTGTTATCCTATTCCTGTTGAACTTGTCGATAGTTCCGAAAAAATACCATTACAGCAGGGATTCAAGTGCCACCTGCGTGGTCTTGCCCTCGACCACCGGCAGGACCTCGAACTCGACCACGTCCTGCCAGTCGGCGATCCAGCGCTGGAAGGTGGTGATGTCGTCGGTCTCCATGAGCTGGAAGCACCGGCTCAAGTCGGCCGTGACGTGGCTGGTCAGGAACTTCAGCCCCTCGGGCAGCGCCCGGCCCTTGTCGCGCAGCTTGCGGTACACCGCCTTGCCGTCCTGCCCTTTGAACTTCTCCACCACCATGAACAGCATGTGTCCCTCTCCCGTTGGGTTGACTAGTGTACGCCAACGAACACGCGGGAGAACGCCATGAAAATCGCCATTGCCGGCGCCGCCGGCCGCATGGGCCAGACGCTGATCAAGCGGATCGCCGCCACCAAGGGCTGCAGCCTGGCCGGCGCCATCGAGGGCACCGGCAGCAACGCGCTCGGCCGCGACGCGGGCGAAGTCGCGGGCATGGGTCCGGACGCGAAGAGCGTGAGGGGCGTGAAGATCGTATCCGACAGTGCGGCTGCCATCGGGGCGGCCGATGTCGTGATCGACTTCACCGTGCCGGCTGCCACCGTGGCCCATGCCAGGATCGCCGCCGACAAGGGCGTGGCCATGGTGATCGGGACCACCGGCCTCGATCCGGCGCAGACGGCGCTGATCCACGAAGCGGCGAAGAAGGTGCCGATCATGTGGGCGGCCAACATGGCGCTGGGGGTCAACATCCTGATGGCGCTGGTCGAGAAGACGGCGGCGATGCTCGATCCCGCCTACGACATCGAGATCCTCGAAATGCACCACCGCCACAAGATCGACGCGCCTTCCGGCACGGCGCTGGCTCTCGGCCGCTCCGCCGCGGCCGGCCGCAAGGTCGAACTCGAGAAGGTCTGGCGCCGCAGCCGCGACGGCCATACCGGCGCGCGACCGACCGGCGAGATTGGCTTCGCGACGCTGCGCGGCGGCGAGGAGGTGGGCGTACACACGGTGATGTTCGCCTCCGCGGGCGAGCGGCTGGAGCTCACCCATCGCTCGTTCAGCCGCGAGGGCTATGCGATGGGCGCGGTGATGGCCGCCAAGTGGCTGGAGGGCAAGAAGCCCGGCCTCTACGGCATGAAGGACGTGCTGGGGCTCTGACCCCCCTCCACCGCGTATGACGCGGCACCTCCCCCGGGACGGGGGAGGATAAAGAAAATCAGACTCCTCCCCCGTCTGGGGGGAGGTGGCGCATAGCGCCGGAAGGGGCCTTCAATCGCACGCGTGCCTGAACTGCTGCGCTGGTACATCTCGTCCGGCACCTTTGGCGTGCCGCAGGCAGCCGGGCCCATCGCGTTCTCGCTGGTCGCGTTGAGCCTCACCGGCCAGACCAGTGGCGGCGCGGCCATGATGCTCGCCATGACGCTGGCCCAGGTGGCCGGCGCCATACCGATCGCCCGGCTCGGCAGGAGCCTGCCCATCGCGGCGTTCCTGAGGGCGCTGGTGGTCATCCGGACGCTGGCCCTGGTGTCGGTCGCCCTGCTGGCGGCCTACGGCGCATCCTTCACCTGGCTCATCGTGCTCGCGGCCGTTGCGGGATCGGTCAACGGCGCGGCCCACGGATATCTGCGCGCCGTGCTCAACCATCTGGCACCGGCGTCGAGGTTGCCACGGACCCTGGGAATCGCTGCCACGCTGAACGAGCTGACGTTCGTGCTGGCACCCGTGGCGGCGTCGGGTCTGGGCACCGTTTCGCCGGCTTTTGCCGTCCTGGCGCTCGCGGTCATAGGCGCCGTTCCGGCATTATTGATCCCGAGCACGGGCGCGGCTGCCATCCACGATGTGCGCGGCGTCCAGGGCTCGCTTCTCAGCCGTTCCATATTGCCGTGGCTCATGTGTGCCGCCGCAGGAGGTGCCGCCGTTGCGGCCATCGAGATCGGCGCCGTGGCACTTGCCTTGAACTTCGGCTACGAACCGGCGCTCGCCATCCTGTTCACGGTGCCGCTCTGCCTCAGCTCGGTCGCCGGCGGGATATGGGTCAGCGTGCGGAACCGCATGGCAACGCGGAAGGCCGTGCTGGCCCAACTCGTCATCATGGCGCTGGGATCGGCTCTCGCGGCGCTCACTCTATCCGTCACGACAACCATTATCGCAACCGTCCTCATCGGCTCGGTTCTCGCGCCCCTGTCGACGTACTACTCGCTCAGACTCGACCAGCTGGCACCGCCGCAGCGACGCGCCGAGGTGTTCGCCCTGCTCCGCACCGCCAACGCAATGGGCGTCATCTTTACCAGTGCCGTCCTGACCTTCGTCTCCCTGTCCATGGCGTTGATCGTGGTCACTGGCCTGATGATCATCGTCATCCTGGTCGTCGGAATGGCGGCAAGAAGCCCGGCCTAGCACTCTGCTGGCCTTTTTCCGGGTAGACCGTAGCCTCGCCTCAAGAGGGAACCTTTTGCGACAGCAGCCGTTATGACGATAGCCGTCACCATGGCAATCAGCGGTCGGACGCTGCCACCAGGCATCTCTGATCCAAGGCGGCGGACAGATCGACAGGCGATCCCTCTCCGTATCAATGGCTCACCGAGTGTGGATGCCAGGAAGGGAAATTGCGTGTTGAGGTCGTTCTTCCAGGAACAAGACGATACGCCTCTCGCCGTCCAGCGCTTCGAGCGGCTGTGGCTGTTCGCCATCTATGCGAGCATGGTCGTCGCCATCGAGATGTACAGCTATACGGTGGAGATCGTCGGCAAGTATCCGGCTCTTCTGGCCAATTTAGCGTACTTCGTTGCGGCGCTCTTGTTGATGATGTTTGCCAGCCGCCGCAGGAGCAGTCTCGCGCGTTTTCTGATGATCCCGTTCCTGGGCTTGATCCTTTTCTACGATCTTGCGCATGTCGACGTGATGATGAGCAGAGGCTCTACCATGATGTACACCCTTGGCCGGCTTGGACTGGCCGTGGCCGCGATCTACTCTCTCTTCACGCCCAGTTCGCGCGCCTGGTTTGCGGGAAGAGATTTCCCGACCTCCGAGGAGGAATAGGGACTGACGCGGGGCCTCACCTGCCCGGATGACGTCGGTCTCCGCGAAGGGCTGGAAGCCGGGCCTCAACGGCATGAAGGACGTGCCGGGGCTCTGACCCCCTCCGGCCTACGGCCACCTCCCCCGTATGACGGGGGAGGAGTTCGATTTTTCTTCTCCTTCCCCCCCGCGTGAGCGGGGGAGGTGGCGCGTAGCGCCGGAGGGGGACTTCAGTCCCACTCGTGCTTGAACTGCGGCGCACGCATGTCGGCCAACGCTGCCTTGAGCCGTTCACCCAGCTCCAGCCGCGCATCGGGCGAGAGAAAGCGGCCGAGCACCAGCCGGTTGCCCTTCGAAATCGCGACCAGCCGTTCTTCCGTGACCTCGAGCCTGAGCCAGTAGGCGTCGAGCCGGTGCTCCTCGCGCTCGCCGTCGGGCGCCACGCGGTCGACCAGCAGCTCGCGGTCGGTCAGCAACAAGGTCTCGCTGCGCCGGGCATCGAGATAGCTGCGCTTGAACAGCCACCACAGCAGCCAGATGTCGAGGCCCATGAAGCCCAGGACCGGCCAGGCGCCCAGCACCATCATCGGCACGCCGATCACCAGGTTGGCCGCGATGGCGCCGCGGATCACCCACTTGAAGCCCTCGGCCGAGAGGCTGCGATGGGGGCTGAGCGAGGTGGCGAAATGAATCGCCGCAGGATCGCGACTGGCGGGCATCTCGGTCATGGTATGAAGCTATATGGCCCTGATGAAGACCGCCGTCATCCCCGAGTTCTTTGCCCGCCTGAAGCAGGCGATGCCCGAGCCCGAGACCGAACTGGAGTACGAAAACCACTTCCACCTGCTGGTGGCGGTGGTGCTGTCGGCCCAGGCGACCGACATCGGCGTCAACCGGGCCACCGGGCCGCTGTTCAAGGCGGTCAAGACGCCGGCCGAGATGGTCGCACTGGGCGAGCGCAAACTGATCGATCACATCAAGACCATCGGCCTGTTCCGCACCAAGGCCAAAAACGTGATCGCGCTCAGCCAGCTGCTGATCGAACGGCACGGCGGCGAAGTGCCGCGCGACCATGCCGCGCTGCAGGATCTGCCGGGTGTCGGCCGCAAGACGGCCAACGTGGTGATGAACGTCGCCTTCGGCGAGGCGACGATTGCCGTCGACACCCACATCTTCCGCGTCGGCAACCGCACCGGCCTGGCGCCGGGCAGGAACCCGCTGCAGGTCGAGCTGAAGCTCCTGAAGCGCGTGCCCGAGGAATACCGCCTGCACGCCCATCACTGGCTGATCCTGCATGGCCGCTACACCTGCAAGGCACGGACGCCGATGTGCCCGAACTGCGTCGTGGCCGATCTCTGCACCTTCAGGGGAAAGACGACGCTCGCGGTCTAGAGCCTTTGCTCATCGAGTCCGGCACGCCACCTTGCGGCGAGGCGCGTTCCTTACGGGAAGCTCAGCTGCCCGCAATCTCAGCCGCGGGGTACCTCAGCCACGCCGGGCCGCCTCGATCGCGGCGACGTCGATCTTCGTCATGTCCATCATCGCCTCGAACGCGCGCCTGGCCTCGTCGCCGCCGGCGGCCAGCGCCTCGGTCAGCACGCGCGGCGTGATCTGCCAGTTGACGCCCCACTTGTCCTTGCACCAGCCGCAGGCGCTTTCCTGGCCGCCGTTGCCGACGATGGCGTTCCAGTAGCGGTCGGTCTCGGCCTGATCGTCGGTGGCGATCTGGAACGAGAAGGCTTCGCTGTGCTTGAACGCAGGGCCGCCGTTGAGGCCGAGACAGGGGACGCCGGCAACCGTGAACTCGACCGTCAACACATCGCCCTTCTTGCCGGACGGGTAGTCGGCGGGCGCGCGGTGGACGGCACGCACCGCGCTGTCGGGAAAGACCTCGGCGTAGAAGCGGGCGGCCGCCTCGGCGTCCTTGTCGTACCAGACACAGATCGTGTTCTTCGCCGTTACCATTGCGTGTCCTTTCGCTTTGAAGTCAGCTTTGCCTGCGGGCGGCCGTCACGTCAGCAGGCGCAGGCCGGCCCGCAAGGCCCCGGCATCGGCCGGCGCGAGCAGCCGGTCGACCTCCGCATGCGTGCGCTTCCAGATCGGCAGCGCGGCGGCAAGCAGCTTCCGCCCGGCCCCGGTCAGGATCAGCAGACGTCCGCGCCGGTCGTCCGGATCGATGGCGGTCTCCACCAGCCCGCGCCGCTCCAGCGGCTTCAGGTTGGCCGTCACCGTCGTGCGATCCATCGCCAGCAGCGCCGCGACCGGCCCGACCGACGGCGGGGTGCGACGATTGAGCGACATCAGCAGCGAGAACTGTCCGCTGGTCAGGTCGAGCGGCCGCATCGCCTCGTCGAAGCGGCGCGCCAGCGTGCGCGCCGTCCGCTGCGCCGCCAGGCACAGACAGTGGTCGCGGACACGCGCCGTGGTTTCGAGGGAAACGGTCTGCTGCTTTGACATGCCCCATTTATGTTGATATCAACTCATAAAGTCAAATCAATCCGGAGAAAGAACCATGGTTTATGTGCAGGGATTCGTCGTTCCGGTGCCGGCCGCGAACAAGGAAGCCTATCGCAAACTTGCCGCCGATCTCGCCCCGGTGTTCAGGGAGCTGGGCGCGACCCGCCTCGTCGAGGCCTGGGGCGACGACGTGCCCGACGGCAAGGTCACCGACTTCAGGGGCGCGGTGAAGGCCACGCCCGAAGAGGTCGTCGTGTTCTCGTGGCTGGAGTTTCCCAGCAAGGTGGTGGCCGACGCGGCCCACGAGAAAATGACGAACGACCCACGCATGAAGGAGATGGGCGCGTCGATGCCGTTCGACGGCCAGCGCATGATCTTCGGTGGCTTCGCCTCGATCCTCGATGAACGCGGCGGCGACAAGAGCGGGGGCGGCAAGACCGGCTATATCGACGGCTACCTGGTGCCCGTTCCGGACGGCAACAAGGAGGCGTATCGCGAGGCTGCCGTGAAGGCGGCGGCCTTGTTCAAGGAGTTTGGCGCGGTGCGTGTGGTCGAGGCGTGGGGCGAGGACGTGCCCGACGGCAAGGTCACCGACTTCAAGGGCGCGGTGAAAGCGACGCCCGGCGAGAAGATCGTCTATTCCTGGGTCGAGTGGCCCTCGAAGGCGGTGCGCGACGAGGGCTGGAAGAAGATGATGGCCGACGAGCGCATGAAGGGCCACACCATGCCGTTCGACGGCAAGCGCATGATCTACGGCGGCTTCGCGCCGATCCTCGACGCCTAGAGTGTTTCAGGCTCAAGTTGACGCAACGCGCATTACCTCATCCTGAGAAGTATCGCGCAGCCATGCGTCTCGAAGGGTGGGGTACGATTTGCTGGTTGCCCATGCGTCGAGACGACCGCTGCGCGGTCTCCTCACCATGAGGTCATTTTGTCGGCTGGTTTGGATGATTCAATACCAGTCGGAAAGACTCTAGGCCGCGTCGGCGAGGATCCGGTCGGTCTCGTTGTCGACCACGACGGCGGT
>CALFRN010000394.1 GCA_937919085.1 uncultured Reyranella sp.
CAGGCCGAGGGCGATGCCCTCACCCACGCGCTGTGCCATTGCACCGACTGCCGGCGGCACGCCGGTGCGCCGATGGTCGGCTGGACGATGTACCCGCACGCCGCGGTCAAGGTGACGAAGGGCACGCCCAAGGTCTACGCTTCCTCGGAGCACGGCCGGCGGCATTTCTGCCCCGATTGCGGCACCGGCCTGTTCTACGAGAACGCGAAAATGTTGCCGGACATCATAGATGTCCAGAGCGCGACCTATGACGACCCCGGCGTGATTCCGGCGCAGGCGCACATCCAGGTCGCCGAGCGGATCGGATGGATGGAGCGCGCGCATGAACTGCCGGCGTTCGATCGCTACCCGCCGCAGGGGTAACGCTCGCCTTCGCGCTGCCGGTGTCGGCAGGTATCCGCTGACAGCGGGCGAATACTGGCTGGCGGCGTCGGAGCGCGGCAACGTCAACGCGCTTTACCGCTCGCTCGCATGACCAGCTTCCAGCTCGTCGAGCGTTTCGGTCGCGCGCGCCGCCACATGGCGCCGCCGCCCTGCGTCGAACTCGACGGCCTGCGTCTGCAAACCGAGTACGTGTCACAGATGCATGCGCTGCAGGCGGCTTGGCAGGTAAAGACCCCCTTCGCCCCGTATGACGGGGCACTTCCCCCGCAAGCGGGGGCAGAGAAGAAAGTCAGACTCTGCCCCCGCGCAGCGGGGGAAGTGCCCCGAAGGGGCGAAGAGGGTCATGTTCAGGAGGCATGAGATTTCCCGACACCGCCTGCACTCCCCGATACGCGGGTGTCGGAAAACAGCCGGCGAAAAGCCTTGCGGGTCAACGCCTTGAATTTGCCGACACGATTTTCCCGACACCAAGGCGTCGGCAAAACCTGGCCGAAGCGGCCGGCATCGCGCGATCGCTCCTGTCCAAGGCCCCACGACGCAGGACCATCGGGGCATTACAATTATCGCCACCCTGGAGAAAATGTTGGCACCCATGGAAGCCTCGGAAAAGATCGATCGGATGATCGCCGGCCTCACGGACTGGCGCGGCAAGACGTTCGCTGCCGTCCGCAAGGCCGTCCTCGCGGCCGATCGCGGAATCGTCGAGGAATGGAAGTGGATGGGCAGTCCGGTGTGGTCGTGCGACGGCATGATCGCGGTCGCCGACGCCCACAAGGCCAAGGTGAAGATCACCTTCGCCTACGGTGCGCGCCTCGCCGATCCCGACAAGCTCTTCAACGCCGACGACAAGGGCAACACGCGCCGCGCGATCGATTTTGCCGAGGGCCACAAGGTGAAGGGGCCGGCGTTGAAGCGGCTGGTGCGCGCCGCCATCGCCCATAATCAAAGCAAGTCCAAGAAGAAGGCGCCGGCGAAGGGAAAGAAGGCGTGACGGGCGAAGCCTCCGCGGGATCGCCGCGGACGGTGACGACGCCGGACGGCCGCACGCTTGCCTGTCTCGAAGTCGGCGATCCGCGCGGGCCGCTCGTGCTGCACAATCACGGTGGACCGAGCAGCCGGCTCGAGGCGCGGCTGTTCGCGGCCGCGGCGGCGAAGAACCGGATCCGGCTGGTCTGCGTCGACCGGCCGGGCATCGGCCGGTCCAGCCGCCAGAAGACCCGCAGCTACGCCGGCTGGGCCGCCGACCTGACCGCGATCGCCGATGCGCTGGGCTGCCACGAGTTCGGCGTCACCGGTTGGTCGGAAGGCGGCCCGTGGGCGCTGGCGGCCGCGGCCCATATCGATTCCCGCCGGCTGCGCCACGTCAGCAGCATCGCCGGCGGCAGCTACGGCACCTTCGGTGACAACTGGGCGGCCGACCGGCTTTCGAAGGCCGACGCTATGGGCGGAACCCTGGCGCTGCGCTTCACGCCGGGCTTTCGCCTGATGTACGCGGTGCTTGGCCTCACCGCCAAACGCTACCGCCGCGCCTACATGGACCAGTTGCGCAAGGCGGTGAACGGCTACGATCGCGAGATCCTGCTGCGGCCGGAGATCGCGGCGGCCTTCAGCGACACCTCGGCCGAATGTTTCGCCCAGGGCAGCGACGGGCTGGTGCGCGACAGCGAACTCCTCTACCGGCGCTGGGCGTTCGATGTGGCGACGATCGAACGGCCGGTCCACATGTGGCAGGGCACCGACGACCGGCTGGTGGCGGCCGCGATCAACAAGACGGTGGCCGACAAAATGCCGGGCGCGGTCTGGCATGAAGTCGAAGGCGCCGGTCACTTCGTGGCCATCGGTTCGGCGGACGAGGTGTTCGCCATCGCCGCCGCGGAACTGGAGGATTCTGGTCGTTCGCGACATGCCCGGCAGTGATCATCGGTCCGTTCTCTCGACGGCATCCAGGAGCAGTGTGCATTGGAAAACTGGCGCCCCATGAAGTTCGAGCCCGAAGTAGAACGGGCATACGCACGACACATGCTGGAGCGGATCATTCCACTCGGCAGGCTGGCCTTCTGCTTCGGCATCGTCGCATTCGTCGGCTTTCAATTGTGGGATTTGCTGCTTGATCCTCAGGCGCTCGGCAAAACCGGTCCGATCCGTCTGCTCGCCGTCTTGCATTTCGTCATTTGCGGAGGACTGACCTTCCTGCCGGCCGTTCGCACCGATCCAAGGTGGTGGCCGTACCTGATGACGTACACCTATTGCGGGTACAC
>CALFRN010000395.1 GCA_937919085.1 uncultured Reyranella sp.
GCCACGCGGACGGCCGTGTTGATTGCAAGGCGAGAGGCGACCGCACCAGCGACGCTCTTGTCTGCGTCACCGGCGGCGCGGGCGACCTTGTACAGGCCCTGCATGCGGGCGTTCGTGAAGGCGGACATCGAGGTGAGCGTCCGCACCAACGGCGATGCGCCCTTCAGTGTAAAGTCGGCGATGTCACGAGCGGAGAACGCCGCGAAATCGTGAGGCAGTCCCTGATCGATCAACTGTGAGTAAAGCGCGATGCGGCTGACATCCTCGCCCTGGGCCAGCGCCTTTCGGTAGGCGTTGCCTGCGACCTTCAGCTTGTCCCAGAAGCCGGTGGCGGCCTCCGGTGTATTGATCAGCATACCCACGATCGACGTGCGGCGGATGCCGGTATCCGAGACATCGCCGAACCGCATCAAGGCGCCGCCGATCATGGCGTTGGCAGCAACGTCGCTCATGCGCGCCGCCTGAACTTCTTGTCCGAATGCGGCCCGGCCGAGGTTCATCAACGCGCGGCCCGCGTCGTTTTCCTTGAACCCCCTCTTGAGGTTTCCGGCGACGTTCCAGCTGATCGGCGTCGTGGCAAGAACCTGCTGCGTGTCTCGAATGATGTTCTTGGCGGCGAAGTGCGGGCTCATCGTGACGCCGGTCTGGAGGACCGTCCTAAAGGCCTGGCCGGTCTTCACGAGGGCGTTCTGGCTGATCGGCTCGAGGACCGACACCGCCGCCATCAGGCCCTCGTTCTCGATGCGGTAGTACAACTTCTCGCCGTTCTCCATCACCCAGACCGTCTGGGCCTTCTGCTCCTTGTCGCTGAGATGCTTGTACTGCTGCTCGGTCAACTTGACCGCGGCGCCCTGCTGGACTGCAGTCTTCAGCACCGGGATGGCGTTCCTGTTCCGCAGCGATGCCTCGATCAGGTGCGAGAAATTGCTGTCGATGTTCTCCCATAGGTCGTGGTTCAGCTTCTCGGTGCCGCCCTTCAGCTTCTCGAATGCCCTCTGGCCGACAGACGACGACCGGGAATTCGGCGCGATGAACTGGTCGCCGGCGGCCGGGTCGACGCGATAGAACGGAATGTAGAACGGATTGGCGAGCAGCTGGTCGGCCACGGCCCGCTTGATCAGGCCGCTCTCGACCACGAGATCCATCACGTTCTTGTTGAGCGCGTGGTACTTCTTCAGCGCGTCGAGGTATGCGGCCTCGCGACTGGTGGTCGTCCTGCCATTCGCCAGCGTGTACGGCTCGGCGAGCGTGCCCTGGTTCAGGGACTTGAGGCCTTTGATCGCCCGGTCATCGAGCAGGTTCTCGCGCCCTTCCCTCTTCAGAATCTCGGCGCGATTGCCGGCAACCCAGCGCGCGAAGTCGTGGGCCTCGTCCCCCAGGCCGTCGATGAGCGCCTTTACGCCGCCGGTGCGATCCTTGAGCGCGTAAGTGCTCCCCTCGAATTTGAGAGTGCCGATCGTGTTGAAGCCCTCAACTGCACCGCCCACCGTATTAGAGTTGCGCAGGCCAAAGTAGCCCGTCGGGTCGTCGGACTTGATGCCGTAGTAGCGATCGAGGGTGGCGATGATCGTCTTCTCGCCGGCGCCGCGCGTCTTGCTGCGCGCCCACTCTGTCGCGGTCGGCACGTCGATCTCGGCGCCGATCGCCTTGAGACCGTAGTCCTGGTCCGCCGTGAGCGGCCGGTTCGGGTTGGCGGTCGGCCGCTTCGGGCTGAACAGCGCCTGTCCCTGCATGACGCCGTCGCGCATGGCGTCGGTGATGGCGAGGCTGTGCGTCTTGTGGCCGCCCTCGTACTTGTGATGCTCGCGCTCGAGTTCCTCTTTCTGGCGGCGCGTGAGTCTGACCCACGCATCGGGCGAGATGTCGTGGAAGCGCAACAGTTCGCTGAACATATTTTGCGACGTGTAGGTATTGTGCGAGTAGGGCTCCTTGATCCCGCCTGCCTCGACCTTCGCCCCGAACTTCTTGCCGAGCTTGCCGGCGATGATGGGCAGCTGCTTGTCGTAGAAGGCTGCCATGCCCTCGCCGCCGACCTTGAGGTCGAGGCCGGAAAGCTGCGTCATGCCCTCCCACTCTGCGCCGTCGCCCCTCACGATTTTGTCGGCGATCTCCTTGCCCAGTGTGTTTGCGATGATCTCCGGCGTTGCGCGGTCGTCGGACCATGGCTGGTCGTCGCCCTTGTAGGCCCCAACGTCGAACGTGCCGTCCTCGTTCTTCGTGTAGCGAATTTCATCAATGTGCTGGCTGAGATCGAACCGGGCCGCATTGGTCTCGCCCGTGTCCCACGACACCCGGTCGTAGCCGTTCTCAGATGCGTACCGGAGCATCCGCTTCATCGCGAGTTCCGGCCAGGTGGTCTTGAACGGGGCGTCGGGGACGCCGCCGGCAACCGCGCCAAACTCATGCTCCATAACCTCAAACGGAGCCTGCTCGGGATGGGCCGCCTGCCACGCATCCGCTTGGGCTTCATTCAGATCGCGCGCGACAACGCGGCCATCGCTATAGACGTCAAATAGCGGGACGGCGTCGACGCCGCTGTATCCCTGCTTCCGCCCCTTCTGGTGCCAGTCGCTCTGGATCTCGGCGATGTGCAGCACGCGCTCGCCGTTCGGCCCAGTGCGGTCGTCGAACCGGATGTGCGCCAGGACGTTCGGCTCGTCCCAGTGGCCTTCGCGGAAGGGAGTCGGGGCCGCACGCTGAAGTGCGACCAGCTTTTCATTGGCCGCCGCGAGCGTAGCGTCGACCTCGGAAAGGGCCTTCCATGCCGCAGCGACCGTAGGATGCTGGGGGCGGTTGGCTGGGCGGCCATGTTCCTCTGTCGCGTCACGCCACGTCGCAAAGGCAGTGACGCGCGCCCTGGCCGCCACATCGCGGGCGGCAGCGGCCTCCGCAACCTGCGGCGACGCCCCTGGCGGCGGCAGCGTCAGCAGCAGCTCGCGGTAGTTCTCGCCGCCGGGGAGGGTGTAGGAGCCGAACTTGGTCGCGCCGTCCCCGGCGCTATCGTAGATCGGCTTGAGCAGGTCGTCAGGGAAACCCAGCGCCTCAAGGTTCTCGAGCGCTCCTGCGTCGCCGCGCCCCACTTCTTCCGCGAGTTTCCTTGCGTCCTCTTGAGTAAAGTCATGCCCCTGTTCCAGAAGGTCGGCGATAGAGTCGATCTGGTTCTGCGGAGCCTGATAGCCGCCCCTCTTGACCTCGCGCACCTGCACCTCGTTCGCGCGCAGATAGCCCAGCACCTCGGCCTTCGTCACCGACTTCGTCTGCAGTTTCAGCCAGTCGTCGAGGCCGACCCAGGCGCGTTCCTCGGCCTTCACGCCGGGCATGTTGCGGACGGTCGCCTCCCACTGGCCGGGCGTCGCCTTGTCCAGCTTCAGGCCTTCGACGCCGCGCGTCAGGGCGGAGTAGAACGGCTCTTCGGATTTGGGGGAGAAGCGGGGGCCGCTGTTCTCGGTGCCGTCGCCATCCGGCGTATAGAACGCATCCTTCGTGCCGCCGATGTAATCGGCATATTGCGGCGCGTCGCCCTTCGCGGCGCCCTTCTTGACCTTCGCCTTGCGGCCAAACAGGTCGCCATCATGGTAGGCCTTCAGGGTGGCCTGGGCGGCGTCGGCATAGTCAGCCGGTGCGCGGCGGCCATCGTTCACGCCGAGTTTCCCGAAGAGTTCCTTCTCGTAGTACCAGAGCGCCGCCTGCATGTCGGCGATCGTGATGTCGACGCCCTGCTTCTTCAGCGCGGCCTGCGCCGCCTCCATGGTCTGCTGCTGGAAGTGCCGCTCGAGATCGGTGCGCGGCGCGGCCTGTGGTTCATAGCGGCTCTCGATCCAGTTCTTCGCACGACGCCGGAGGTCGCTCTTCTGCTTGTAGGCACCAGTCCGATAAGACTCTTCGACGGAGATGGCGTAGTCCAGCATCGCCTGCGGGTCGTTGATCAGCCGATCCACATCGGCCTTCGACATGCTGGTGACATCGGTGCCGTGCTCCCAAGGAACTTCTTTCCCCTTCTGCATCACCGGCTTGCCGCGGCTCATCTTCGAGCCCTTGTCGCCCGACCACTCGGCCAGCAGGGCGTCCTTGAACTCTTGGTACTGCGCCGCTTCCTTCTCTGGAACGTGCTGGAACATGAAGCCGAGCATGCGGTTCCATGTGCGCGAGAACCACAGGTCGGCCGTCAACGTCGAGTAGTCGCCGTGCAGGTTGTTGACGAACGAGCCAATCTTCGGGCCGAACACCATCCAGCCCGTCACCTTCTGCGGAGCTGCACCCTCGACCTGTAGAGGCTTGCCGTTGGGGCCGAACAGGGACGGATCTTCGCGCAGGCGCTTGTTCCACTCCGCGACGGTCAGCGTCTCGTTGAACAACTGCCGCATGCGGTCGTAGCCATTCGTCTCAAGAAGATGCTCGAGTTTGAGAAGGTTGAGTTCGATCGCGCGCGTCTGGTTGCCGAACGTGCCCTTCAGCGCATCGACCACATCGGAGAGGGACATCGGCGCGTGGTTGCCGTCGGGACGTCCGTCCTCGAGTAGTTTGAAGATGCGGGTGGCAAACAGCGAATTGGAGTGAACGTCGTTGCCCTGCGAGGTGATCCCCAGCACGGCATCGAACATCATCGCTTTGTCGGGGTCCGACTTGATCTGCGGGAAAACCTTTTCGTACTCGGCCTTCGCCTTCTTCAGGGCTGCATCGTACCAACCGACGGCGCTCTTCGATGCCGTGTCGATATGGTGCTTGATCTCGTCGACGATCGTCTGCGCCAGGATGCGCTTGGCTTTGGGCGTGTAGTCACCCGGCTCGATCATGCCCTTCTGGGCGGCCCTGTTCTGCAGGAACCACATCGCGTCGGTGACATTGGGCTCGAGCTTCTGCCCGCCGCCCTTGGTGCGGACTACCGACGTCGGTGTCACGTCGGCCTTCTCCGCCCCCGTGACCAGCGGCACCGTCGACCGGGTGACGCCAGTGGTGGGGCGGAGCTTCTCTCTCAGGAGTTCAATTTCGCCTTCGGCAAGTCCGAAGCGTTCTCCGAATCGGTCGGGTGAGAGACGATAGCCTTCTGCCCCGACTGCCCGCGCGAACGGGGCGACAAGATGATCGAAGGTCCGCTGGAGTAGATCGGATCGTCGGGCGTCGCCACCCGGAAGCCCTTGGCTCTCGCCATCTCCTCGAACTTGTTCAAATCCATAGGTGGATGCTTCATGGAGATCACTCCTGGTCCTGAACGCGGAGGGAGGCGGAAGTCCTGCGTCGCTGGCGATTTCGCCAACCGCATCCATGAACCCGCCGACTTCCGCCTCGTCACCAAAGTGAATGAACTTCACCGAGGTTCCATCAGCAGAGGTCGATAGGTCCAGCCCCCTCTCGCGTGCTGCTGAGATTATCGCATCCAGCGTGTCCGCATTCAACCTCTTGTCGCCGCCAATATAGAGGGTCGGGCGGCCCTCCTGCAGGTCCGGCGAATGCCGCAGCGTGATAACGCTGTCCTGCCCGAAGGCAAAGCCCAGCAGCCGCGCCAGCCTGTCAGCGCCGTCGTCCGTCAGGCCCTTGCCGGTGATGGTGAAGGAGGGCTCGCGGTTGCCCTCCCAGGTGCCGAGGCCCGGCATGACCTCGACGTCCTCCGCGCCGGTCACTTCACGGGCAAGGTCACGGAAGCCCTTTGCGCGCAGGATCTTGTGAACGGCGGCCCCAACCTTTTCGATGCGGGGGCCGCGCTGGGTTGGATGCTGGATCGGCGGGGGGGCCGCCGCGGGGTCGGAAAAGGACCACGCCATCCGACCGGGAACGCCGCCAATAACCACGCCAGGCTGGTTGTCGGATTCGGCGGCACCCTTCGGCGAGTACCGGATGTCCGGGTTGGCGGGGTCGAACGTACCCCGGTTGCCGATCGCCGACTTGATCTGCGTGGGCTCGAACGCGACGTAGATGTCCGACGGATCCTCGCCGCCCTTGAAGCCTGGATCGACGGCATTGCGGAACACGGCGCCGTCATGGCCCTCCGCCTTCGCCTGCTCGATCAGCCGCGCAAACGACCGCTCGCGATACTCCTGTCCGTGAAACTCGATCACCAGCGGGTTCTCTATCGACAGGTACGCCGGCATGATGTTCTCGCCATGCTCGATCGCGCTGATGCCGAACGGCCGCACGATCGCCTCGTTGGCCTTCTGGTAGAGGCCACCCGTCATCTTGTTCACGAACCGGAGGAAAGGCACGTCCTCGTAGGCGTTGTGGCCGACAGCGTAACTGCCCGCGACGTCGGGGCTGCTTGAGAAGAAGAAGCCCTTTTCTGCTGACGGCGCACCCGTGGCAGCGCCGCGCTTGCCCGGATCGAACTCGGTGATGTCGGCCGTCGTGCCGTGATAGACGACGCGCGGCATACCGTCCTCGTCGACGACGGCGCTGTTGCCGAACCAGCGGCGGAATTCCGGGGTCTCGACCTGCTTCGGGCTTAACAGTGTCGTCTGCCGGTCCTCTTCGCGCGGCTTTAGATGTTCTGAGATCAGTTCCCGATGAGTGCGCGCCCATGATGGCGCATCTTCCCTGATTAGGTCGTTCGCCATTGCGTAGTCATGCGCCTGCTCCCGATCAAGGAACCGGCCGCGGTGGTCGATAAAGCCTTTCTCGCCGCCGTCCAGAATGGCCCGCTGACGCGCCGTGACCTGCTCCGGCGTGCCTGCCGGCATCCGATACAGAGCGTTCAAGTGGGTGTCATCACGCAGTACGCGATCGCCCACCTTCACGGCGGGAGTAAGTTCCGCCTTCGGTGAGAACAACGTCTTCTGCCGATCGCCGCCGAACAGCGGCAGGTCGTCGGCCACCGACTGCCCGGTGCGCTTGGCCTTCCCCTGCATCTGAAGCTGCGCGCGTTCCTTGTCGACTTGGCGCTGGCGAGCGGCCAATTCGCTTTCCGGCGCCTCACGGGTCGCCAAGAGCGGACGCTGAATGTCGATGCCGCCCATGAACTCCTGGGCCGCCTCATCGAGTGACCTGTAGCCGCGGTGCCCGCTGGGCCCATCGTCGTCGATCGACGTTACCCGGAACG
>CALFRN010000396.1 GCA_937919085.1 uncultured Reyranella sp.
CCGACGCCGGTGCCCAGGATGACGCCGAACACCACCCTGCAGCCAGCCGCGGCGCCATCGGAGGCCTCAGACACGGCCAGGCAGTTGGCGTCGTTGGCCATCCGCACCGGGCGGCCGAGCGCGCTTTCGATGTCGAGATGCAGGGGCCGGCCGTTCAGTTGCGTCGAGTTGGCGTTCTTCATCAGACCGGTCGCCGGAGAAATCGCCCCCGGCGTGGCGAGGCCCACCGAGCAGGCCGCACCGGCGCGCCGCTCGAGTTCGCCGATCACTTCGACGATCGCCGCGACGGCCGCTTCGTAGGAGTCCTGCGGTGTCGGGATCCTCAGCCGGGCCCGTTCGAGGCCACCGGCCGCGAGAACGACGCCTTCGATCTTGGTGCCGCCGAGGTCGATGCCGATACGCATTCGGCTTTGTCCCATGGAAAACCTGCACTACGCGTGGTCGAGATCATCTTTCTATCTTCGACATCGATCGGGCGGTAGGGTCGATGCAGCGCACGGGCGTGATTGGGACGGTATCGAAATGGCGGCGGTGAGGGCAAGCGGACCGTGGCGGAAGCGCCCGGCAACCATTCTGTGGATGCTGTCGCTCGGCCAACTGATTTCCTGGGGCCTCGTCTACTATACCTTTCCACTGTTCGTCGTGCCGATGACCGAGGACCTCGGCTGGTCTCGCAGTTCGATGTTCGGCGCCCTGTCGGCCGGTCTGCTGGTGGCGGGGCTCTGTTCGATCCCGGTCGGCGCCTGGATCGATCGCGGCCACGGCCGCAAGTTGATGACCGGCGGATCGTTGGGGGCCGCCGCGCTGCTGATGGTGTGGTCGCGCATCGACACGCTGCCGCTGTTCTACGTCGTGTGGATCGGGCTCGGCATCTGCCAGGCGGTGATCCTCTACGAGCCCGCCTTCGCGGTGATCACCCGGGTCTACGGGCCACGCTACAAGCAGGCGATCCTGCTGATGACCTTCCTCGGCGGGCTGGCGAGTACCTTCGGCATCCCGTTCGCGCAGCTACTGATCGAGCGTATCGGCTGGCGGCCGACGCTCGAGGTGATGGCGGCGGTCAACCTGGTCGTTGCCCTCATGCACTGGCTGTTCGTGCCGGGCCCCGGCGAAAAGGCGATCGCCATCGCCGCGCCGACACCGCCGCCGGAGGGCACGGTCCGCAAGAGTCCGCTGGCTGCCGCGGTACGGGTGCCTGCGTTCTGGGGCCTGGTCGTGGCCTTCGCCGGCTACGGCCTCGCTTTCTCGGCCATGAGCTTCCACCTGATCCCGCTGCTGGACGACCGCGGCGTGCCGATCGGCGTGGTGATGGCCATCATCGCGCTGATCGGCCCGATGCAGGTCGTCGGCCGGGTGCTGCTGATGGCCGGGCAGCGCCACATCACCACCATCCAGTTGGGCGCACTGGTCTATTTTGCCTTCCCTGTGGCGATGGCGATGCTGGCGATGGGGGTGAGTGACGTCTATGGCCTGATTCTCTTTGCCGTTATCTACGGTCTCGCCAATGGGCTGGTGACCATCCTGCGTGGCATGTCGGTGCCGGAGTTCATCGGTCCCGAGGGCTATGGCGTGGTCTCGGGCGCGCTCACCATGCCGACCAACATCATGCGCGCGGTCGGCCCGATCGCTGCTTCGCTCGCCTGGGGTGCTTTCGGCGGCTACACGCCGGTGCTGTGGGGCCTGGCCGGTATCATGCTGGTCGCCGCGCTGGGGTTTGCCGCCGCGGCGTGGCTGTCGAAACGCGCGAGCTGATAGCATCGCAGTTCGCACTTTTTCGCCACAATTGCACTCCAGATGAACTCGCCAATCCGAACAGCAAAGGGCGGAGCGACATGCTGGATGCGAAGCGTTTGATGGACCAGTTCCTGGGTGGTCAAGGCGGTCAGGGTGGCGGCGATTTCCTGCGCGGAGCCGGCGGCGGCGCGCTGGCCGGTGGCCTCGCGGCGCTCGTGCTCGGCACCAAGACCGGCCGCAAGATCGGCGGCGAGGCACTGAAGCTCGGCGGCATGGCAGCCGTCGGTGCGCTCGCCTACAAGGCCTACAATGACTGGCAGGCCGGCAAGAAGGCCGCGGCGCCGCAGGAGGCTGCCGGGCAACCGAGTGTACCCATGCTGCCGGCGCCGGGCGGCACCCCGTTCAATCCCGCGACCGAGATCGGGCAGCAGAATCTCGCGCGCCACCTGCTGCGGGCGATGATCGCCGCGGCCAAGTCCGACGGGCATGTCGACGCCCGGGAACAGGCGCGCATCTTCGCCGAGATGGACAAGCTGCCGCTTGCCGTCGACGACAAGGCCTTCGTGATGGACGAGCTGCGCGCCAAGCTCGACATCGATGCGGTGGCGGACGCCGCCGCAACTCCTGAGGAGGCGGCCGAAATTTACGCCGCCTCTCTCCTGGCGATCGACGTCGACAGTGCGGCGGAGCGCGGCTATCTCGCCATGCTGGCGGCGCGCCTCAAGCTCGACGATGCGCTGGTCGCCCACCTGCATGGCAACGTGGCGGCGGCGACCGGCAAGAGCGTGCCAGTCGCCGCTTGATGGTCGCGCCGCCTGACGGCGGCCGGCGTCACTCCGCCGCCAGCCGCGCCGCCTTGGGTTTGAGGTGCTGCACCCTGGGCATCACCTCCTTCGACAGGAGCTCGAGCGAGTGACGCCACGCCTTGGGGTTCTCGACATAGTCGAAGCCGAACACCAGCAACTGCCCGAAGCCACCGACCTCGTGATAGATCTTCTCGATCTTCTCGATGACGGTTTTCGGTGAGCCCACGATCCAGTTGTGCCTGGCGCAGTATTCCGGCGTCACGTCGGAATCCGCCGCGCCGGGATCGACCTTGAGGAACTCGAGGAAGCCGAACTGGGCGAGGAGCGGCAGGAAATACTCCCGCATCATGCGGCCCATGTGCGAGCCTACCGAGAGCTTCATCGCCTCCTCGTCGGTGTCGGCGACGAAGACCTCGCGCACCATGCGCCACTGGCCGCGATCGGGCGTGCGGCCCGCCTTGGCGGCGCCGATCTCGACTGACTCCCAGTGGCTGCTGACATAGGCCGGGTTGAGGTTGAGGCTCATCGGGATGTAGCCCTTTTCGCCCGCGAGCTTCAGCGTGTCGGAACCCTTGGAGAGGCCGGCAACGCCGATCGGTGGATGCGGGCTCTGCAGGGGCTTGATGTGCGGCTTCAGGAACCCGAACATCGTGTCGGGCTTGGTGACGTGCCAGAACTTGCCCTTGTAGTCGAACGGCTCGGGCGAGCTCCACAGCTTCAGGATGATGTCGAGCGCCTCGCGCGTCATGTCGCGATTGACGCCCGTCATGCCGTCGACATTGAACATCGCCCAGTCGCTCGGCAGGCCCGAGGCCGCGATCCCGAAATTGAGGCGTCCGCCCGATATGTGATCGAGCATGGCGACGCGGTTCGCCAGTTCGGCGGGGTGGTGGTAGGGCAGCAGGAAGCCGCCGGGACCGAGACGGATGTTCTTGGTCTGCATCAGCGCCTGCGCCACCAGCAGATCGGGCGAGGGATGCGGCTCCCACGGTGCGGTGTGATGCTCGCCGATCCAGCACTCGGTGAAACCCAGCTCGTCGAGCCAGCGGATCACTTGCAGGTCCCATTCGTGGCCATCCTTGAGGGGACGCTCCGGCGGATGCGACGGCATGGTGAAATAACCGAATTGCATCGTTTCCTCCTGGGTTTCAGGGTGAAGTCGACTACCATCCCCTGACGAGTGCAAGAGGAACGACGCATGGCAGGGTCTCGACGGGCGGTGTTCGTTTGCTGCGACGGGCT
>CALFRN010000397.1 GCA_937919085.1 uncultured Reyranella sp.
GCCACGTCGAGCTTCACCGTCGCTTCGGAGAGCGCGATGAGCTGGCCGCGCGCATTGACCCGCCGCTCGGAGAGCACGCGGAAGCTCTGCAGCGTGAAGTAGTCGGGAACCGTATGCAGCTGATGCCGCGCCAGCAGCTCGAAGCTGGCATCGGCGCCGTCGTAGGCATAGCCCTCGGCTTCGCGTTCCTTGACGATCTCCAGCAGCCGCGCGACGCCCGGATCCTTGGGATCGACCTCGAGGCCGATCTGGCGGAAGCGCGCCATGATGTTGGAGCGCCCGGCCTGGTCGCTGACCACGATGATGCGCTGGTTGCCGACGATCTCGGGATCGACATGCTCGTAGGTCTTCGGATCCTTCTCGACCGCCGAGACATGCAGCCCGCCCTTGTGCGCGAAGGCGCGGGTGCCGACATAGGCGGCGCTGCGGTTGGTCGGCATGTTGAGGCGGTCGTCGAGCAGGCGCGACAGGTGCGTGAGCCGCTGCAGTGCGCCTTCCTTCAGTCCCGTATCGAAGCCCATCTTGAGCACGAGGTTGGGGATCAGCGCGATCATGTTGGCATTACCGCAGCGCTCGCCGAGGCCATTGATCGTGCCCTGGACCTGACGGGCGCCGGCACGCACCGCCGCCAGGGTGTTGGCGACGGCGTTCTCGGTGTCGTTGTGGGTGTGGATGCCGATGCGCTCGCCGGGAATCTTCTTCACCACTTCGCCGACGATGCGCTCGATCTCGTGCGGCAGCGTTCCGCCATTGGTATCGCACAGCACCAGCCAGCGGGCGCCGGCCTTCTCGGCCGCGGCGAGGCAGGCCATGGCGTAGTCCGGATTGGCCTTGTAGCCGTCGAAGAAATGCTCGGCGTCGAACATCGTCTCGTCCATGCGGGTTTTCGCATAGGCCAGCGAATCGCCGATGATCTCGAGGTATTCCTGACGGTCGACCTCGAGGGCCACGTCGACGTGGAAATCCCAGGTCTTGCCGACCATGCAGACATTGCGCGCCTTGGTCTGAAGGATGGCGGTCAGCCCCGGATCGTTGGCAGCGGAGCGGCCGGCGCGGCGCGTCATGCCGAAGGCGACGAACTTGGCGTTCCGGAATTCCGGCGGGTCGGCAAAAAACCGGTCGTCGGTCGGATTGGCGCCGGGCCAGCCGCCCTCGATGTAGTCGACGCCCAACAGGTCGAGCTCGCGCGCGATCGCGGCCTTGTCGGCCACGGTGAAATCCACCCCCTGGGTCTGGGCGCCGTCTCGCAGGGTGGTGTCGAAGAGATAGATGCGGTTGGACTGGCTCATGCGGGCCGCATCATAGTGGGGCAAAGACCCATTAGATAGGACAGCGGGAGACACGCTCATGACCACGCCCACCACCATCGTCGAAATGCGCACCACCCTCCTCCAGGTGCCGTGGCGCGGCAGTGCCCCGGCCGCCGGCATCCTGGCGGCGTCGAAGCGCGACATCCTGGTGCTCGAGGTCGAAACCCAGGGCGGACTCGTGGGCATGAGCTACCTGATGGTGCTGCGCGGCGGCCTGCACACGCTCGATACCTGCATGAAGGAGCTGATCGCGCCGCACGTGATCGGCCGCGATGCCACCGAAGTCGAGGCGATCTGGCAGACCCTCTACAAGAGCAACTTCTGGCTCGGCCGCATGGGCGTCACCGTGTTCGCGCAGAGCGCCGTCGACATGGCGCTGTGGGACATCGTCGGCAAACGCGCCTCGCTGCCGCTGTTCCGCCTGTGGGGTGCCGCCCGCACCGAAATTCCCGCCTACGGCTCCGGCGTGTTCCGCGGCCTGGGCCGCGACGGCATGATCGCGCGCGCCCGGGAGTTCACGGCGCAGGGGCTGAAGGCCATCAAGATGCAGGTCGCGCACATCAGGCCGTGGCGCGAGGACGTCGAGAACGTGAAGGCGATGCGCGAAGCGATGGGCGACGACATCGAAATCATGATCGACGTCAACATGGGCTGGGACGCTGACACCGCGATCCAGGCCGGCCACCACATCGACGAGTTCGATCCCTACTGGCTGGAAGAGCCGGTGGTTGCCGAGGACTTCGCCGGCTACCGCCGCATCGCCGCGGCGCTCAAGACCCGCATCGTCGGCGGCGAAAGCCACTTCACGCGAAATGACCTCCGGCCGTTCTTCGAGCACCCGAGCACGCCGATCCTGCAACCCGACCCGATGCGCGGCGGCTACAGCGAACTGCGCAAGATCGCGGCCGCAGCCGAACCGTGGGGCATCCGCATCGCCCCGCACCTCTTCCACGAGACCATGGTGCACGTCATGGCCTCGATCCCCAACGCCAACTACCTCGAATACATGGACTGGAACGACGACCTGTGGATCGAGCCGGTGCTGCCGTCGAAGACCGGCACCATGAGCCCGCCGGAGCGGCCGGGCCATGGCCTCGCCTTCCGGCCGGAGATCCTCAAGGACTGCCGGATCGGCGGGCAGCGGATCAAGGGCTGAGTGTCCGCCATCTGGCGGACAGACGGGGAATTCAACACCGCTCCCACCTTGTCCCGCCCGACCGGGGCCAAGTCCTTCGATTGCCTTGGCTTTTTCGATCCTATCGTCGCCTCGCAATGTCCGCCGAAAGCGGACATTCGGGAGATCGACTTCTTCGCATTTTTCGCCTCTACTTCGAACGATTGGGAAGCAGGCCTGGAATGGACTCGGTCGATCATCGGTCGGAATAATAGGATATTTATCCTATACAGTCAATTCGCCCTGCCTACTTGCAAACTTCGCGCAGCGCCTTCCATTCGCCGGCGCTGAACGCCGGTATGCCCGTCGGCGGCCGCCTAGTTGCGTCGATGCGCTGCTGC
>CALFRN010000398.1 GCA_937919085.1 uncultured Reyranella sp.
CGGCGTGACGGCGGACGTTGCGACGGCGGGATGGCTCACTACAGGCGGCGCGGGGCGGCTCGCGGCAGAAGCCAGGGGCGATGCAGCCCTAGGCACCGAAGCCTTGCGTGGAACCACCTTGCGAGCGGGAGCCTTGCGAGAGCGCACAGCCCGCCTGGGCGCGGCGGCTTTTGCCGCAGCTTCTCTCGCCGCGGCCTCCCTCGCCTGGACATCCCTCGCCTCAGCTTCCTTTGCCTGGGCGTCCCTCAACTTGATCTCCGCTACCTGGGCTTCGAGGTCCTCCCGTGTCAGGTGATGGTATCCGGGAACCGCTCCCTGAATATTGTAGACACGCATGAACCCGAGAAGGTTTCCGACTTCCCAATCCTCTGGCCGCTGCATTGGCTCCTCCCATCGCCTCGGATGTTATCCACAGGTCTAGATCATATAGGAACATATAGAGAACATCAATCTCCCGGCAAGCCTGCAGGCAGAGGTGGCGTTGGCCGTGGAACGGCGGAGGCACATGCGAGGGTGGGTGAAAACGGGCAGTCGCCCAAAAATGGTTTGGGCGTGCTTTATCTATGATGCGGGTCGTGCCCCATTTAGTGGTGTAGCTGGCGGTAGCAAGGCCGCGAGCGAGCGCGCCTAGCCTGCCTACCCCTCAAAACAGTGGTACGCCCGCCGCTACCGCGACCGCCCTCTTCCCGTCACCGGCCAGATCTCGACCAGCGTGTCGCCCTTCACCACGTGATAGCTCTCGTAGAGATTCACCGTCGGGTCGCAGTGCGGCGGCACCAGGATCACCTGCTCGCCGAGCGCTGGTGCTGCCTGGCCCTCCGGCGCGATCACCGCCAGATGTTCGTCGCCCATGAAGCGCGTGGTCGAGCCGTCCACCGCGCCCTTCATGATCATCGGCGGGCCTTTCTCGGTCGCCATCGCCTTCAGCCCGGCATCGACGGTCACCATGCCCGGCGTGTTGGCGCTGACGACGCGAGTGTCGATCTGCAGCGCCTGCTCGAAGGTAGGCCGGTCGGCTCCCCGCAGGTCGCAGACGTTGTAGTCGTGATCCATGAAGACGTAGGAGCCGACCTGCAGCTCGGTGTAGACGCCGAGCTTGGCGTCGATGAAATGCGTGCCGGTGCCGGAGCCGGTGACGATGGCGGGCTTCAGCCCGGCGGCCTCCAGCTTCGCGAGGATTGCCTTCAGGTAGTCCGTGCGTTCCTCGATCTCGGCCTTGCGCTGGGCGAAGTCGACGATGTGCTGGTGTCGGCCGCAGTAGAACTGCACGCCGCCGTATTTCAGCGCCTTGTGCTTGGCGACCAGTTGCGCAAGCTCGACCGCGGCCTCGGGCGAAGCGACGCCGGTGCGATGGATGCCGGGGTCGATATCGACGATCACCTGGAGCGTCTGGCCCGCCTTGGCGGCGGCGGCCAGCGCCTCGACATTGGCGGGATGGTCGACCACGACCATCAGCCCCTTCACCTTGGCATTCAGCTCGATCAGGCGCGCGATCGCCTGCGGCGTCACCACCGGCGAGGTGATGTGCAGCCCCTCGATGCCGGCCTCGCCCAGCGCCTCGGCCTCGCCCAGCTTGGCGCAGCAGACCCCGAGCGCGCCGGCTGCGATCTGGCGGCGCGCGACGTCGGCCGACTTGTGGGTCTTGGAATGGGGCCGCAGCTTCACCTTGTGCGCCGTGGCGAAGGACGCCATTTCCGCGATGTTGCAGTCGAGCATTTCGAGATCGAGGACCAGCGCCGGCGTGTTCAGCGAACGCCTCGATCCCTGCTGGCCGATGAGATGCCCGTGCAGGCGCTCCGCTTCGCTGGTCATTTCTTCTGTCCTTCGGTTTGCAAGTTGCGCACCTCCATGGCCTCGCCGGTGGTGCCGCGATTGACGCCGGCGCTTTTCATGAAGGTATTGTCGCGGCCGGTACCCCACAATGCCACGCCTTGCGCCAGCAGGCCGCCGTCGACCTTCACGGTCTCGCCGGTGATGAAGCGGGCATCGTCGGAGCACAGGAACGCCGCCACGTCGGCGATGTGCTCGGGCTCGCCGCGGTCGGGCCACGGCTGCCGGCCGAACTGCTTCTCGTATTTGTCCGGCCGGCCGCGGTGGACCAGCGGCGTCGAGATCACGCCGGGCGCAATGCCGACGACGCGGATGCGGTCGGGGCCGAGTTCGGCCGCCACGTTTTCGATCAGGCTGATGCAGGCGGCCTTGGCGGCCGAATAGGCGTGACTGCCGCCGCCGCCCACCATGCCGGCGATCGACGCCGTTACCAGGATCACCCCGCCGTCTCGGTGCTTCTTCATCGCCTGCGAGGCGTGCTTCATGCCCAGGAACACCGAGCGCGTCAGCACCGCGAAGGTGTAATCCCAGTCCTCGACGCTGGTCTCGGCGATCGGCCCGAAGGCACCGCCGACACCGGCATTGAGATAGGCGATGTCGAGCCGGCCGAAGCGCTTCTCGGCCTCCGCAACCGTCGCCGCCACATCGGCCTCGCGGGCCACGTCGCACCGCACCAAGGCGATTGAATCGCCGTGGCCCTGGGTCCTGGCGACGGCCAGCGTCTCGGCACCGTTCTTTTCGTTGAGGTCGGCCACCACCACCTTCGCGCCGTCGGCGAGAAAGCGCATGACGGTCGCGCGTCCCATGCCGCTCGCGCCGCCGGTGACAATCGCCACCTTGCCAGTCAGTCGCTTCATTTCAGTTTCGCCCTCCGGTGCCATGGTGCTGTTGCGCCCGTCCGCAGGCAAGCCTAGCGTTTCGCATTGCTGCAGGAGATGCAGGGGTTGCAGGAGATTGGGGCATGAAGTTCGGCCTGTTCTTCGAGATTTCCATTCCGCGGCCGTGGACTGCGGAAAAAGAGCGCACCGTCTACAACAATTGCCTTGAGCAGGTGAAGCTGGCCGACGAACTGGGCTTCGAGCACGTCTGGGCGGTCGAGCATCATTTCCTCGAGGAATACTCGCACTGCTCGGCGCCGGAACTGTTCCTGACCGCCTGTGCCGTGCTGACCAGGCGCATACGGGTCGGCCACGGCATCGTCGTGTGCGTTCCCGAATTCAACCACCCGATAAAGATCGCCGAGCGCACGGCCACGCTCGACCTGCTGTCGGCCGGTCGCCTCGAGGTCGGTACCGGCCGCTCCGCCACCTGGACCGAACTCGGCGGCTTCTGCGCCAATCCCGACACCACCAAGAAAAGCTGGGACGAGTTCGTGCGCTGCCTGCCCAAAATGTGGATGCAGGAGACTTTCTCGTACCAGGGCGAATTCTGGTCGATGCCCGAGCGCACCATCCTGCCCAAGCCCTACCAGAAGCCGCATCCGCCGATGTGGGTGGCGGTCACCAGCCCCGGCACCGAGATCGACGCCGCCGACCGCGGCCTGGGCAGCCTCGGCCTCTCCTTCGCCGGCTTCGGCGAGCAGGAAAAGAAGATCGCGGAGTACCGGCGGCGCATCAAATCCTGCGAACCGGTCGGCGCCTTCGTGAACGAGCAGGTCGCCACCACCAACTTCCTGTTCTGCCATGAAGACGAGAAGACCGGTATCGAGATGGGCCAGAAGCTCGGCAACACCTTCAACTACCTGGCGACCCAGCTCATCTCGACCCGTGAGGTTTATTCCTCGCCGTCGTACCAGTCGCTGGGCCTGCTGCCGGCGCTGCGCCGCGCCGCCACCGGCCCCGATGCCGGCGAGCAGCAGACCGAGGGCATGGCCTACGGCGATCCGGCGCGCATCGTCCGTGCCGTGAAGAAGTGGGAGTCGCTGGGCGTCGACTGCATCAACTTCATCCTGAACGCCAACGAGGTCATACCGCAGGACCAGGTGATGGCGAGCCTCAGACTGTTCGCCAGGGAAGTGATGCCGCACTTCGCCAGGAAGCCGGCTGACGCCGCGGCGGCGGAGTAGCGCCATGCCTCTTTACGGAACGCTCGACATCACCCGATCGCCCGCCGGCCTGCCGACGCTGGCCAACCTCGACACCGAAGCCTGGGCGCTACCCAAGGCCGAGACCATGCAGCTTCTGATCGAGGTGCCGCGGGTCACGACCGACCGGCTGCTGCCCAAGGCCATGCATCCGGCCCTGCCCTCCTACGTCGGCCTCGCCGTCACGAAGTATTCCGACAGCCCCGTCGGCCCGTTCAATCTCGCCATGCTACGGCTCGGCAGCCGGGCCGGCGCCCATCCCCGCGGCTTTCTCCTGGGTGCGGTCGCCAGCACCGAGGCGGCAGCCAGGGAATTGCGTGCCCGCTGGGGTTTCCCGGTCGAGAGCGGCGAGGTGAAATTCCTGCGCCGGCACGACCGCGTGATGGGCACGGTGAAGAAGGACGGCCGGATCATCCTCGACTGCGCGCTCGTCGATCCGCAGCCGGTGTCCGGCACCGACGTGCAGTACATCAACTGGGTGACGGCGGCGAACGCCCCGCTCGACGGCAAGACCCAGCCGATGTTGATCCAGGTCGATCCGAAATACACCTTCTACAAGGCCGAGCGCGGCAAGCCGCTGATCGGCACCTTCGACGCCGCCGCCTGGAAAGCGCCCGACCTGAAACTGGCCGAGCCGATCGTCGGCACCTGCTGCACCGTCGACACCGACCTGCCGCGCATCCGCTTCGTGATGGATCCGCTGAAGCCTGTGTTCCAGGGCACGCGGCGGATTCGCGAAAGCCGCGCCGAGGATTAGTCAGATCTCGATCACGCCCTCGCCGCCGGCATAGAGCCTTTCGACCTGCGCCTTGCGCCGCTCCAGCGTGGCGCGCTGGTTGATGTAGCCCTTGTCGGTGATCTCCTGGCCGTCGATCGAAGGTGGTTCGGTCATCAACAGCACCCGGCGTACCTGCAACGACGAGCCCTTGCTGCCGGCGTTCATGCCGGCAAGGCCGTCGCGCAGGGCGGCAACCACCGTGGGATGGGCCAGCAGATCGGCCACCGGCAATCGCGCCTCGGAATCGCCCGCGAGCTTGCGGCAGGCGGCAATGTTGGGGAAACCCAGCAGGCCCACATAGGCACGGTCGTGGCCGCAGATCACGGCGTCCTGCAGCACCGGCGTCGCGGCGGCAATCGCCGTCGTGCGCAGCGTGCCGACCAGCACGAAGGTGCCGCTTGAGAGCTTGAAGTCCTCGACCACGCGGCCATCGAAGATCAGACCCTGGCTTGGGTCGGCGGAATCGACGAAGCGGCCGGCGTCGCCAATCTTGTAGAACCCCTCCTCGTCGAACATCGCCGCGGTGAGGCTGGGCTGCTTGAAGTAACCCGGCGTCACGATCACGCTCCTGAGCCGCAGTTCGTAGCGGCCGTCCTCGCCGGTGGGCACCAGTTTCAGCCGCACCCCGGGGTACGGCAGACCGATCAACCCGACGCGGTCGGACGCCCAATGCACGCTGGTCGCCGTCGGCGCCGTCTCAGTCGAGCCCCAGCCGGTCGTGAAGGGGATGCGATAGCCGGTGTGCTTCACCGCCAGCGTTTCCATGCGTTCGTAGAGGTCGTTGGACAGCGTGGCGCCGCCGTAGGAGAGCACGTTGATGCTCCTGAAGAAGCGCCTGGCGAGGCCCTCGTCGGTCTCGAGCGCCGTCGCCAGCATGGCGTAGCCCGCCGGCACGTTGGAGAACGATGTCGGCGAGATCTCGCGCAGGTTGCGCAACGTCTCGTCGAACAGGCCGGGCAACGGCTTGCCGTCGTCGATCCAGGTCGTGCCGCCTTCGGCGAGATTGCCCTGGAAGGTTGCGTTGCCGCCCATGGTGTGGTTCCACGGCAGCCAGTCGAGCATCACCGGCGCGGGATCCTCCGGCTTGCGCACCCGCGCCATGCTCATCATGGCGACGTTGGCGCACATCATCTCCTGGGTGTTGATCACCGCCTTGGGCATGCCGGTGCTGCCCGAGGTGAACAGGAACTTGCCCACCGTTCCGGGCTCGATCGCCGCGACGGACTTCGCCACGGCGTCGGTCGCTTTCGCAGCCACCAGTTCGCTCCACGGCAGCGACTGCATCCGAGGCGGCGGCTTGTCGACATGGACCAGCAGCACGCCCTCCAGATCGAGCGCGGCAAGCGCCCTGGCGTAGATCTCTCCGTTCTGCACGAACACCAGGCCGGGCTTTATGAGGTCGAAGACGTATTTTAGCTTGGCGTGATCCTGGCTCATCACCGAATAGGCCGGCGATACCGGGGCGACCGGCGCGCGCGCCTGCATGGCGGCCATGGTGAGCAGCGCGAACTCGATCGAATTCGACGACAGGATCATCACCGGTCTGTCGGGGCCGAAGCCGCGATCGAGCAGGGCCTGGGTCACGGCATCGACCTGTCGCTTGGCATCGGCGTAGGTGACCTTGAGCCATTCGCGGTCCGGTCCGCGCCGCTGCGCCAGCCAGACCCGCTCGGGTGCCTCCGCCGCCCATCTGGCGAGCAGCGCGGGTATATGCGTCGAGTAGGGCTTCAGCTTGTGGTTCGACTCGAGCACGACGGTGCCGTCGGCGCGGCGTTCGACCTTCACGTCGCGACTGAGGAATTCGATCGACCTGAAAGGCACACGCATCACGTTGTCCAACGCATTGTCTCCCCTGGAGCTGTCCGCACGCCGAAACCCGGATGCGGCGTCATGCGCGGCCGCGCGGGCTGAATGGCCGTTCACATTGCCACCGTTTTCGGCCAGAGTCCGCCGCAGCACAAAGGGAGAGAGCGATGGACTTCGAATACTCGGACCGCAGCAAGGCGCTGCTCGAAAAGCTCAACAAGTTCATGGACGAGGTCATCTACCCGGCCGAGCCCGTCTACGAAGAGCAGATGGAGAAGGCCAAGGACCGCTGGCAGCTCCCCAAGGTGATGGAAGAATGCAAGGCCGAGGCGAAGAAGCGCGGTCTGTGGAACATGTTCCTGCCGGCCGATCGCGAGACCGGCGACACCCACGGCACGATGGGCCTGTCCAACCTCGAATACGCGCCGATCTGCGAAGTGCTGGGCCGCTCGTCGATCGCCTCCGAATCGGTCAACTGCTCCGCGCCCGACACCGGCAACATGGAAGTGTTCGCCCGCTACGGGACCAAGGAGCACAAGGAGAAGTGGCTGAAGCCGCTGCTGAATGGCGAGATCCGTTCCTGCTTCGCCATGACCGAGCCGGCCGTGGCCTCGTCCGACGCGCGCAACGTCGAGTGCCGCATCGAAGCCGACGGCAACGATTATGTCATCAACGGCCGCAAGTGGTGGTCGTCGGGCATGGGCGATCCGCGCTGCGCCGTCATCATCCTGATGGGCAAGAGCGATCCCAACGCGCCGGCCTACCGCCAGCAGTCGATGATCGTGGTGCCGCGCGACGCCAAGGGCATCAAGATCGTGAAGATGCTGCACGTGTTCGGCTACGACGACGCCCCGCACGGCCACGCCGAGGTCGTCTACGACAACGTCCGCGTGCCCAAGTCGGCCATTCTCCTAGGTGAAGGCCGCGGCTTCGAGATCGCCCAGGGCCGCCTCGGTCCGGGCCGCATCCATCACTGCATGCGTGCCATCGGCGTCGCCGAGCGGGCACTCGAGATGGCGATCAAGCGCGCCAAGAGCCGCGTCGCCTTCGGCCAGCGCATCTCGGAGATGGGCGTCACCAAGGCCCATGTCGCCGACATGCGCATGGAGATCGACATGGCCCGCCTGCTGGTCCTCAAGGCCGCCTGGGCGATGGACAAGTTCGGCAACAAGGAAGCCCGCCAGCAGATCGCCATGATCAAGGTGGCGGTGCCCAACATCACCTCCAAGGTGGTCGACCGCTGCCTGCAGCTCCACGGTGCCGGCGGTGTCAGCCAGGTGTTCAAGCTGGCCAGCATGTACGCCCATCAGCGCACGCTGCGCCTGGCCGACGGTCCGGACGAGGTCCATCGCGACCAGGTCGGCCGGCTAGAGATCGCCAAATACAACTAGGCTGGAACAACCAACCTCCGCTTGACGGACAGATGCGGGGCGCGATCCTTCGGGGTCGCGCCCTTTATCTTTGGTCCCTGGCGCATGGGGGAGAACTTCGTGGACAGCCCGCCGTCGAAATCGCAGCACATCAGCGACCATCTCGCCAACGAGCGC
Organism: uncultured Reyranella sp.; assembly: GCA_937919085.1. Classification (GTDB taxonomy): domain Bacteria; phylum Pseudomonadota; class Alphaproteobacteria; order Reyranellales; family Reyranellaceae; genus Reyranella. The sequence continues at coordinate 8,045 of CALFRN010000398.1, forward strand.
ACGGCGCTCGCCTGGATCCGCACGGCCATCGCCGTGATGACGCTGGGCGTCGCCATCAACCGTTTCAGCCTGTTCCTGATGGAGTTTCACCAGGTCGCGCCGCAGGCTCGGGCCCTGAACCGGCACGCCGAGACGGTGGGCGTCGGGCTCGTCATTCTGGGCATCGTCCTCATGTGCAGCGGCGTCTGGCACTACCTGCAGATCGCCGACGCCATCGAGCGCGAGGACTTCCGTAACCGCCGTTCGGCAATTGTCCTGACGTCGCTCGCCGTGCTGGCGGTCGGCGGCAGCGCCCTGGTTTGGTTGTTCCTGACCTGACTGGCGCTACGCCTGGGCACCCGGTGCCGACTGCGGTGCGGCCGGCGGCCCGTCGGGCATGGCCAGCAGGTCGTCTTCGGCGGCGCCCGACTCGTAGGCCCGCACCAGCGCCTCGGGATCGAAGGCAACGCCGATCGGGTTCTTGATGAATTCGGGCGTCTGGAAGTATGCCGCCGTCGCCTCCTTGGTGGCGTAGCGGTCGACCTGCAGTTCAACGCCGTTGCCGTCGGGATCGCGATAGTAGATCGACACGGTCGGCCCGTGATGGATGCAGCGCGCCGGCGCGACGCCGAGCGCCTTGACGCGCCGCCAGGTCGAGAGCAGCGCACCGATGTCGGCGAACGTGTAGGCGACGTGCGCCAATCCCGAGGTGCCCGCATCGGGCGCCTTGAGGCCGGCCAGGTTCACGATGCCCAGCCGATGATGCTCGTCGTCGTAGGTCAGGAAACAGATGTAATCGGTGCGCTGCACGACATGCATGTTCAGCACCATCGAATACCAGTCGATCATCGGCTGGATCTTGGACGAGCGCAGCACGAAGTGCGCGAACAGGACTGGCGTTGCCGGCTTGGGATCCAGCGTGCGGCGGCGACGCGAAGCAGTGTCGATGACGGTGTCCATGGTTGACCTCCAGGCCGCCACTCTACCCTCGGGAACGCCCTTTGAGGGGGTTGCAAATAAACTAACTGACTGGTAAGTTATTTAAATGAAACCGACCAAGCAGCGACGTGCCCCCACTGAACGGCCGCAGGAAATCCTCGATGCGGCCCTGGCGCTCTTTGTCGAAAAAGGCTTCGCCGCTACGCGCCTCGACGATGTGGCCAGGCACGCCGGCCTCTCCAAGGCCGCCATCTATCTCTACTTCGACGACAAGACCGCCCTCTTCCAGGGCGTGGTCCGCCAGGCCGTGGTCAGCAATCTCGGAACGGTCGAGGCCATGCTGGCCCAGCACCGCGGCCCGGTGGCTGCACTGATTCCGCGCATTCTGGAATTCATGGCCACCCGTATCGAGGAGACGCCGCTGGCGGCGGTTGCCAAGCTGGTGATCGCCGAGTCGCGCGCCTTTCCCGAGATCGGCCGCTTCTATCTCAAGGAGGTGATCGGCCGCGGCTTCCCGTTGATGGAAAGCCTGATCGCCCGCGGCATCGCCCAGGGAGAGTTCCGCGAGGTCGATCCCGCCATGACGGTGCGGTCGATCATCGGCGCCATGCTTCTGGGCGGCATCTGGCGCACTGTGTTCGAACCGATCGGCGCGGAGAAGCTCGATATTCGCGCCACGGCCCGGCATCACGCCGATCTGATGCTGCACGCGCTGCAGCCGATTCCGAAGGCGTCCTCATGAAGCGGGCGCCCGTGATCGCCGTCGTGGCGGCAGCCGCGGCACTGCTCGTCACCTACGGCATTTGGGGCGAGCGCGCCCTCGCCCTGCTCGGCCTCGGGCCCGACCGGGCAAGCTATCTCGGCTACGTCGAAGGCGAGACCAGCCTGATCGCGCCGCCGGTTGCCGGCCGGCTGATCGAACGGCCGGTCGAGCGCGGCGGCCTGGTCAAGAAGGGCGACCGGCTGTTCGTGATCGATCCGACACTTGCGCGGGCCGAGGTCGCGCGGGCGGAAGCGATGCTGTCCGAGGCCAAGGCGCGACACCGGAACCTGCTGACCGGCAAGCGGCCGGAGGAGCAGGACGTGATCAGGGCACAGCAGCGCGAGGTGGCGGCTGCCCTCGTGCAGGCCGAGTCGGAACTCCAGCGCCAGAGCGAACTGGTGGCGCGCCGGATCTCGACCCAACAGGCCTACGAGGCGGCCGATGCCCAGGTGCGCCAGTTGCGCGCGCGCGCCGCCTCGCTCGACGCCCAGGAAAAGGTCGGCGACCTCGCCGCCCGGCAATCCGAGATCGCCGCGGCCGCGGCTCTGATCGAGCAGGGCCAGGCCAACCTCGATCAGGCACGGCAGCGGCTCGACGACGTGATGCCGGTGGCGCCGGAAGACGCGCTGGTCGAAAATACGTTCTTCAATGTCGGCGAGTGGGTTCCGGCCGGGTCACCCGTCGTCTCGCTGCTGCCGCCGTCGCGCGTGAAGCTGCGCTTCTTCGTGCCCGAGGAGGAGGTGGCGCAGGCGAAATCCGGCAAGCAGGTCGGTTTCACCTGCGATGGCTGCCCGGCCGGTCTGAAGGCCACCATCGTCTATGTCTCGCCGCGGGCCGAGTTCACCCCACCGGTCATCTATTCCCAGAGTGCCAGGACCAAGCTGGTGTTCCTGGTCGAGGCGCGGCCGACGTCGCCGGCGCCGCCGTTGCCGCCGGGCCTGCCGGTGGCGGTCGAACCTTTCGGGCCGGCGCCGTGACGCCTGCTCCCGGTACACCCGCGATCGACGTCCATGATCTCGTCAAGCGCTACGGCCCGCGCACCGTTGTCGACCGCTTCAGCCTGGCCGTCGAGCAGGGACGCATCTGCGGCTTCCTCGGCCCCAATGGCTCGGGCAAGACCACGACCCTGCGCATGATCTGCGGCCTGCTGACGCCCGATGGCGGCGGCGGCACCTGTCTCGGCTACGATCTCGTACGCGACCGCGAGGAGATCAAGCGCCAGACCGGCTACATGACTCAGCGCTTCGGACTCTACGAGGATCTCACCATCCGCGAGAACCTCGAGTTCGTGGGCCGTGTCTACGGCCTCGACCGCATCCGCGGACGCGTCGATCACTCGCTCGAACGGCTCGACCTCACGACCCGCCAGCACCAGCTCGCCGGCGCCCTGTCGGGCGGCTGGAAGCAGCGGCTGGCACTGGCGGCCTGCGTGCTGCACGAACCCAGGCTGCTGCTGCTCGACGAGCCGACGGCCGGCGTCGACCCCAAGGCACGGCGCGCCTTCTGGGACGAGATTCACGCCTATGCCGCCAGCGGCATCACCGTGCTGGTCTCGACCCATTACATGGACGAAGCCGAACGCTGTCACGAGATCGCGTACATCGCCTACGGCGAGTTGATGGCGCGCGGCACCGCCTCCGACATCGTCCGACATTCGGGCCTCTCCGCCTTCATCGCCACCGGCCCGGGCGCCGACCGGCTGGCCGTGAAGCTGCGCGATGCGCCTGGCGTCAGTGCGGCGGCGGCATTCGGCGCGACACTGCACGTCTGCGGCCCCGACCGCATCGCGCTGGAGCGCGCCATCGAACCGTACCGGGCCGATGCCCGGATCGTCTGGCAGGAGGCCGAGCCGACGCTCGAGGACATTTTCATCCATCTCATGGGAACGGCGCGCGACAACGCGCCCGGCGCCTGACCATGCGCTGGCTTATCGCGCGGCGCGGTTTCTGGACCCGGCTCGGCGCCATCGTCAGCAAGGAGGTGCTGCAGCTCCGCCGCGACCGGCTCACCTTCGCCATGATGTTCGGCATGCCGATCATGCAGCTCCTGCTGTTCGGCTATGCCATCGACACCGACCCGCGCAACCTGCCGACCGCGGTGATCGCCGCCGACCAGAGCCAGATCACGCGCACCGTCCTTTCCGCGCTCGCCAACACCGGCTACATGCGATTCACGCATCGTCCCGCCTCCGAGGAGGAGGCGAACGCGCTCCTGCAGCAGGGTGAGGTGCAGTTCGTCGTCACCATTCCTTCCGACTTCACGCGCCGGCTGGTGCGTGGCGAGCGGGCGCAGATCCTGATCGATGCCGACGCCACCGATCCGCTGGCCGCGTCCGGTCCGCTGGCAGCCGCCGGGCCCGCCATCAACCAGGCACTTGCCCGCGACTTCGTCGGCCCGCTGGCCGGTCTGCGCAAACGGTCCGATTCCGTCGAGCTGGTGATCCAGCGCCGCTACAACCCCGAGGGCAAGTCGCGACTGAACATCGTGCCGGGGCTGCTGGCGGTGATCCTCACCATGACCATGGTGATGATGACGGCGCTGGCCGTCACCCGCGAGCGCGAGCGCGGCACCATGGAGAACCTGCTGGCCATGCCGGTGCGACCGATCGAGGTCATGATCGGCAAGATCGCGCCCTACATCGTCATCGGCGCCGTGCAGGTGGCGGTCATCCTGATCGTCTCGTGGCTCTTGTTCGACGTCGGGGTCGAGGGCAGCCTGGCGCTGTTCTGCCTCGGCACCGCGCTGTTCATCACCGTGAACCTCGCCATCGGGTTTACCATCTCGACGCTGACCCAGAACCAGCTCCAGGCGATGCAGGCTTCGTTCTTCATGATGCTGCCGTCGATCCTGCTGTCGGGCTTCATGTTCCCGTTCCGCGGCATGCCGGTGTGGGCGCAATGGCTGGGCGAGACGCTGCCGGCCACCCATTTCATGCGCATCGTGCGCGGCGTGATGCTGAAGGGCGCCGACATCGGAGACGTCTCGGCCCAGCTTGTCACGTTGGTTGCCATGCTGCTGATCGTCTCGGCGCTGGCGATCAGTCGCTACAAGGTGACACTCGACTAGCACGGCGCTGGCCCGTCGGCGGATTGACCTGCAAAATCCACGGGTTGACCCGTGCGGGCGGCACAGGCAAGCCCGGAGCCTCATGTCCGCGCCCACAGTCGACGCACCTGACTCGCTCAGCCACCTGATCCCGTCGCGTGTCGCGCGCGGCTTCTTCCTGGCTGTCGTGTCCGGCCTCTTCTTCACCTTCCTCAACGCCTCGGTGAAGGAACTGGCCAGCGAGATGCCGCCGCTGTTTGTCGCCTGGGGCCGCTGGGTCGCCGGCATCGCAATGGTCGCACCTTACCTGTTGTGGCGCGTCGGCTTCGCCGGCATGTCGACGCAGGACATGAAGCTCCACTGGTTCCGTGGCCTCTTTCACACCACCGGCTACGGCCTGTGGTACGAAGCCGTGGTCTGGCTGCCGCTCGCCACCATGGCGGCGCTGAGCTTCACCGGCCCGATCTTCGTCACCGTGGGCGCCGTGATCTTCCTGCGCGAGACCGTGCACTGGCGGCGCTGGGCCGGCGTCGCGGTGGGCTTCGCCGGCATGCTGGTGATCGTCCGCCCGGGCTTTGCCGAGTTGAATCCCGGCATACTGTTGATGCTGGCCGCCGTGCCGCTGATCGCCGGCTCCAACCTCGTGGCCAAGGTAGTGTCGGGCCGCGACAAGCCCGCCGTCGTCGTACTATGGCAGAGCGTGGTCGGCGCCATCTGCTTCACGCCGCTTGGCCTGTGGTACTGGCAGACGCCGACGCTGCCGCAGCTCGGCCTGTTCGTCGCCGCCGGCTTCTTCGGCACGATGGGATACTTCTTCATCACCTGGGCCTATCGCCTGCTCGACATTTCCGCCCTGCAATCCATCACCTTCCTTGCCATTGTCTGGGCCGCCTTGATGGACGTGGCAGTCTGGGGCAAGACGGCCGACATCTGGACCTTCGTGGGAGCTGCGATCATCGTGGCATCCACGACCTACATCGCCCATCGTGAATCGCGAACCCGGGCCGTCGCGAAAGGAAAGAAAGCATGACCGATCGTCTGGCCGGCAAAGTGGCCCTCCTCACCGGCGGTGCATCCGGCCTGGGCGAAAACGCCGCCATCCTGATGGCCCGCGAGGGTGCCAAGGTGGTGATCGCCGACATCCAGGAAGAAAAGGGCCGCGCGCTCGCCGCCAAGATCGGCAAGGCCGCCCATTTCGTGAAGCTCGACGTCACCAGCGAGGACAACTGGCAGGCCGCCATTGCCGAGGCCGTCACGCACTTCGGCGCGCTGCACGTGCTGCTGAATTCCGCCGGCATCGGCCTCACCAAGACGGTCGAGGACATCACGCTGGAGGAATGGCGAAAGGTTCATGCCATCGACCTCGACGGCGTGTTCCTGGGCTGCAAGCACGGCGTCGCCGAGATCAAGAAGCACACGAAGACGCTGGGCGGCTCGATCATCAACATCTCGTCGATCTCCGGCATCATCGCCGGCGCCAACATGGCGGCCTACAATTCGGCCAAGGCCGGCGTGCGGCTGCTTAGCAAGTCGGTGGCGCTGCATTGCGCCAAGTCGGGCTACAACATCCGCTCCAACTCGGTGCATCCCACCTTCATCGACACCCCGATCCTCGACCGCCACCGCACCCGCTTCGGCCAGGAGATCATGCAGCAGAAACTCGGCAAGCAGGTCCCGATCGGCCGGCTCGGCCGGCCCGAGGAAGTGGGCTGGGCCCTGGTCTTCCTCGCCTCGGACGAATCGAGCTTCATGACCGGCTCGGAAGTCGTGATCGACGGCGGCATCAGCGCCATGTGAGTTACCAGTCGTCTCGGGCGGGGTAATCCCCGCCCTGGAGCGAAGCGAAGGACTTATGCCGCCAGCGGGAGATCCTTCGCTGCGCTCAGGATGACACGACAAGGAGTATCAAATGCTGCTCTCTCTCAAGAATCGTCGCGTCTATTTCGATCTCGCCGGCCCGCAGAACGCACCGGTCGTGTGCTTCACCCATTCGCTGAATTCCGACGGCGGCATGTGGGTCGAGCAGATGGTGCCGCTGCTGGCCGCCGGCTACCGCGTGCTCAGGCTAGACATGCGCGGCCACGGCGGCAGTGCCGCCGTCGACGGCGACTACACGATGGACGCACTGGCGGCCGACGTGAAGGGCGCGCTCGATGTGCTGGAGATCAAGAAGGTGCATTACATCGGCCTGTCGATCGGCGGCATGATCGGCCAGGGCTTTGCGCTGGCCTATCCCGGCACTCTGGCGTCGCTCTGCCTGTGCGACACCCAGCCCTCGACGCCACCGGGCTCGGCCGGGACGTGGGAGGAGCGCAAGGCGGTGGTACGCAGCAAGGGGCTTGCGGCGCTGGCCGACGCGACCATGCAGCGCTGGTTCACCGACGAATTCAAGCAGGTGAACCCGGTGCGCTGGCGCGAGATCCGCGACACGATCAGCGGCACCACGCCGGAAGGTTCCGCTGGCTGCATGTCGGCGATCCAGAAATTCGACTATCTCGACCGGCTGCCGACCATAAAGACTCCGACGCTGGTGATCTGCGGCGACCAGGACGAGGGCACGCCGCCGGAGCGCAACAAGCTGATCGCGGCGAAAATTCCCGGCGGTCGCTACGAGGAAATCGCCAAGGCGCGACACCTGCCCAACGTCGAGCGCCCGGACCAGTTCAACCGCCTCATGATGTCGTGGCTGGCGTCGAACCGTTAGGACCCGAAAAATGGATTTCGCCTTCACAGAACAACAGCTCGCCATCAAGGACAGCGTCGGCAAGCTGTGCGCCCAGTTCGACGGCAAATACTGGCTGAAGAAGGACAAGGACGGCGGCTTCCCCGAGGATTTCTACCGCACCGTGGCCGATGCCGGGTGGCTGGGTATCGCCATGCCGGAGGAGTACGGCGGAGCCGGACTCGGCATCACCGAGGCCGCGATCATGATGCAGGCGGTCGCCGAATCGGGCGCGGCGCTGCAGGGCGCCTCGGCGATCCATCTCAATGTCTTCGGGCCCAATCCGATCGTGGTGTTCGGTACCGAGGAGCAGAAGAAGCGCATTCTTCCCGACATCATAGCCGGCAAGGTGAAGGGCTGCTTCGCCGTCACCGAGCCCGACGCCGGCCTCAACACCACGGCGCTGGAGACCAAGGCCGAGCGCGACGGCAACGGTTATGTCGTGCACGGCAAGAAGACCTGGACCACCACGGCGCAGGTCGCCGACAAGATGCTGCTGATCGCGCGGACCACGCCCAAGGACCAGTGCAGGAACCCCACCGACGGGCTGTCGCTGTTCTACACCGACTTCGACCGCTCGAAAATCGAAGTCACCGAGATCGAGAAGATGGGCCGCAAGGCGATCGACACCAACCAGGTGTTCATCGACGGGCTCAAGGTTCCGCTGGAAGACCGCATCGGCGAGGAAGGCAAGGGCTTCCGCTATCTCCTGCACGGCCTCAATCCCGAGCGCATCCTGATCGCCGCCGAGGCCATCGGCATCGGCAAGGCCGCACTCGCCAAGGCAACCCAGTATGCCAAGGAGCGCGTCGTGTTCGGCCGCCCGATCGGCCAGAACCAGGCGATTCAGCATCCGCTGGCCGAGAGCTGGATGCAGCTCGAGGCCGCCAACCTGCTCACCTTCAAGGCCGCCTGGCTCTACGACAACGGCCAGGAATGCGGCGCCGAGGCCAACTCGGCCAAGTATCTTGGCGCGCGCTGGGCCTACGATGCCTGCGAACGCGCAATCCTGACCCACGGCGGCTACGGCTACGCCAAAGAGTTCCACGTCGAGCGCTTCCTGCGCGAGGTCATGATCGCGCGCATCGCACCGGTCAGCGAGCAGTTGATCCTTTGCTA
>CALFRN010000399.1 GCA_937919085.1 uncultured Reyranella sp.
CCCCATCTGCGACGTCGCGATGGAGAAATACGTGAAGCGGTCGTTGATATCGGTTTCCCAGAACCAGTCGGCGCCGATGCGCGCGAAATCCTCTAAACGTTGGTCGTCGAGCATGCGCTGGTTCCGGCAACATTTTGAGAGGGCAACTCTACCTGGGCTTGCCCCCCGCCAGGGTGATGCGGTGCATCACCCTGCGAAAGCCGTCGTAGTCGTTGATCGGATTATGCATACCACAACGATTATCCCAGAAGGCCAAAGAACCGACGCTCCACCGAAATCGGCACGTAAATTCTGGCTTGGTCTGGTGTTCCCACAAAAATTTCAGCAGTGGCAGGCTTTCCGCCTCAGTCCAGCCTTCGATGCACGAGGTATGTGCATCGCTGGTGTAGAGAGCCTTGCGTCCGGTCTCAGGGTGCGTGCGAACAATCGGGTGCTCGGCAGTCAGTACCTTCAACGCTTGCCCTGCCTTTCTCAGGCTGTCTTCACGGGTCTTGGAGACGTCGGCCTTGGCTGACGAACTGATGCCGACCAACCCTTCGAGTGTCTTCTTCAAACCGTCGGACAGAGTCTCGTAGGCGAGATACTGATTGGCGAACATTGTATCGCCGCCATAGGGCGGGACTTCGCGCGCCAACAGCAGGCTGCCCATCGGCGGTACTGGCAGGTAGGTCGTATCGGAATGCCAGATTCCGCCGAAATTGCTGCGCTCGTCCTCGAGCTTTACGACCGGTGTGATCAAAGGCGACTCGGGCAAGCCCTTGAGCTGCGGATATTCGATCGGCTCGCCAAAGCGCTGCGCAAACGCGAGCTGCTGAAGCGGCGTGACCTTCTGATCGCGCAGGAAGATCACGATGTGATCGAGGAAGGCCTGACGCATTTCGGCAACAACATCGTCGTCGAGCGTGCGCGAAATATCGACGCCATGGATCTCCGCACCCAGCGCGCCTGCGATCGGCCGTACCTCGATATGGCGGTAGTTGCGCATCTCCCTCATTCTTTCGTCCATGGCGGCATGGTCTTGGCCTTGAAGGCCCCGATACCCTCCGACGCCGCGGGTCGCCGCAGGAGGCTCACCAGGCTCTCGGCCGCATCGTCGAGCATGGCGCGATCATCCGTCGTGCCCGAGCCCTGCACCAGCCGCTTCGCGGTGGCGAGTGCCTGCGGTTCCATCTTGAGAATATCGTCGAGCAAGCCCCGCAGGCACACGCCCAGCTCCGCCGCCGTGCTGACCAGATGGCGCCCGATCCCAAGGCGATGGGCCTCTGCGGCATCGATCACCCGTCCCGTCACGGCGAGGTCGCGCATCACGCCCTCCCCCAGACGGCGCACCACGAAAGGGATGATCTGTGAGGGAATGAACCCGACGCGGGGTTCGGGCACGCCAAATCGGGCACTCTCATGCAAAATGACCACATCCGAGCAGCACGCCATGCCGAAGCCACCGCCCACCGCCGAGCCTTCGACAATCGCGATGGTGGCCTGCGGCAGCCTGTTCAGTGCCAGCAGCGCGTCACCGAACTGCCGGTAGGCCGGGATCAGCGGATCGATTGTGCCATCCACCGGCTTCGGCGGCATGTCGGCCATCGCATCGAGATCGCCGCCGGCGCAAAAATGCCCTCCGGCGCCGCGCAGTATCAGAACGCGGCAGGCCGGATCGTCGCGGACCCGGCCAAAGGCATCCCCCAGCTCGAGCATCATCGCATGGGTAAGCGCGTTGCGTCGTTGCGGTCGATTGAAGGTCAACCGCGTCACCGCGCCATCGCGCGACAGGCCGATCGTGGTGTAGGCTTGCCCACTCATGGCCAATGTCTTACCGGGCGGATATGCAGGCAACAAGATGATGCGTTTCGTGGTTTCGCTGCTCGCGGCGATGCTTACGGTCCCGGCGGCGATGGCGCAGGAATGGGGGCAGGTCCCGGGGCCCTCGCCGGGCCCGCCCCAGGTGATCGGCTTCTATTCCGCCGGCTGCATCCAGGGCGCCCAGGCGCTGCCGACCGAGGGGCCGGGCTACGAAGCCATCCGTCTCAGCCGCAACCGCAACTGGGGCCATCCCGTCACCCTCGACTTCATCAAGCGCTTCTCCGAACAGGTGCGTGCGGCCAGCCAGAACCACCTCTATATCGGCGACATCGGCCAGCCGCGCGGCGGTCCTATGAGTTTTGGCCATGCCAGCCATCAGGTCGGACTCGATGTCGATATCTGGTTCGAGCGTCAGCCCGGGGCGCGCCGCGCGCCGGCCGACCGCGAGAGCCCGTGGCTGCGCTCGCTGGTCCGCAGCGACGACGGCGGCATCGATGACACCGTCTTCAACGACCAGCATGTCGCTTTGCTGCGCATGGCCGCAACATCGCCCGGCGTCGACCGCATGTTCGTGAACAAGTGGATCAAGGAGCGGATCTGCAATACCGCGACCGGCGATCGCGCATGGTTGCGCAAGCTGGTGCCGTGGATCGGCCACGACGAGCACTTCCACGTCCGGATGTACTGTCCGCCGGGGAACCCGCAATGCCAGGCACAGGCCACATATCCCGACGATGACGGCTGCGGCGAGGCGCTCGACCTCTGGTTCAAACGCCCGCCGGTACAGATGCCGGCGCCCGGTGCCGCGGTGAAGCCCTATCGGCCGAAACTGCCGGCGGCCTGCCAGCAGGTGCTGAACGCGCGCTGAGCGCGGATCAAGAGTTTCCGCAGGCGTCGGCGCGGGCGTGGGCTTCTGCATCTATCGGCTCCCATCCACCGACCGTCAACAAGCGCCGCCACTCCACCATGCTCGTGCCGCTACCGGTCCGCCGTATGATGTAGTTGATGGCCATCTGCGTGCCATCGCCTTGGGCCAGCGTTACTGTCGCCACGCCTGCGTCGGACTGGATCCGCGGGATTCCGGTAAACCCGCCGACGGGGTGCGCAGCGAGGCAATCCGCCATGACCGTGTAGGGAACATTGTAGGCCGCCGACCAGAGTGGCGGGACCGGCTGGGGCTTGGACGTGGAGCAGCCCGCAACGCTCGAGGCGAGCAGAACGACGCACAGGATCCGTGGCGTCATCGCTCGCTTCTTCCTCTTCTATTCACCTTGACCCAGCAGCGTACCGGCACGGCGCGAGGCGCGGAAGAACCACTGGAAAATCTGGAAGCCCACCACCAGGTAGACCGCCGACAGACCGAAGGCGATGGCGAGCAGATCCCAGTGCACGATCTTGTCGGCCATAATGGCCCGCATGCCCTCGAAGACATAGGCCGTCGGCAATGCCCAGGCGATCGTCTGCAGCCATTGCGGCAGGACCGACACCGGATAGTAGACGCCGCTCACCGGCATCAGTATGAAGACGGCGGCCCAGGCAAAGCTTTCGGCGCTCTGCCCGACCCGCATGATCATGCCGGACATCGCCAGGCCGATCGACCAGGAGAACATCTGCAGGATGGCGAAGAATGCCACCAGCGGCAGGCCGAGGTCGTAGATCGAGTAGCCGAAGAACGCCCACGCCATCAGCGATACCGGGACCATGCCCATCAACGTGCGCAGGAGGGCGGCGATGATGATGCCCGCGGCCATCTCCCAAGAGCGGATCGGGCTCACGAACAAATGACCGAGATTGCGCGACCACATCTCCTCCAGGAAGGCGATGGAGAGCGAGAGATTGCCGCGCACAACGACCTCCCACAGCAACAATCCCGACAGCAGCACGCCTGCCGCCTGGGCCATGAAGGTGGCCTGTGGCAGCAGGTACTGGGTCAGGAAACCCCACATCACCATCTGCACGGCCGGCCAGTAGATCGAATCGACCAGCCTCATCACCGAGCTGCGCCAGATCCAGACGTGTCGCATCACCAGGGCATGGATTCGTGCGATCGAGCCGCTCACGACGCCAGCTCCCCCTTCTTCAGCGCGCCCAGCCCGCGACCGCGGCCGCGCGCCATGTCGAGGAACACTTCCTCCATGTCCTCGCGGCCGAAGCGGTCGATCAACTCGCGCGGACTGCCGCGCTCGAACACGCGGCCGGCCTGCAGCAGGATCACGTCATCGCACAGCCGCTCGACTTCGCCCATGTTGTGGGACGCCAGCAGGATCGTGGCGCCCGTCTCGCGCTGATACTCCTTGAGATAGCTCCTCATCCAGTCGGCGGTATCGGGATCGAGCGACGCCGTGGGCTCGTCGAGCAGCAGCACTTCGGGCCGGTTGATCAGCGCCTTGGCGATTGCCACACGCGTCTTCTGCCCGGCCGAGAGCTTGCCGGACGGACGGTCGAGAAACCCGGCGATCTGCATCCGCTCGGCGATTTCCTGGACCCGGACGCGCAGATTTCCGACGCCGTAGAGCCTGCCATAGAAGACCAGATTCTGGCGCACCGTGAGACGCTGCGGCAGGTCGACGTAGGGCGACGAAAAATTCATGCGCGGCAGCGCCGCATAACGGCGCTTCAGCATGTCGACACCCAGGACCTCGATCTGCCCGGCCGTCGGTTCCAGCAGCCCCAGCAGCATGGCAATGGTCGTGGTCTTGCCGGCACCGTTGCCACCCAGCAGGCCGAGAACGGCGCCGCGCGGCACCGTGAAGGTCAGATCGTCTACCGCGACGATCTCGCCGTACACCTTGCGCAGGTGGCGGACGGCAATGGAGGGACTGTCTGGCATGGCTGCATCATAGCGCCTTGATGGCCGCTTCGATGCGGTCGAGGCCCTTGCTCAGCCGCTCGGCGCCCGACGCGAAACACAGGCGGATATTGCCTGTGCCGCCCGGCCCGAAGGCCTCGCCCGGCGCCAGGCCGACCTTGTAGTTCTTCGCCAGTGTCTTGCAGAACGCCATCGTGTCGGTGACGCCCTCCACCGAAAAGAACGCGTAGAACGCTGCTTCCGGCCGCGCGATCGTGACCCTGGGTATGCCCGAGAGACGCTGGAAGACCTGCTCGCCGCCGGCCCGGCAGCGTTCGACCATCTGGTCTAGGAAGGCATCGCCCTTCTCGATCGCCGCCACGGCACCGCGCTGCAGGAACGCTGGCGCGCCCGAGGTGTTGATCTGGACGAGTTTGGCGATCTGGTCGCCGAGCTGCGCCGGATGCGTGAGCCAGCCCAGCCGCCAGCCGGTCATCGCCCACGGCTTGGAGAAGCTGTTGAGCACGATGAGCGGATCGTCGGGGCCGGCGTGTTCGAGGAACGACGGCGCCACCTGACGGCCGTCAGGCCGCGTCGAATAGATCAGCCGGGCATAGACCTCGTCGGCCATGATCCAGATGCTGCGCTTGCGGGCAAACGCCAGCAGCGCACGCTGATCGTCCGGCGACATCATCCAGCCTGTCGGATTGCCGGGGGAATTGACGAAGATTGCCCGCGTGCGCTCGTCGACCGCGTCGAACACGCGCTGCAGGTCGAGCGTCCAGCCGCCCGCGGCGGTACGCTCCAGGGCCACGTATTTCGGCACCCCGCGCATCAGCTTCGTGGCCGAGGTGATGTTCGGCCAGATCGGCGAGACGATCACTACGTTGTCGCCCGGGTCGACCAGCATCTGGCACGAGAGCAGGATCGCCTGCATGCCGCCGGTGGTGACACTGATGCGATCGATCGGGCATTCGATCCCGTAGAGCCGCTCGGTATAGGTGCTGAGGGCGGCCCGCAGGTCCGGGATGCCACGCTGCCACGTATAGAAGGTCTCGCCTGCCTGCAGGCCCTTCGCCGCGGCCTCGCGCACGAAATCGGGCGTCACGAGATCGCCCTCGCCGAACCACAGCGGTACGACGTCGGGATCGCCGAACACGCTCATGGCGATGTCGGAGATCGGCGACTCGGGCAAAGTTCCGATGGGACCGCTCAACGAAGCCGAAAGGCCCGGCGGCAGGAAACGATTGTCGGATTGCATGGCCCCGGGACTAGCCTATCGCTTCCACTTGCGCCAGCGTCGGCACCGGCATCGCAGGACGAGACTTTCTCATAGTCGCCTCAACGCCGGTCGGGGTGTTCGAGCCAGTCATGCTCCAGCATCCTGAGGCGGCCGGTGACTGACAGCAAAAACGCCGTCGACCAGCCGAACAGGATCAGCCCGTTACCCGCCTCGATGGCGCCGAACAGCCGCCATTTGCTGTCCAACACGATATCGCCGTAGCCCAGCGTCGTGAAGGTGGCGGTCGAGAAATACAGTGCCGACTCGAAATCGGCGATCGCCCCCAACCTCCAGAATGCCACGGCATAGAGCCAGATCTCGACCGTATGGATGGCGAAGATCCCGAGAACCACGAAAAGGATGACGCCAATCCGGCCGCCTACGCGTCCGTGAGGGTGAAATTTGGGCGCCCGGTCGCGCAAAACCCAGAGCAGGCCGAGCAACCCGCCGAGATGGACGGAAACGGTGAGGGCCATCATGAAGCTGGCCAGTGCGAGATTTTCGAGCATGCCGGCATGATCGACGCTCGATATCGCCCGGGCAACCGCCATTCAGCGCAGTCGGCGGCCGGATGACAGAACCGCGACGACGCGATAGCGTGCGTCGCGGGGGAAAAGCATGGCAAATGGCTCCGACGAATCGATCATTCAGACTTGGCTGGCCGAGCAGCATCACGGTGTCTATGCCGATGGCCGGCGGGCCGACCAGATCTGCTATCTGCAGTGCAAGCTGATCCTGAAGCCGGAGCGCTTCACCTCCGCCCACGTGTTCAAGGAGTTCGCGTCGCTGGTACGGCGCGCGGCCGAAGCGACTGGCGTCGGCTACCAGCACACCCCGAAGTCGCAGCAGCGGCCCGAGGTTCGCGAAGTACTGTTCCTCGATACCGGCGACTATCATCTCTACAACAACCAGTTTATCGTCCGCCGGCGGATCGCTTATGAGGACGGTTTCCCGATCGGCGATCCCGAGATCGTCTTCAAGTATCGCAGCGACGACATGGCCAAGGCCGAAGCCGTGGACGTACGGCCGCGCATCGACGGCAAGTTCAAGATCAAGTTCAAGCTCGAGGTCATGCCGCTCAAGGACCGGATCGGCGGTCTGCGACGGCTGCTGTCGCACAATGTCGAGTTCGGCCTCAGCCAGGCGCCCGAGGCCGCCCGCATCGTGATGTCTTCGCTTGGGCACATGTCGCTGCCGGAACTCACGAAGATCTTCCCGCCGCTGTCCGTGATCTCGTGCGACGGGCCCGATGACGTGGCCCTGGTGAACCAGACCATCGTCGAGGAGCTCCTGCAGGACATCTGTTACCTCGACTTCGGTCATCACTCCGCCGCCGTGGCCAATCTCGGCCTGTGGCGCTCGCGCGGCGATCACCATGCCTTCGTCGGCGAGTTTGCCTTCCAACTCCGGTTTCCGACGCCCGCCGACATCAAGCCCAAGGCGCTGCTGGCCTGCGAGCGCTTCTTCCTCGAGCTGCAGCAGGTCTCGGCCGACTGGCTGGCGCTTGCCACCACCAAGACCGGCGCAGTCTACCGTCTCAAGGGCAATCCGCCGCAAGCCCACGAATGAGCAAGTCACCTGCCAAACCTGTGGCGCTGCTGCCGCTAGCGCCGCCGCCGTCCCTGTGGCGGCTTTTCTTGGCCTTTTTCATCATGGGCGGCACCAGCCTCGGCGGCGGCGTCATCGCCTACCTCCGCACCGGCCTGGTGGTGCACTACCGTTGGCTCGACGATGAACACTTCGTCGAGTTGATGGCGATCAGCCAGAGCCTGCCCGGCCTCAACGCCACCAACATGTCGATCCTGGCCGGCGATCGGCTGCGCGGCTGGCCGGGCGCCCTGGTCGCGGGCCTCGGCATGTGCCTGCCTGGAGCTTCCATCATGACCGCCGCTGCCTTCGCCTATGGCATCGGCGGCGACGACCCCGCCTCCAAGGCCTTCCTGCGCGCCATCGCGGCCGGCGCCGTCGGCCTCGTCTCCGTCGTCCTGGTGCAGCTCGGCGCCAAGATGCTGACCGAATTCGCCGACTACATCTTCGTGGCGTTGACCGCGGGACTGGTCGCATTCCTCCATGTCCCGGTGCCAGTCGCCATGATCGGCGTCGGTGCCCTCGCGATCTGGTGGCATCGGCCGCGTAAGGCGGGCCCCGGCAAGGTCGCGGAACCGCCGGGCAAGGCGCCCGCGCCATGAAGCAGTTTGCCGAACTGGCCGGCGTCTTCGGCTATCTCTCGCTGCTGACCGTCGGCGGCGGCATGGCGGCCTTTCCCGAACTAAAGCAGCTCACGGTCGAGACCTATCACTGGGTCACCTTCCCCGAACTCATGCACTACTACAGCCTTGGCCAGCTCGCGCCCGGCCCTAACATGATGATGGTGGCCTCGATCGGCGCCCAGGTGGCGGGACTGCCCGGCGCTGCAGTCGTGCTGGTTGCCTTCATCCTGCCCACCGGCCTCCTCACTTTCGGAATCGGCCGGCTGTGGAACCGCCTCGCCAACTGGCCATGGCGCCCGGCGGTCCAGCGCGGAATCGGATCCGTGGCCGTGGGGCTGGTCCTGGCCGGCGGCATCGTGCTGGCCCGCGGCGCGCTCATCGGGCCATTCTACATCGTTCTTGCCGTCGTCGTGTTTCTTCTTCTGATCCGGACAAGGATCAATCCCGCCATCCCGATCGTGCTGAGCGGAGCGCTCGGCCTCGGTGTCTACTTCTTCAGCTGAAGATTGAGACCGGCCGGCGGCGGAAGGGTGCCGGTCCGAGCGGCGGTGGTCTGACGGGCAACGCCTACTGAGACGCCGATCTCATCGGACGTTCTTCGCCGCCCATGCAGGTCAGCCGCGGCACACCGATTGCCACAACCCGACCTTCGACGGTCAGGCAGCCATTGTGCCACTGGCCGGTCAGCGTCTCTTCGCCCAACCGTATCGTGCCATGACCGTCGGGCACATCGTCGGCGTACTGGCCCTCGAAGCGGATGTTCTTGCTCCAGCTATAAGTTCCGAAGCCCTCGCGCCGGCCCAGCCGGTACGTGCCTTCGAAGCGGTCGATCGGCTGGCCATGCTCGGTCCATTGCACGACTCCGCCGCCGTGTTTCGATCCATCGCTGCATCCGCCGCTCCAGGATGCCTTGTCTTTGGGGTCGGGGTGCCAATCCCACATTCGACATCCCGTCTCGGTATCGAACAGCCAGCCATCGCGTTCGCACGGCGCCATCCAGCTGATCTCGATCGAATCGGGCTCGGCCGGCGCGCAGACTTGCGTCGATTGACTTGCCGCGAGCTGCTGCGCAACCGCCGGGGCGCCCGTCAGCAGGAATGAGGCAAGGCAAATGGCATGAACCGGTCGCATGATCCCTCGGATTGGCTTCGATAGACCGTCTGAAAACAACGCCGGGTGCGGCGGCATGGTTGCGCCGCCCGAAATGGAAAATCTCCTTTCACGGGGCGTCGGCGTGACGTCGCTGGGATCGTTTTTTCGTTGTGTTACAATGACCTATGTCCTTGCTCCTCCTCGGCCTCGTTGTTTTCCTCGGAATCCATACGCTGACGACGCTTCGCAGCACGCGCGCAGCGGTGATCGGACGGCTGGGCGAAGGCGCCTACAAGGGCCTCTATTCCGTGGTTTCGGCCATCGGCCTCGTACTGATCGTCTGGGGCTTCGCCAGCTACCGCACCGCCGGCTACATCCAGATCTGGAACCCGCCCGTTGCGATCTTCCATCCCATAGCCCTCGTGCTGCTGTGGTTCGCGTTCGTGGCTCTCGCCGCCGCCTATTCGCCGCCCGGCAAGATCAGGGCAGTGCTGCGCCATCCCATGCTGGTGGCAGTGAAAATTTGGGCCCTGTCCCATCTGCTGGTGAATGGCGACCTGGGCTCGATGCTGCTGTTCGGCGGACTGCTCGCATGGGCAGTCTACGACCGCATCGCACTCAAGCGCCGCGGCGACATGGGAGCGCCCCGCGTCGACGGCCTCAAGCCGGCCGATGCCATCGTGATCGTCATCGGCACCGTCGGATATGTCGCGGTGATGTGGCTTCACGACTCGCTGATCGGCGTTGCCGTGCATTGACCCGTGGCGATACCACCATCGCAGTTGCCGCCGCCGATCTCTGCCACTGCCTGCTGTAAGGCCTGGCCGTTTCGGCGCACAATCGGAAACCGACCACGCGCTTGCTTGCGCCGGAGCCGCAAAGCCAACGGAACGAGGGAAGGTACTGAATGATCCGACCTGTCGTCCTCGCACTGGTGCCGTGCGTACACCTCGCGTCGGCAAGCAGCACCTCAGGCCTCAGCACGAGCGTGTTCTTCGGCAGCAGCCACGAGGCGGAGCCGCCGCTGCCGCTCGGTGTGCCGGTGTTTATCTACGCCTCGATCCCGCCGCACCCGCTGTTCAGGCCGGGACAATTTTCCTGGACCGGCACCCTGGGTTCCGTCGTTCGGGCGGTCGAAAGCGGCCCGCGCAGCGGCAAATGCCCCGATGCCACGAGACGTCCACCAACCGCCGAAGCAAGGGACGGACCATTCCTCTACTTCTGGGAAGTTCGGGGACTTGAGCAACTGACCGAACCGCGCCGCCTCGCCGACTTCAAGTCTAA
>CALFRN010000400.1 GCA_937919085.1 uncultured Reyranella sp.
AGGCCCCGGGTCGATCGGATCAGGCCTCTGCCCTCCAGGGTATGCAACGCGACCGTCACGCCTTGACGGCGCACGCCCAGCAGCAAGGCAAGGAACTCGTGGGTGATCGTCAGGTTGTCGGTCCTCAGCCGGTCGTGCCACATCAACAGCCAGCGCGCGAGGCGTTCGTCGAGTTTCCCACGCCCATTGGCCAATGCGGTCTGGCTGCTCTGAACCATGAACACATGGACGTAGCGCAAAAGGACCGTACTGAAAGCAGAACTGGCATTCATTGCTTCGCGCATCGACTCGGTCGGCACGCGCAGGGCCGTGCCCGCCGATTGCACCAGTGTTTCGTTGGCCGACCGATCGTCCCCCAAGATCACTCCCAGGCCGGTCATCCCTTCGTAGCCGACCATGCCGACTTCGATGCGTTGATCGGGTCGCGCGGTGCCCACCACCGAGACGAGCCCGCTCTCCACGAAATAGACGTGGGTGATCTGGCTTCGAGGTTCTTCGAGAATCCGCCGTACATCCAAGGCCACGGGCTCGGCGGAAGGCAACAGCTGTTCGATATCGGACAATGACAGACTGGCAAGAAGCCGGTTGCGTGGTGGCTCATTTGCCAGGTTCACGTGTCTTCCTCCATGGGACAAGAGCACATGAACTCTCCGTCGCCGTTACCGCACTCCTGGATTAGAGCCGCGCGGGCGATTCTCCAAGGTTGCCTGACGACACTGCCATTGGCAATGAACCGTGCACGTCGTCGTCGATATATCCGAATGCGGACAATTCCCGGCAATCGCAACGGCATAGGATGATTTGGTCATGAATTCCCCGTCCGCGACGTGGGTACCACTGCCGCAGGAACATCGGGCCGTACCGGATCGGCCACGGGCCGCGGGGGAGACAGGGCCGCGAGGCGTCGTTGTCCAAGCGGGGTCAAACGCAGGGTACCGGCACTGTCTTCGATCAGCGCGAGGCCCTTAAGACGCAGGGTGTGCGAGGCGCGCACTGATAGTGGATCGGCGACGCCGAAGGCTACTCGTCGCAGGGCGAGTTCCTCGTGCGGACTAAGGGGGGCAATCAGGCCACGTTCCACGGGAGCTCCTTTGGATGGAGTCACATTAGGGAATTTGTTTCGGCGTGGAAGGCATTGTCCGAATTGCGACAAACTTGCCGTGAAGAAGAAAGCCGGGTGTGCTGTACACCTGCAGGCATAACCGGGGAGTGGACGACTTGGCGAAGAGCACGGGAATCACGATGGCGGTCCTCGCCGCCCTGTCCATGGCGGCAGCGGCACAGGCGGAAACGGCGATCCAGGCCGGCCTGTGGGAAGCGACCGACAAGACGACGATGGAAGGCGTGCAGCCGATACCGGCGGTGTCCCGGCAGGTGTGCCTCAAGGCAGGCGAGGCGTATCTGGAGCGCCTGCTGTTTCCCTCGCCGGCCGAGATCGCCCAGCATGGCTGCAAATACCAGGAGGGTGCCAGGCAACCTGGCGTCCTGCGCGCCACTTTGGTCTGTCCGCCAACCGACGAGGTGGCAGGTATCGACGCCAAGGCCGAGATCACCTACGGCGCCACCAGCTATGAGGGCGAAGGTCAACTGCTCGCCACCGACAAGGCCGGCACCACGATCAAGGGCAGCAGCGTGCTGAGCGGCAAGCGCGTCGGTGACTGCTAGGTGAAGGCCGGCATCACCTGTTCGCCGAAGCGGCGCATTGAAGCCACGTTCTGGTCGTGGCTCATGGCGCCGAAGCCGGTCTGGCAGAGCAGATGCTGCACACCGACCTCGCGCAGCTCGGCCACCTGCTCGCGCACACGCGCCGGTGTGCCATAGAGCGATCCGGTCGACAGAACGAACGGAACAGCTTCCGAATCCGGTACGGTAGGGTCGGTCCAGGCGTTGAGCGCGGCCGGGTCAGGCGTGAAGTCGGCGGGATTGTAGGCTTCACGCACGTGCATCATGTGGGCGCGCGTCTCGACCAGCAGCGCGGCGAGTTCGTCCTCGGCCTGCGCGTCGGACTCGGCGACATAGACGTTTCGCCACAGCGCACTCCGGGCCAGCAGGCGCGACTTGGTCGCGGCGTCGTGGCCGCCTTCGTCGATGCCGGTGGCATAGGTCGCCCAGCGCTCCTTGATGCGCGCCACCGGCAGTCGCGCGGTCAGGATCGGCACGCCGAGCCGACCACATTCGGCAAAGGAGCCGGGAGAGATGACGCTGCGCCACAGCGGCGGTCCCGGCTGCTGCACCGGCCTGGGCCGGATCGCCGGGATATGCAGCTTGTGGAACTTGCCCTCGAAGGTGAGGGGCGCCTCGCGCCAGGCGCGCTCGAGAATCTCGATCGTCTCTTCCATGCGCTCGCGGCTGTCCGTGCTGCGCATTCCATGGCCCACGAATTCGTATTCGTTGTAGGCCGTGCCCTTGCCGATACCGACGTCGATGCGGCCCTTGCTGAGATTGTCGAGCAGGGCCAGTTGGACGGCGAGGCGTACCGGGTGATGGAACGGCGTCTGGACCACGGCAAAGCCGATGCGGATGCGCTCGGTCTTCATGGCCAGTGCGGCTGCGAACATCAGCGAGTCGCTGTAAACGCTTTCGCCGGTGAAATAATGCTCGGTCAACCAGACGTCGGAAAAGCCCAACCGCTCGGCAAGGCAGACCTGCTCGACGATGTTGTCGATGCGCATGCCGTCCTCGTCGGGCGACGGAGACATGCCGAGGGTGAGCCAGCCGAACTGCATGGATAGCGAGCGTATCATGTCGCCGCGAATGTCGGCGAGGGGCTCAAGGCGTCCTGGCCAGATCGATCGTGCACGGTGCGTCGTTGGGGCCCGGACCGCCTGAGATATCGGCACGGGAATGAGGAGTAGCCGAAATCGTATTCCCCGAGATCGTCCCCGAAAACGAGGCGCTCAGGATTTTGGCCGTGTTGACCCGAGGTGACCACGAGAGGTTGCCCGAATAGCGGTTGCCACTGATCGTCACCGTGACGGTCGCTCTGGCCGCGCCCCTGGCCGTGGCCGTGCCCTGGCCGTTGGCTACCGGCACATTGAGGGGCAAGGAGTTGTCCCATTGGCCGCACTTCGCCTGACCCGTCCACCGCGCCGTTCCTGCCGATGGTGTCGCTGCTGCTGCTGCTGGTGTGACGGCCGGTTGGGCTGGGGCCGCTGTTGCCGATGCGGCCGCGCCCCGCGTTACCGTTCCGGTGGCGATGCCGCCAGGACAGGAGACCTTAAGCTGGAGTTGTCCCGTCATGCCTCGGCCATCGAGGCTGCAGGAAATTTTCGAACAGTTCTGGTCGAACGTTTCCCCCGAGCCGTTGATGTCGCCGGTCGGGGAAACCGAGAACGAGATGGTCGCGGCACCGCAACGCGGCAGGGTAATCGTGCCCGTTCCTCTGCCGTTACTCACCCGGACCGTAGCTGGCCGAACGCCGCGCGGACTTGACAGAACACCGCCGTAGGTTCCATCGAAGGCGCCGGGCCCGGCGGCCGCTGTTGCGGTGGACGGCGCCATCGTCAGCGCCGCGGCGGCTCGGGTTTTGGCTTCGTCGTCGGCCTTCTTCTTCTTTTCTTCCTCGATCTTCTTTTGCTCGTCGTCGTATTTCGACAGCGCGGCCACTGCCTCACGCAGCAGTGCCTGATGCTGCGTGCCGGTAAGATGGCCCGTCGCCAGCTGGCTGCGGGCGTTTTGCCAGCCCGTGATCGCCTCGCGCGAGCGCGGTCCGAAGGCACCGTCGTAACCGTGGGTGTCGAAGCCCAGAGAGGTGAGCGCGACCTGGATGCGCTGACGGTCGGGGGCTGCCAGGTTCAACGCCGTCTCGGCCGCCTCGGCTGCCTTCTTGTCCATCGCCGCCGCTGCCTCGGCTTCCGCCTTCCTCTTTCCCTCCGCCTCCGCCTCGGCCTTCAGTTTGGCTTCCGCTGCTACCTTCTGCTGGGCTTCGGCTTCGGCTTTCTGGCGGGCTTCCGCCTCGGCGATCTGTTTGGCGCTGGATTCGGCTTTCTGTTTGGCTTCCGCCTCGGCCCGCTGTCTAGCCTCGGAGTCCGCCCGCTGCCGCTCGGCCTGCGCTTTCGCCAGCGCCTCGTCGGCCTGACGTTGGGTCTCAGCGTCGGCTGCGGCCTTGAGTTTGGCGTCCTCTTCGGCCTGTTTCAGGGCGGCCATCTCGGCTTCGGCTTTTTGCTGGGCTGCCTCCTCGGCGGCACGGCGCGCGACGGCGTCGGCCTGCTCGCGCTGGCCGGCCTCGGCCCGGCGGCGCGCTTCCATGTCAGCCTTCATCTGAGCCAGTTCCTGTTCGGCCTGCCGGCGCGCCTGTTGCGCCTTCTCGAGTTCGGCGTCGGCGGCTTTCTTTGCCGCGGCATCCGCCTCGGCCTTTTGCTGCGCCTCCTCCTCGAGCCGCTTTTTTTCGGCGGCCGCGGCATCGGCCTTGCGCCGCTCCGCTAGCACGCGCTCGAGATCCTCGATCTTGAGATCCTGCAGGGCAGCGCTAGGCCGCGGAGGTTTTGGACCGGGGGGAGAGAGCGCGAAATATCCACCGATGCCGGCCAGAACCAACATCGCCACGGCGAGGGCGCCATACAACGGAACCCGGCTCTTGGCCGGTGCCGGGGCGGTCGCCGGCGTTTCTGCGGCGGCCGCGACAGGTTCGGGAACTGGCGCAGGGGCGGCGGTGGTTGGCGGTGCGGGACGCGCGGCCAAGATTGTTGCCGCCGGAACCGATTGCCGATGTCCGGCCATGACCGTCTCGGCGGCGTCGGGTGCGGCGGTCATCGACAGGATGGCCCGCCAGCCCGCGATCGACTGCGGTCGATCTGACGCGCGCACGGCCAGGCCGACGTCGATGCCGGCGAGAAGTCCGGCCGTGAAGTCCGGTCCGGCGTGCCGGGCGATCGGCTCGTAGGAATCGTCGAGCATGCGGTCGAAGGCGCTGGGCGGCGTCGCCCCCGAGATCGCGTGATAGAGCGTGGCCGCCAGGCCGTAGATGTCGGTCCACGGACCCTGCTTGGCGGAGGTGAATTGTTCGGCGGCGGCGTAGCCCGGTGTGAAGATCGCCGTCATCGCCACGGTACGGCCGGCCATGGCGGCACGCGACGCGCCGAAATCGATCAGGGTGGGATTGCCCTTGGCGTCGAGCAGAATGTTGGCGGGCTTGATGTCGCGATGCAGGAAGCCGGCGTTGTGCACCTCCTCGAGGCCGTCGAGCAGTGTCCACAGGATCCGGTCGACGGCATCCGGGTCCAGGCGGCCCTGCGTCTTGAGCCGGGTTTCGAGCGTGTCGCCATGGAGCAGCTCCATGACGATGTAGGCAGTGCCGTTGAATTCGAGAAAATCGAACACCCGCACGATGCCAGGCGCGCGATGCAGCGTCGCCAGGGTACGGCCTTCGGCCACGAAGCGGTCGCGGCCCCAGGTGAAATCCTCGGCGACCTTGGTCGAGCGTGGCAGCACGGTGTGGCCATCCTGGCGGATCGCCAACGAGACCGGCAGATACTCCTTGATCGCTACTTCGCGCTCGAGCTGGATGTCTCGCGCACGATAGGTGATGCCGAAGCCGCCCTGGCCGAGCACCGACAGCACTTCGTACCGCCCGATCTTCTCGCCAGGCGGCAGCGCGACGAAGTCGACATCGGGGTCGCTCGTCGTCGTCCCTGACTTCATGTCGACCATGGCTTCGGCAAGTCCTCGAACCGCCATCGATTTCGCGGCGGTTTGCAGTTTGTTGTTTAGGATGCGGCGCGGACGAAGGCAACGCAAAGCCGCCGAACGTTGCGGCCGCTGCCGGACCCACGCTGGTGCAGGCTTTGAACGCCCGCGAGATGTTCCGGCCATGCCTTGGTTGATCGCTCGACGTCGACTTCGGGAGTGACGCCACTGCGGTCCAATCCCTTTTGCCTGCTAAGGCGTTACCGACCTCGAGGGCGTGGGTGCACGCAAAGCGGGGAACCTCGTCGATGGTAGTGGATGGTCGTTGGCGAGGGAAAGCGTCGACCGTCGCGGCGGCGGCGTTGATGCTCGCGATAGGTTCGAGCGGAGCTCAGGTTCAGCAGACGATGCCCCCTGATGGTGCGCGCGGCTACTGCAACATGACCGTCAGCGTGTAGCTGGCGGCGCCACCGCGGCTGGCGACCGCGATCAGATAGAGGCCGCGGCCCGGCAGCGCGCCGATCCAGGCGCTGGCGTTGTCGGCGGCCCCGGCATCGGCCAGCGTCCGCCCGGAGATCACAGGCAGTCCATTGGCGCCGCGGACGACAGTGGTGTCGGGGTGATAGACCTCGAACACTGCGGAATTGCCGGCGGCAGCGACGCTTACCGTCATGGTCTGGCCGTACGTGCCTTCCACATAATAGAGGTCGCGTTGGGGAGGAGCGACCCGACCCGAGACGGTGGCGCCTGTAGGCCCCGGTGGCACCACCAGGGTGGCGATCGCCGGCAATGGCGCGGGCGGGTCGGCGGCGGCCGCCGCGATGGGCGACAGGACGAGAAGGGTGAACAGGGCGAGTGGAGCCAACGGGGCAAGCAGAGTTTTCATGGCGCGATTATAGCCCGTGTGCCGCGTCGCCGCCTCCCCCTAGTCGAGTCTGATGTCCATGCTGTAGCGGGCGCCGCCGCGCGTACTGGCGATGGCGATGACGTAAGTGCCGCGGCTGGGCAGGCGGCCCTTGAAACGCGTGGTGTCCTCGCCTTCGGCGGGGGCGTGCAGGGATTTGCCGCTGAAGACCAGATCACCGTTGGCATCGCGGCTAATCGTGGTGCCAGGCTCGTAGATCTCGAAGGCGATATTGTCGTCCGGCGCCGTGACGTTGACCGTCATGACCTGGTCGGCGAAGGCCTTTAGAGAATAAAGATCGTGCTCGCCGCGCTGCAGGTGTCCGCCGACGGTTCCGCGACTGGAGCCCGATGCGAAGAACACCGGCTTTGGCGTCGGGATCGGGTCGGCGGCCGATGCAGCGGCGGGCAGCAGGAGCAAGGCGAGCAGGAACGGCAATGCAATTCGCATGAGGCGGTCGCTAGGCCACTTCCGTCGTCTTGAAATCCGCCGGCATGGTGATCTCGAGCACCTCGAAATCCTCCGAGTGATCGATCTCCTTGTGCTTGATTCCGGGCGGCTGGTAGACGGTCGAGCCGGCGACGAGCTTGTGCTCGCCGTAGCCTTCGTATTCGAAGATCGCCCAGCCTTTCAGCACATAGACGAACTGGAAGGAAAGCGTATGGGTATGGCGCGGCGCGTCGGCGTGCTTGCCGGGCTTGGCGCGGATCACATGCGCGCCGACCTTGCCGCCGGTCAGTTCCTTAAGGCCGAGCGGCCGGTATTCGAAAAACGGCCGCAATCCGTCTTTTTCGAACGAGTCGGGGCCGAGGTGATTGACGATGCTGGTGGTCGCGGCGGGCGCGTGGCTGTCGGGCATGGCTTCCTCCGATTATTGGCCGTTACCATGCCCGGCTTTGCCACGCATTGCGAGGCGGGCAGCGCCCGATCAGCAGATCCCGCCGGGGCCGGGCTCGCGCAATTGCCAGCACAGCGAGCGGTTGGGCTCGATGCGGCCGGTGTTGCAGTAGAAGATTTCGCGGTCCTTCTGGATCCAGAGTCCGCCTGGCACGGCGGCCTTGATGTCGTAACCGCCGGCAAGCAGGCCGGCCGGTGTGCGCTCCGGTGCATCGAGATACTGCGATACGCAGGTTGTTTTGGCCGGTGGTGCCTGCTGGGCTATGGCAGGGCCGGCCAGAACGGTTCCAAGCGCCAACAAGATCAGTGACTTCATCCCATGCTCCATCGATTTGTCCAGACAAACGATGGAACCGTGCCCGCTGGACGCGCCCCACGCGGCTCCGGCAGGATCGGTTCCCTTCCCACGGGTGAAGGATTACTATTACTGCACTTTGACCGCAAAGTTTTTATTGCGGTTGGACTGCGACATTGTTTCCTCGGTGGTCTGGTGAAATCGGCTGCCCTGCCCCGATGCCCGTCAGGGGCTTTGATTGCGTGTGATTTTGGGCATTTTCCTGGGCCGTGACCGCTGGAGGAATGGAGAAGATGAGCGCCGCCACCCGCTTCGCCGACCACATACTCGGCACCCGCTTCGCCGACCTGCCGCCCGCTGTCGTGCAGGCCGCCCGGGTATTCGTGCTCGACAGTCTCGGGGTCGGCATTGCCGGCTCTTCGGTGGAGGGCGGCGAGGGACTGCTCGGCGTGGCGTCGGGTTGGGGTAGCCCCGCCGTCGCCGTGTGGGGCCGCAGCGCCCGTCTCGCGGCGCCGGCGGCTGCCTTTATGAACGCCTGGCAGATGCACAATCAGGAATACGATTGCCTGCACGAAGCTGCCGTCGTGCATGCCATGGCCGCCGTCCTGCCGGCGGCGCTGGCGGCGGCCGAGCTGCGTGGTGGTGCCAGCGGCGCCGAGCTGATTGCAGCCCTCGCCGTCGGGGTCGATGTCGCTGCGGGCCTCGGGCTTGCATCGCGCACCGGCTTTCGCTTCTTCCGCCCCGGCACCGCCGGCGGTTTCGGCGCGGTGGCGGCGGCCGGCCGTCTGCTCGGCCTCGACCGGCCGGCGCTGGAGGCTGCCTTCGCCTGGCAACTCGCCCAGACCAGCGGCACCATGCAGGCGCATACCGAGGGCAGCCCGATCCTGCCGGTCCAGATCGCCTTCAACGCCCGCGCCGCGCTGCAGTCCTGCGAGATGGCGACGCTGGGCTTTGCCGCGGCGCGAGAGGTGTTCGAGGGCCCCTATGGTTATCTCGCGCTGTTCGAGGGCGCGCACGAACTCGAACCGGTGCTGGCCGCGCTTGGCAGCGACTGGCGTCTCGCCGACTTCAGCCACAAGCCCTTTCCCGCCGGACGTGCGACCCATGGCGGCGTCGAGGGCGTGCGGGCGCTGCAGGCCGAGCACGGCTTCGTCGCCGCCGAAGTCGCCCGCGTCGAGGTCATGGCGCCGCCGCTTATCGTGCGCCTGGTCGGCCGGTCACCCAGGCTCGACGCCGGCGCGAGCTATGCGCGCCTTTGTATGGCCTATGCCGTCGCGCGGACTCTGCAGAACGGCGCGCTCGATCTGGCGGATTTCCGTGGCGCCGTATTGGCCGATCCAGCAACGCACGACCTGGCATCGCGCGTCGAAACGCGCGATGACGGCACGACCGACCCCAACGCGCTGGCGCCGCAAACCGTGGTGGTGCATCTCAGGGACGGACGCGCGCTTCATTGGCGATGCGAGACCATGCTTGCGCATCCGTCGCGGCCGCTCACGCGCGACCAGCATCTGGAAAAGTTCCGCCGCTGTCTCGCCTTCAGCGCGCAGCCGCTGGCGGCGAATGCGGAAACACGGCTGATCGAGACCGCCGACCGGCTGGAGGAGATGGCCGACGTTCGGCTGCTGGCCACTCTGGCAGCCGGCCGGGCCGTTGAAGCCTGACGCGCCGCCCGCTAGCGTCGGCCCCGTCAATTGATGGCGAAAGGGACAGCTGCTTCATGGCGACGGCTTCCGGCAAGACGGAAGGCAGGACCCGTCCGGTCAGGCGGAGGTCCGCCGGGCTCCTCGTGGCCTATGCCGTCGTATTGGCATTGCTTGGCCTGGCCGGTTTTGTCGTCTGGACAAGCAGCAGGGGCAGTTTTGTGGATCCCGCGGCAGGCAAACCTGCGCCAGCCGCGCCGATGGCCGCCGTCGCCGCCTTCGATCCACGCACGGCACCAGGGCTGAAACTGCCGCCGCGTCCTGCCGCGCAAGACAGTGGCGCAGCCGAGAAACCCCTGTCGCAGAATGCCGAGCCGCAGAAAACCGAGCCGCAGAA
>CALFRN010000401.1 GCA_937919085.1 uncultured Reyranella sp.
ACATCGCCGACGCGCTGGGCAAGGCGGCCTCTTCGATCTTTGCCGTGCTGGAGACCACGCGCGAACTCGGCGAGCGCGAGCTGCAACTGGTGGCCGCGCAGGACCGGCTGGTGACGCCGCTGCGCCGCTTCACGGCCGAGAAACTGTCGTGAAGCGATGAACGTCCCAGGTTTCGCCTTCAACCCCATCGCGATCGCGATCGAGGGCGCAGCCATCGGTTTCATGATCGCGGTGCCGGTCGGACCGGCGGCAGCACTCTGCATCCGCCGGTCCATCACGGTCGGCGCGGTGGCAGGTTACATGACCGGCATCGGGGCTGCATTGGGTGACGCGGTGTTCGGCGCCGTGGCGGCCTTCGGCCTTTCCTTCGTCGAAGATTTCGTCGCCCGGCGGGAAGCCTGGCTGCTCGGCGTCGGCGGTGTCGTTCTGACGATCATGGGCTGGACAACGATGCGCCACCGCCCGCGCACCGTCGGCGATCCGGTGGCCGACGATCTTGAACACCAGGTGGCGACGCATTTTCACTATGCCAGTTCGGCCTTCTTCATCACCGTGTTCAACCCGCTGACCGTGATGGCTTTCGGCGCGGCCTTTGCCGGACGCAACCTCGCCGCTGTCGGCACCAGCCTGCCCGACGCGGCACTTCTGGTGGCGGCAGTGTTTTGCGGAGCGCTGGCATGGTGGACGATCCTCTGTGCCGTCGCCGTCGCCTTGCGCGCACGCTTTACCGGCGCCGGCTTGCTGTGGCTGAACCGCTGCGCGGGCGCCATCATCATGGGGTTCGGGCTGGCGGCCTTGATCTCGCTGGCGCCGCTGCCGTGGAAAGATATCGCCCGGATGATCGGGATCTAGCTCAGGCGAGCGTACAGGCTTCGTCGAAAGTCATGCGGGGGCTGCGGACGAAGATTTTCGAGACGTCGCCGTAACCGATGTTGCACAGGAAATTGGACTTGAACCGGCCGTCGGGAAAGAAAGCCTCGTCGACCACGGCGTTGTTGAAGCCGCTCATCGCGCCACAATCGAATCCGAGTGCACGGGCGGCAATGATCAGGTAGGCGCCCTGCAGTGTGCCGTTGCGGAATGCCGTCGCCGCCGAGACCGCTTCCTTGCCCTCGCCCTTGAACCAGGTGATCGCGGTCTGGTCGTGTGGAAAACTCTTCGGCAGATGTTCATAGAACTGGGTGTCGTAGGCGACGATCGCCGTGACCGGCGCCGACATCGTCTTCTCGGTATTGCCGGAACTCAGCGCCGGCCGGAGCTTTTCCCTGCCTTCCTGGGTGCGCACGAAGACGATCCGTGCCGGCTGGGAGTTGGCCGACGTCGGACCCCACTTCATGAGCGCGTGGATCGCGCGCAACTGATCGTCGGTGACGGGCTTCGGCAGCCAGCCGTTGTGGGTCCGCGCTTCACGGAAAATCCTGTCGAGCACCTTGTCATCGAGCATTGCAGTCCCTTTCGTCATGCCACGGACCGTATCGGAGGTTTCACGTTTGGTCGAGTTGACGTGATCGTAAGCAGGTTTCCGTCGCGGAACCGGACGAAATCCGCCAGCATGGCCGAGCGTGCGACCGTGCCGGCCGCATGCATATTCAAGGACCAAGTCATGTCGCTTACCGCGTTGGCGCCGACGACCCAGCTCGATCCAGGGAAATTCAGGGATCCCGCCATCACTGCAAAGGGCGAGCCGCGGGCGAGTGTCGCCCTCGGGTCGCTCGCGACGCTTTGGTTCAATACCGGCACGCTGTGCAATCTTACCTGCCGCAATTGCTACATCGAATCCTCGCCGCGCAACGATCGGCTGGTCTATCTGACGCCAGCCGAAGTCTCCCCCTATCTCGACGAGATCGAGCGTGACCGGCTCGGCACGAAGCTGATCGGCTTCACCGGCGGAGAGCCCTTCATGAATCCCGGATTGCCGGCGATGCTGGACGATGCGCTATCGCGTGGCTTCAAGGCGATCGTGCTGACCAATGCCATGAAGCCGATGCACAAGATGAAGCGTGCGCTGCTCGACCTTCATGGGCGCCATGGCGGCAATCTCACGATCCGCGTGTCGGTCGACCACTATGGTCCGGCGCTGCATGAAGCCGAGCGCGGATCGCGAAGCTGGAAGCCGACGATCGACGGGCTGGTGTGGCTGGCGTCGAACGGCTTCGACGTTCACGTCGCCGGTCGCCGCTTCTCGGCCGAGTCGGAGGAGACAGTGCGGACGGGCTATGCCCGCTTGTTCGCGAGTCTCGGCATTGCCATAGACGCGCAAGATCCGGGCGTCCTGGTTCTATTCCCCGAAATGGACCCCTTGGCTGACGTTCCGGAAATCACCACCGCCTGTTGGGGTATTCTGCAGAAGTCGCCCGACAGCGTGATGTGCGCGTCGGCGCGCATGGTGATCAAGCGCAAAGGGGCGGAACGCCCCGCCGTCGTCGCCTGCACGCTGCTGCCTTACGATCCGCAGTTCGAACTGGGCGAAACGCTGGTCCAAGCCAGCACCGACGTCCGTCTCAACCACCCGCACTGTGCCAAGTTCTGCGTCCTGGGTGGTGCTGCCTGCAGCCAGTGACCCTGTCGCTCGATGTGGTGGTGCCGACGCTCAATGCGGCACCCTCTCTGGCGCGTACACTCGCCGCCGTCGGAGACGCCGCCACGATCACGGTATGCGACGGTGGCTCGCACGACGACACCGTCGCTATCGCCCGACGAAACGGAGCGACCGTCGTGACCGCTCCGTCGGGGCGAGGTGGACAGCTCGCCAAGGGAGCCGCGGCAGGAAGCGCGCCGTGGCTTCTATTCCTGCATGCCGACTCTGTGCCCGGCGCTGGCTGGCACGAAGCGGCGCGGGCGTTCATGTCGTCCCCGGCTGGTTCCCGGGAAGCAGGCTATTTCCGCCTGCGTTTCGATTCCCACGATCCGCGAGCCCGCCGGGTCGAGCGGCTCGTCGCGTGGCGATGCAGGTTTCTGGGCCTGCCGTACGGCGATCAGGGATTGCTGATCGCGCGCTCGCTTTATGACCGCCTTGGAGGTTTTCGGCCCCTGCCGTTGATGGAGGATGTCGACCTCGCACGTCGCATCGGCCGGCGGAATCTTGTGCCCCTCGAGGCCGACGCCATCACGTCGGCACTGCGTTACGAGCGCGATGGCTGGTTGTGGCGACCGATACGCAATCTTTCCTGCCTCACGCTCTTTCTTGCCGGCATGCCGACCGGGGTCGTTACGCGGCTGTACGACCGATGATGCGTCACCTCGTGATCTTCGCCCGCGCGC
The DNA here is from genome assembly GCA_937919085.1 of uncultured Reyranella sp. Taxonomy (GTDB): domain Bacteria; phylum Pseudomonadota; class Alphaproteobacteria; order Reyranellales; family Reyranellaceae; genus Reyranella. Next base: position 3,262 of record CALFRN010000401.1, read on the forward strand.
CCCAGTTCGGACGGGTCAAGAAACGCCTGGCGCGCGACATCGGCACGCCGGCTGCGACTCACTTCTATCGCGCGACTCTTTCGCGCCAGATCGGCCGGATGACGCGCGATCCGCGATGGACCGTCTGGCTGTTCGTCACGCCGGACAACGAGACCCGCCATCCCGCCTGGCGCGGCAGGGTGCCGTCGGAGCGCGTACGGCCGCAAGGGCGCGGCGACCTCGGACGACGCATGCTGGTGCCTTTCCTGACGCTTCCCCCCGGTCCGGTCGTTCTTGTCGGGAGCGACATTCCCGCGATGCGGCCGTCGCATATCGCCACCGCGTTCCGCCTCCTCGGCCGGCATGATCTCGTGTTCGGCCCGGCGCACGACGGTGGTTTCTGGCTGATCGGAGCGCGACGTACGAAGCCAATGCCACGCAGCCTGTTTGCCGGCGTACGCTGGTCAACCGCACACGCGTTGGCCGACACGCGCGCCAATCTTGCAGCGCCGGGCTCGGTAGGTCTGGCCGATATCCTGGATGACATCGACACTGCCGAAGACCTGCGGCATTTCCAGGCGCGGCGCCATGGCGGCACTTGCCAAAGTCCGTTCAGCAAGCAGCCGCCTGTGCCTGTTGCTTGAGCAGACCGAGTTCGACCCGCACCGCGGCGAATACGGCGTCCCACTCGCCGGGTCCGGGCTGGGTGAACATCCGCGCCGAGGGATACCACGGCGCATGCGCCCCCCCGAGCCGCCAGCGCCAGTCGGCAACCGAGGGAAGCAGTACCCAGGTCCTGGTGCCCATTGCCGCCGCGAGATGGGCGATGGGTGCGTCGATCGAGATCAGCAGATCGAGCTGGGACAACGCGGTTGCCGCTTCGGCAAAGTCGAAAATGCCACGGCCGACATCGTGGACCAGCCCGTCCGCACCGAACTGCTGGATGTCCTTCTGGTGCATGCCGCCCTGCAGGCTGAACACCAGCAACTCCGGATCGCCCGCCAATGCGAGGAAATGCGCGAACGGTGCGGACCGCTGCCGGTCGAGCGGCTGGCCCGGCATGGCGGCCCAGTAGATGCCGATGCGCAGCTTCGCCCTGTCGAGCCGGCCAAGCTTGATCCGGCTGTCGGCCGGCGCGCGAAGATACGGTGGCGCGCCGACATGGGCATCGAAGTCGATGCGGCAAAGATGCGGTAGCGACACCATTGAGGCGTGCACGTCGAATTCCGGCAACGGCTCGCCTTCGGCGACGACGCCGTCGACATAGTCCAAATTGCCCAGCAGCTCCTTCAGAAGCGCCTGGCAGAGCACGATGACCGCAGCGCCGCGGCGCTTCAGCTCGCGCGCGAAGCGCACGAACAGCAGCACGTCGACCAGGCCCTGTTCGGGATAGAGCAGGATCTTCTGGCCGCGGATCGGCCCGCCGTTCCATGCCGGTTGGCGGAAGTCGGGCGACGGCGTTTCAGGAAGGCGCTTGCGCGCCTCGTAGGTGGCGAAGCCGACCTCAAGTTCGCCGCGCATCAACAGGGCAATCGCAAGTTCGACGCGTGCCCGCCGGTTGTCGGGATTGAGCGCCAGCGCCCGCCCGAAGCAGCCGACGGCCTCGTCGAGGCGTCCGAGATCGCGCAGGCAAAGCGCCAGATTGAAAAACCCCTCGCCATAATCGCGATTGATGGTGATCGAATGGAAGTGGTGTCTCACCGCTTCTTCGAGCCGGTTGGCGGCGCGCAGCGCATTGCCGAGATTGGAATGCAGCGCCGGATTGTCGGGCTCTGCGGCCAGCGACAGGCGATGATGCGAGACCGACGCCTCCAGCTTGCCGGCCAACCGGAGGGCCACGCCGAGGTTGTTGTGCAGCTCGGCGTGATAGGGCCGCACCGCGAGCAGTCGCAGATACGACGAGATCGCTTCGTCGAGACGGCCCGCGCGATGCGCCTGCGCCGCCAGCCGCAACTGCTGGGCGAAGCTGTCGGCCTCGTTGCCGAACAGCGGTGTCGGCATCGTTGAGGCCGATGATTCCGGCTTCGTTGGATGAATGGTCGGCGTGTTGGTCACGTCATGAGCTCGAACGGGCGTATTGAAATGCTACATCAATCACCAACAACAAGCATCTGGCCTATAATGCTTATCTCGCGCCCATTTCGATGCGGAAACGGCACCGCCTCAAGGCCGGCGCCGCGCTTCCATTGCCCGGAGAGTTCGTTGGCTCCGGCTAGATGTAGCCCTTGATCAGTTCCTCGGCGATCTGGATGGCATTGAGGGCCGCTCCCTTGCGGAGATTGTCACTCACCACCCACATCGCGAGCCCGTTCTCGATCGTCGGATCGCTGCGAACACGGCTGACGAATACGCCGTCCTGGCCGGTCACTTCCTGTGGCGTCACATAGCCGCCGTTCTCGCGCCGGTCGACCACCAGGATGCCCGGCGCGGCGGCCAGCACGCGACGCGCCTCGATCTCGTCGAGCGGCCGGTCGAGTTCGAGGTTGATCGCCTCGGCATGGCCGACGAAGGTCGGCACGCGCACGCAGGTGGCATGCACCTTGATCCTGGGATCCAGGATCTTCTTGGTCTCGACCACCATCTTCCACTCTTCCTTGGTCGAGCCGTCATCCATGAAGTCGTCGATGTGGGGAATGACGTTGAAGGCGATGCTCTTGGTGAATTTCCTGGCATCGATGGTCTGGTTCACGAAGAAGCTCTTGGTCTGGCTCAGGAGCTCGTCCATGCCCTCCTTGCCGGCGCCCGAGGTCGACTGGTAGGTCGACACGACGACGCGCTTGATGCCGGCGGCCTCGTGGATCGGCTTCAGCGCCACCACCATCTGGATGGTCGAGCAGTTGGGGTTGGCGATGATGCCGCGGCCCTTGTAGCCGGCGATCGCCCCGGCGTTGACCTCCGGCACGACCAGCGGCACGTCAGGGTCCATGCGCCAGTACGACGTATTGTCGATCACGATGGCGCCGGCCTTGGCGGCGCGCGGGCTGTGCTCGGCCGACACTTTTGAACCGGGCGAGCTCAACACGATATCGATGCCCTTGAAGTCGAACTTCGCGAGGTCCTGGACCTTCAGGGTCGATTTGTCGCCAAACGACGCCTGCCTGCCGACCGAGCGCGCGGAAGCCAACGCGACAACGTCATCGGCCGGGAAATTTCTCTCGGCCAGGATCTGCAGCATTTCGCGACCGACGTTACCGGTCGCGCCGACGACGGCGACTCTGTAGCCCATGGCGGTGTGGCGCTAGGTGCGCGCGCTCCTCTGATCAACGGACAGAGGGAGATACGCGCACCGCCGCGCCATTGCAACAAAGCCGGGCGATGTCGGCGGCTTACCCCGCCGACGCGCCCGATGCCTTGATGATGGGAATCCAGAGTTCAAGGTCGTCGCGAACCAGCTTCTGGCCCGCCGCCGGCGAGCCCGGCGGAAGCATTTCGATGCCCTGGGCCAGCATCTTCTCACGCACATGGGGCAACTGGCCGATGCGATTGATTTCCGCATTGAGCCTGGCCGTGACCGCGTCGGGCACCTTGGCCGGAACCGCGAAGCCCATCCAGGTGTTCACCACGTAATCCTTGACCCCCGATTCCATCATCGTCGGCACGTCGGGCAGCAGGTCGGACCGCTTCTCGCTGGTCACCGCGATGGCCTTCAGCTTGCCGCCCTTGATCTGGCCGATCACGGTCGGCGTGTTGAACATGCCCATCACCACCTCGCCGTTCACCACGCCCATGATCCCGGCGGGCGTGGCGCGATAGGGAACGTGCTGCAGCTTCACGCCGGTGCGCAGCTCGAGCAGCACGCCCGACATGTGATGGCTGGTGCCGACCCCGCCCGACGAATAGGTCAGCTCCCCCGGCTTGGCGCGCGCCTGCGCCAGCACATCTTCGACGGTCTTGGCCGGATTGTCGGGATGGACGATCAGGACGTTGGAGACGCCGCCGCTCACCGCGACCGGCATCAGGTCCTTCAGCGAGTCGTATCCCGGCGTCTTGTAGAGGCCCATGTTGAAGACCATGGTTCCCTGCGAGACCAGCACCATCGTGTAGCCGTCGGCCGGCGCGCGCGCCGCCTCGGCGGTGGCGATGGTGCCGCCGGCGCCGGTCTTGTTGTCGACCACGACGGTCTGGCCCAGAGACTTGCCCAGCTCCTCGGCGAAAAGGCGGGCGACGATGTCGGCCGTGGCACCGGGCGCCAGCGGCACGATCATGCGGATCGGCTTGGCCGGCCAGGTGTCTGCCACCGCAGGCGTCGCCGCGATGGCGATCGCACCCGCCACCAGGGTTCTTCTCGTAATCGACATGCTGTCCCTTTCCCTCAAAGTCCCACGGATTTTGCGACCAGTGTCGCCAGTTGCTTGCGCAGGCGCGCGACCAGGCTGCGCGGCGGGCGCTTGCCCATCAGATTGTGCATTTCGTAGGGATCTTTCTTGAGATCGTAGAGCTCGTCGCATGCCACGCCATCGAGCGACTTCTGCGTCCAGTGGATGTACTTGTAGCGCCTGGTGCGGATCGCCTTGTAGCTCATGCCGATCAGCCACGGCATGGCGTTCTCGCTGAAATATTCGCACATCAGGGATTTGCGCCAGCCCTTCAGTTTCCCGCCTTTGGCGAGCGGCTTGCTGGCTTTGGCAAGCGGCCGCAGCGACAGCCCCTGCATGGTCTCGCGGTCCGCGGCCTTGCCGCCCGCCAGGTCGATCACCGTCGGCGCGATGTCGAGCGCCGCCACAAGTTCGTCGTTCACCGTGCCCGGCTTGAACCAGGCGGGATAGCGGATCAGGAACGGCGACTTGATGCCTTCCTCATAGGCGAAGCGGCGCTCCGGCCCGAGGCCGTGCTCGCCGAAGAAGTAGCCGTTGTCGCCGAGGAACAGGATGAAGGTGTTGTCGAGTTCGCCGCTGTCCTCGAGCGCCTTGAAGACATCGCCCATGCCCTCGTCGACCGACGCCATCATCGCCGCGCGCAACCGGATCTCCTCGTCGGTGCCGGCCAGGATGCCGTCCAGCAGCTTGCGCGACGCCTCGTTGGTGCGCAGCGACAGCGCTTCCGTCCACGCCGGCTTGTCCTTCACCACCTTGGCCGCCGGCAGGACATTGGGCCGGCGCGGGAAATGCGCGCCCTTGTAAAGGTCGGCATGGCGCGGCGCGGGACGGTAGCCGCCGTCGGTGAAGTCGATGGTGCCGTCCGGCGCCTGGTAGGCGTCGGGATGCACCGCCTTGTGCGCGAAGAACAGCGCGAACGGCTTGTCGCGCTTCTGGCGCAGGAAATCGACGGCATGGCCGTTCAACAGGTCGGTGATGTAGCCCGTGTGCTTCTTCTCGTCGCCGTCGATGTTGAGGATCGGGTCGATGATCGAGCCATGGCCGGGGAAGCTCACCCATTTGTCGTAGCCCGGCCGCGGGCCGCCCGAGTTGCCCATGTGCCACTTGCCGACATGGGCGGTCTCGTAGCCCAGGCGCTGCAGGATGACGTGATAGTTCGACAGGCGATGGCTGTGCGCGTCGCGCGCCACGTTGTCGATGATGCCGTGCCGGCTGGCATACTGGCCGGTGAGGATCGAGGCCCGGTTGGGCGAGCACAACGGCGTGGTGTGAAACGCCGAGGTGAACATCGCGCCCTCGTGGCCGATCCGGTCGATATGCGGCGTCTTCATGTAGGGATGGCCGCAGATGCCGAGTTCGTCGAACCGGAGGTCGTCGATCAGGACGATCAGGATATTTGGTTTGCGCTTCTTCGCCACGATGACTTCCCCGCTGTCGACTTGCCATGCACGCCGCGTGCCGAAACCACGCTATCCGCTGGCCTTGACGGAAGCCAGAGCCCCGCGCCCATATCGGCCGGAAGATTCATCGAGGATTGGAAATGGCCGAGTCTGACCTGCCGCTGGCGGGATTGCGCGTTCTGGATATCAGCTCGTTCATCGCCGCCCCCGCGGCGGCGGTCGTGCTGGGCGACTGGGGCGCCGATGTGATCAAGGTCGAGGGGCCGGAGGGCGATCCCAACCGCCGGATCATGCACGATTCGTCGAACTACCCGAAAAGCGAGGTCAACTATCCCTGGCAGATGGATTCGCGCAACAAGCGCTCCATCGTCCTCGACCTCAAGCAGGCCGCGGCGCGCGCCGCCCTCGACCGGCTGATCGCAAAATCCGACATCCTGATCTGCAACTTCCCGCCGCCGGTGCGCGACAAGCTCCGCCTCGCCTACGACGACGTCAAATCGGTCAACCCCCGGCTGATCTACGCCTCGCTGACCGGCTACGGCGAGAGCGGCCCCGACCGCGACCGGCCGGGCTTCGACGCCACCGCCTACTTCGCCCGCTCGGGCCTTCTGGATGCCCAGCGCTACGAGGGCGGACCGCCGGGCGTGCCCGGCCCGGCGCAGGGCGACCGCGCCACCGCGATGACCCTGGTGTCGGCCATCCTGATGGCGCTGATGCATCGCACCAAAACAGGCGAAGGCTCGTGGGTCGGCACGTCGCTGCTCGGCAACGGCCTGTGGTCGTGTGGCGTGATTGCCCAGGCAGCGCTCGTCGGCGCCTTCCTGCCGCACCGGCCGCCACCGGACCGGCCGCGCTCGGCCCTGGGCAACATCTACCGCACCGCCGACGATCGCTGGCTGCAGCTCACCATCGTGCGCGCCGACAAGCTGTGGGCGCCGCTCTGCCGGGCGATGGGGCTGGAAGCGCTGATCGACGATCCGCGCTTCGCGTCGGAGCCCGAGCGGCGCCAAAACGCCCCCGAACTGGCCGGCCTCCTGAGCGACGCCTTCGCCACGAAACCCTACGAGCACTGGCGCCAGGCGCTGGCGGCCCACAGCGTCACCTTCGGCGTCATCAGCCGGCCGCAGGACGTGCCCGACGACCAGCAGGCGGTGGCCTGCGGCGCCGTGGTCGACACCGCGATCCCCGGAATGCCGCGCACGCTGGCCGATCCGGTTCGCCTCGGCTTCGCCAGCCAGCGCCTCGCCCATGCCGCACCGGAACTCGGGCAGCACAGCGACGAAATCCTGGGCGAAGCCGGCCTCTCAACGGGAGAGATCGCCGGCCTCCGCGCCAGCGGCGCCGTAAAATGAGTGACGAGCCGCTGCCGCTCGCCGGCCTGGTCGTGCTCGACATCAGCTCGTTCATCGCGGCCCCCGCCGCCGCGGCGGCGCTGGCCGACTACGGCGCCGACGTGATCAAGATCGAACCGCCCGGCGACGGCGACCCGCACCGCAACAGTTACAGGAACGCGAGCTATCCGCCCAGCGAGCACAATTTCCCGTGGCAGCTCGACGGTCGCCTGAAACGCTCGCTGGCCCTCGACCTCAAGACCGACGGCGCCCGCACCATCCTCGAACGCCTGCTGAAGCGCGCCGACGTGATGATCGTGAATTTCCCGCCGCCGGCGCGCGAACGCCTGCGGCTGCGCTGGGAGGACATCGAGCCGATCAACCCGCGCCTTATCTACTGCTCGCTCACCGGCTACGGCGAGACCGGCCCCGACCGCGACCGGCCGGGCTTCGACATCACCGCCTATTTCGGCCGCTCCGGCATCCTCGATGCGGCGCGCTACGAAGGCGGCCCGCCCGGCGTCTCGCTGCCGGCGCAGGGCGACCGCGCGACGGCGATGACGCTCGTGGCCGCCATCCTGATGGGCCTGCGCCGCCGCGACCAGACCGGCAAAGGCGGCTGGGTCGGCACCTCGCTCTATGCCAACGGCGTGTGGGCCAACGGCACGTCGGCGGCGGGCGCGCTGATCGGCGCCAGGCTGCCGCCGCGCCGCGGCCCCGACAAGCCCGGCAATGCGCTCACCAATCTCTACCGCACCAGCGACGATCGCTGGCTGCAGCTCCTGATGGTGCGCGACGACCGGCTGTGGGAGAAATTCTGCGCCGTCATCGACCGGCCCGAACTGCTGGTCGACGAGCGCTTCGCCGGGCGTCCCGAGCGCCGCCAGCATGCAATGGAACTCTTCGCCATCCTGAAGCCCGTCTTCGCCGCCCGCCCCTACGCGGAGTGGGAACGCCTGCTGGCCGGCACCGGCATCCCGTTCGGCGTGATCGGCCGCCTGGCCGATGTGATCGACGACGAGCAGGCGGAACATGCCGGCATCTTCGCCGCCACCACCAATCCCGACATCCCCCGCACCGTGAACACCCCCATCCGCCTGGGCTTCGCGACCCCGCGCACCGCCGGCCCGCCGCCCGCCGTCGGCCAGCACAACGACGAGGTGCTGCGCGAGGCCGGCTTC
>CALFRN010000402.1 GCA_937919085.1 uncultured Reyranella sp.
CCCCATTGTTATCGCCATGGAATCGAGCTTCCGCTGCAGTTCGTGGACACGCAACCAGGCTAGAGCGGCGTCCTGAATTGACCCCCTTTTCATCTCTTGCGCGGGGTGGTCCGACTCCTGATATAACCCCCTTGAGGGGCCGGTGTGGGCGGAGCAGTCGCCAACCCGGTCAGATCCGGAAGGAAGCAGCCGTAACGAATTCGCTTCGGGTCATGCCGGTCTCTCACCCGTCTCTCCGCGCACGCCGTCGCGGGGGGCCGGCCGCCCGGGCGCGACGACCGCCGGGCTCAAGGGGCCACGGCGTTTGAGCGGGTGATCGCCATGGCGCAAGCCACCAAAGGTACTGGCGATAAGACAACTGGCGACACGGCTGGCGAGACCGCGCTTCCCTACCGCGTCCTTGCCCGTAAATACCGACCCACCGATTTCACCACCCTGGTCGGCCAGGAAGCAATGGTGCGCACCCTGCGCAACGCCATCGCCACCGGCCGCATCGCCCACGCCTTCATGCTCACGGGCGTGCGCGGCGTCGGCAAGACCACGACCGCCCGCATCATCGCCCGGGCACTCAACTGCGTCGGCGCCGACGGCAAGGGCGGCCCGACGGTCGATCCGTGCGGCGTCTGCGACAACTGCAGGGCCATCACCGAGGACCGCCACGTCGATGTCATCGAGATGGACGCGGCCTCGCGCACCGGCATCGACGACGTGCGCGAACTGATCGAAGGCGTGCGCTACCGCCCCGTCTCGGCCCGCTACAAGGTCTACATCATCGACGAAGTGCACATGCTGTCGGAGAAGGCCTTCAACGCCTTGCTGAAGACGCTTGAAGAGCCGCCGCCGCATGTGAAATTCCTGTTCGCCACCACCGAGATCCGCAAGGTGCCGGTGACGGTGCTGAGCCGCTGCCAGCGCTTCGACCTCAAGCGTGTGCCGCACGACGTTCTGGTCGAGCACTTCTCCAGTATCGCCACGGCCGAAAAGGTCGAGATCTCGCCCGAGGCGCTGGCGCTGCTGGCGCGCGCCGCCGACGGCTCGGTGCGCGACGGGCTCTCCATGCTCGACCAGGCGATCGCCCACGGCGGCGGCGTGGTCGATGCCGCCCAGGTCCGCGACATGCTGGGCCTCGCCGATCGCAGCCGCGTGCTCGAGCTGTTCGAAAAGACGATGCGCGGCGACGCCGCCGCCGTGGTGGCGTCGCTGGGCGAGATGCACGATTCCGGCGCCGATCCCGTGGTCATCCTGCAGGACCTGCTGGAACTCACGCATTGGGTGACGCGCCTCAAAGTGGCACCCGAGGCGGCGGCGGGCTCGGCCGACAGCGAGCGGGCGCAGGGCCTGGCGATGGCCACAAAGCTTTCCATGGCCTCGCTGACGCGGGCCTGGACGCTGCTGATGAAGGGCCTGCAGGAGACACTGAGCGCGCCTTCGCCGCTGCGTGCCGCCGAGATGGCCCTGATCCGCCTCTGCTTCCTGGCCGATCTGCCGTCGCCGTCCGACGCGATCAAGTCGCTGCAGAACGGCGGCGCCCCGACCGGCGCCCCGACCGGCACCTCGACCGGCACCTCGGGCACGGCCTCGCCGTCGCCACCGCGTGGTGGCGGCGGCAACGGCGGTGGCCCGGCGGCGCGGCTGGCGACACAGCCCGTCGCAGCCGTGGCACAGCCCGCCGAGGCGTTGCCATCGCCCAAGACCTTCACTGAGGTCGTGGCATTGTTCGAGGCCCGCCGCGAAGCCCGTCTGGTTCACCATCTGATGCATCATGTGCATGAGGTGCGATGCGAACCCGGTCTCATCGAATTCCGGCCCGAACCGCAATCGCCGCCGGATCTCGCCGGACGACTGAGCGAGGCCCTCAGCAAATGGACCGGGCGGCGCTGGATCGCCTCGGTCTCCAACGACGCCGGCAAGCCGACGCTGGTGAGCCAGAAGGCCTCCAAGGCCGACGACCTGCGCAGCAAGGCCGAGGGCAATCCCCTGGTGCAGGCGATCATGGAGACATTCCCCGGCGCCAAGATCGACGCGGTTCGTCGCAAGGGCGAGCAGACTTCCCTGGTGGCCGGCCTTGCCCCGCCTTCCATCGACGAACCGCCGCCTGCCGAGGACTATCCCGCCGACGACGACATTCCCGAAAGCGAGTTCTGATGTTCGACAAACTCAAGGATCTGGGCGGCCTGATGCAGCAGGCACAGGCCATGCAACAGAAGATGCAGGAGATGCAGACGACGCTGGAACGGCTGGAGATTGTCGGCACGTCTGGCGCCGGCCTGGTCAAGGTGACGGTCAATGGCAAGAACGAGACCCGCCGGGTCGACATCGACCCCTCGCTGTTCGTCCCCGCCGACAAGGGCGTGGTCGAGGACCTGATCGTGGCGGCCGCCAACGACGCCCGCACGAAGGTCGAGCAGACGGTCCAGGAGCAGATGAAGTCGATCACCGGCGGGCTGCCGCTGCCACCCGGCTTCAAGCTCTAACCCTCATGCCCAGATGACAAACGTTCGATGATTGGTCCGGAGATCGAACGGCTGATCCAGTTGCTGGGCCGGCTGCCCGGCCTCGGTCCGCGTTCCGCCCGCCGCGTTGCACTGCAGCTCCTCAAGAAGCGCGAAACCCTGATGCAGCCGCTCAGTGCGGCACTCGCCGATGCGGCACGGGCAATCCGGGCATGCTCGACGTGCGGCAATCTCGACACCATCGATCCGTGCACGATCTGCACCGATCCGAGGCGTGACGCCGGCCTGCTCTGCGTCGTCGAGGACGTGGGCGATCTCTGGGCGATGGAGCGCGGCAAGATATTTCCCGGCCGCTACCATGTCCTGGGTGGGTCGCTGTCGGCCCTCGACGGTATCGGCCCGGAGGAGCTCAATATCTCCACGCTGGTCAAGCGCGTGGGCGCCGGCGGCATACGCGAGGTCATCATGGCCACCAATGCCACCGTCGACGGTCAGACCACCGCACACTATCTCGCCGAGCGTCTGGCCGAGCTGGATGTGCCGCTGACCCGCCTTGCCCACGGCGTCCCGGTCGGCGGCGAACTCGACTGGCTGGATGATGGCACGCTGGCGACCGCGCTGAAGGCACGGCGCGCCCTGTGAGGCCGCACCGGTGAGCCCCGAGTCCCTTGCCGCACTTGCCGTAGCCCTCGGCGCCGGCTGGGCGAGCGGCCTGAACGCCTACGCCGCCGTGCTGGTGCTGGGAGGGGCGGAGCGGCTGGGGCTCGTCAGCCTGCCCCATAGCCTGCAGGTCCTGGCCTCGCCGTGGGTCCTGGGCGTGGCCGCGCTGCTGTTCGCGCTCAATTTTCTTGCCGACAAGATCCCCTATGTCGACAGCATCAACGACGTGCTGCAAACCTTCGTGCGCGTTCCGGCCGGCGCCCTGCTGGCCTACGGCGCGGCTGGTGGACTCAGCTCCGAAGTCGCGGTGATCGCGGGCCTGCTGGGCGGAACGCTGGCCGCCGGAACCCACATCGCCAAGACCGGCTCGCGGGCGCTGATCAACACCTCGCCCGAACCATTCAGCAACGTGGCAGCCTCGCTGACCGAGGACGCCGCGGTGATCGGCGGCCTGATCCTGGCGATCACCCACCCCATCACGTTTCTGTGTCTGCTGGCAGCCTTTGTCGCCCTGCTGGTCTGGCTGCTGCCCAAGCTGGTGCGGCTTGCCCTTGTGCCCGTGCGTCGGATGACCGGCAGCCGTCGCCGGCCCTGAACTCACGGCCTTCTATCGACCTTTGGCTAGTGAACGGCCGCTTTCCTTCGCGCGCGAGAGGGCTACACTCTCCCGGACCCATGTTCATCCGCCAAAACATCCAGACCCTGCGATTTTTCCGCACCACGCCGGCGATGCGCTGTCCGTATCTGCCGCACCGGCTGGAGACCAAACTCGTCACCGAATTGAGCGGACCGGATGCATTCTCCCAGCACGACACGCTGACCGACGCCGGCTTCAGGCGTTCGCACCACTTCGTCTACAAGCCTTTGTGCGACGGTTGCCGAGCCTGCGTGCCGGTGCGCATCCGGGTTCGGGATTTCGAGCCCAGCCGGGCCCAGCGCCGGATTTTGCGCCGGAACGAACACGTCCATGCCGTCGAGACGCAACCGCTGGCGACCGGCGAGCAATACTCGCTTTTTTCACGCTACGTGCTGGCGCGCCATCGCGACGGCGACATGGCCGACATGGATTTCGACGACTATCGCGCCATGGTCGAGGAAAGCCCGGTCGACACCGCGATCATCGAGTTCCGCGAAGACTCCGCCGATGGTCGCCTCGTCGGGGCATGCCTGGTCGACTGGCTGTCGACAGGGGTTTCGGCGGTCTACAGCTTCTTCGACCCGCAGGATCCTCGACGCGGCCTCGGCACGCACATGATCCTGTGGCTGGCCGACGCTGCGGCCAAGCGCGGGCTGCCTTATGTCTATCTCGGCTACTGGATCGCCGATTCGAGCAAAATGGCCTACAAGCGCGCGTTCCGACCGTTGGAATTCTTCGGTGCGGAGGGTTGGGCCGAGTTGCCCACGGCCTAGACGGCAGTTCGCCGAAATCGTTCAAGGGATGGTTTCGCCGCGTTCAATTTCTGATAGATGAATGCCATTCGTCACCCGCGTGTGGATGTCAGATCCTTCGCGGGTTGATCGGGACAGCAATCAAGAATCTGTGAATGCGGTTGGGGAGAAAGCGGCAGTGGGCGGACTTCTGAAGCTGAGCGCGGCGATCGACCGCCTCAACGAGATCGTCGGGCGGACGGTTTACTGGCTCGTACTCGTCGTCGTGCTGATCAGCGCGACCAACGCCATCATCCGCAAGCTGTTCAACTCCAGTTCCAATGCCTGGCTCGAGTGGCAATGGTACCTGTTCGGCGTGATCTTCCTGCTGTGCTCGGGCTACGCCCTGCTCCGCCAGGAACACATCCGCATCGACATCGTCGCCAGTCATCTCTCGCCCAGAGCCAACAACAGGATCGCCCTGTTCGGTCATCTTTTCTTCCTGATCCCGCTGTGCATCGTGATGCTGGTCGAGGGCTGGCCGTACTTCTACGAGTCCTATCGCATCAACGAACTGTCCAGCAACGCCGGCGGTCTGATCAGGTGGCCGATCAAGCTCGTCGCGGTGATCGGGTTCGCTCTGCTCCTGCTCCAGGGAATTTCGGAGGCGATCAAGCAGATCGGCATCATGCGCGGGGTCTACGTCGATACCCGTCAGCGCAACTCCGAACACTGAGAGCACGGTCATGGTCGTCATTCGCGGCATTTTCTACGCGTTCCTGGCAAGCCTCGCGGTCATTCTCCTCGCCTCAATCTTTGTTCCGGACAGCGTCTTCGCGAGCTTCCTGAAAGCCGAGATGGCGCCCATCATGTTCTTCTCGCTGGTGGTGTTTCTGCTGCTGGGTTATCCGGTCGCGTTCTCGCTGGCAGCACTCGGCCTGCTCTACGGCATCGTCGGGATCGAGCTCGGCCTGTTCAAGCCGTCATTCTTCCAGGCGCTGCCAAACCGGCTGTTCGGCATCATCGAGAACGATACCCTTCTGGCCATTCCATTCTTCACCTTCATGGGGCTGATCCTCGAGCGCTCGGGCATGGCCGAGGATCTGCTCGAAACGATCGGCCAGCTTTTCGGTCCCGTACGCGGCGGCCTGGCATTCGCCGTCATCTTCGTGGGTGCCCTGCTCGCGGCAACGACCGGCGTGGTGGCCGCGTCGGTCATTTCCATGGGTCTGATCTCCCTGCCGATCATGCTGCGCTACGGTTACGATCGGCGGCTTGCAACCGGGGTGATCGCGGCGTCCGGCACGCTGGCCCAAATCATCCCACCAAGCCTGGTGCTGATCGTCATGGCCGACCAGATCGGCCGTTCGGTCGGCGACATGTACAAGGGCGCGATCCTGCCGGGCCTGGTCCTGACGGCGCTCTATGCCGGCTACGTGCTGGGCCGGACCATTTTCAGCCCGCAGCGCGCACCGGCACTGCCGCCCGAGGCGCGCACGATCAAGGAAGATGACGGCAGTGCGGGCTATGCGTCGCTGGCGGCAATCGTCGGTGCCTGCATCTTCGGCGCCTGGGCGCTGTCCGCTTCCCTCGACTGGGAACCCATCTGGTCGACGGCATTCGTCGGACTGGTGGCCTACGCTCTTGCCATGGCCAACCGCCATCTGAAACTCGGCATCCTGAGCCGTCTTGGCGAGCAGGTCGTCATCGTCATGATGCCGCCGCTAGCCCTCATCTTCCTCGTGCTTGGCACGATCTTCATTGGCCTTGCGACGCCGACGGAGGGCGGTGCCATGGGCGCGACGGGAGCCCTCGCCCTTGCGCTGAGCTACCGGCGGCTCAGCTGGAACATGCTCAAGCAGGCGATGGACAGTACGGCCAAGCTCACCTCTTTCGTGATCTTCATCTTGGTCGGTGCCCGGGTGTTCAGCCTCACCTTCTATGGCGTGAACGGCGACCTCTGGGTCGAGCACCTGCTGCTGGCGCTTCCCGGCGGACAGATCGGGTTCCTGATCGTCGTGAACATCCTGGTGTTCCTGCTGGCCTTTTTCCTCGATTTCTTCGAACTCGCCTTCATCATCATTCCGCTGTTGGTGAAACCCGCGGAAGCTCTGGGAATTGATCTCATCTGGTTCGGCGTCCTGCTCGGCATCAACATGCAGACGTCGTTCATGCATCCGCCATTCGGCTTCGCACTCTTCTACCTGAGGTCCGTCGCCCCCGAGGGCAAGTACATCGACAAGGTGACGGGAAAGGAAATGGACGGCGTGACCACCGCCGAAATCTATTGGGGCGCCGTCCCCTTCGTCGTCATCCAGTGCATCATGGTCGCCATCGTGATCGCCTTCCCCGGCCTCGTTACGGCAGGCCTCGACAAGGATCCGAAGATCGATCCTTCCAAGGTGAAGATCGAACTACAGGCACCGCCACAGTACGACAACGCACCGCCGGTCTTTGGCGCACCGCCGCCGCGCAACTAAAAAAAAGCCCCGCCTATGGCGGGGCTTTCACTCGGGTAGTATCGGAGCCCTTACCGGCCGGCTGCCGACATCGAGAAGTTGAAGTTGTCGAAGGTGTTTTCGGCAACCCGGAACCACAGGTTCTGATCCGTTCGGAAAACCTTCAGGCTATCGAACAGGATCTTGAAGTTCGCGTTCTTGGCCGAGAGTTCCTCGTAGAACTTGTAGGCTTCATCGAAACATGCCTGCAGGACGGCCCGCGGAAACGGCTTCAGGATCGTGCCGCTGCCAACCAGCCGCTTGAGCGCCGCCGGATTGGAGGCATCGTATTTCGGCACCATCCAGGCCGTCACCTGGCCGGCGGCCGTTTCGACCATATGCTTGTAGGGCTTCGGAAGGCCTTCCCATGCCTTGCTGTTGATGAAGAGCGAGCCGACCGACGCGCCTTCCCACCAGCCAGGGTAGTAGTAGTACTTGGCGACCTTGTGGAAGCCGAGCTTCTCGTCGTCATGCGGGCCGACCCATTCGCAGGCGTCGAGTGTACCCTTCTCGAGTGCCGGATAGATGTCGCCGCCGGCGATCTGCTGCGGAACCACGCCCAGCCTCTGAAGGATGAGGCCGGCGAATCCACCGACCCGGAACTTGAGTCCCTTGAGGTCATCGACCGTGTTGATCTCCTTGCGGAACCAGCCGCCCATCTGGGCGCCGGTGCCACCGAACGGCAGGCTGGTGAAGCCATACGACTTGTAGAAATCGTTGATCAGCTTGTTGCCGCCGCCATGGTATTCCCAGGCGAGGTACTGCCGCTGGTTCATCGTGAACGGCAGGCCGGTCTCGAAGACGAAGCAGGGATCCTTGCCGAAGTAGTAGTAGGAAGCCGTCTGCCCCAGCTCGACGGTGCCGTTCTGGACCGCATCGGCGACCTGCAGGCCCGGAACGATTTCGCCGGCGGCGAAGGTTCGGATCTGGAACTTGTTGTCGGACATGTCGGCGATCGCCTTGGCGAACAGCTCGGCGCCACCGTAGAGCGTATCCAGAGACTTTGGGAAACTTGACGTCAGGCGCCACTTCACCTCGGGTGCGCCCTGGGCGATCGCCGGTGCCGCCACTGCACTCGCCGCCGCTACGCCTGCGGCACCAATGCCGGCGTTCCGAATAAACTTTCTACGCTTCATACTCCTTGACCTCCCGGCAACTGACCCATGTTTCCATCCGTCATGAACGTCTGGCGGGGCGGAGACTGGCATGCGCATGCCAGTGGTGAAAAGCGAAATGCTCCGGATTTCGGCAGCTCACGATTCTTAAGGTTCTGCGGCTCGGTCAGCCTTCAGCCCGACTGCATTGCCCACGACCGCGCCGGCAAAAAAAGAGCCCCGCCGAAGCGGGGCTCTGAAACGACGGAGATGCGCCGTCTACAGCTTGTTGGCCGCCGACTGGCGCGCCATGAAGTTGTCGAACGTGTTTTCCGCAACCCGGAACCACAGCACTTCCTCATTTCGGAAGGGCTTCCAGGCGTCGAAGATCTTCTTGAAGTGCGGGGACTTGGCGTTGGTCTCGGCATAGACCTCGTTGGCCGCGTTGAAGGACGCTTCGAGCACCGACTGCGGGAACGGCAGCAACTTGGTGCCGCCGGCCAGAAGCTTGCGCAGCGCCGGCGGATTGTCGGCGTCGTACTTGGCGACCATCCAGTTGTTGGCCATGGCCGCGGCATCCCGCACGATTGCCTGGTAGCTCTTCGGCAGGGAGTTCCACTTCTCGAGGTTGGTGAAGAGGTGGAGCGTGGCGCTGCCTTCCCACCAGCCGGGATAGTAATAGTACGGCGCGACCTTGTTGAAGCCCAGCTTCTCGTCGTCGTACGGACCGACCCATTCGCAGGCATCGAGCGTGCCCTTCTCGAGTGCCGGGTAGATGTCGCCGCCGGCGATCTGCTGTGGCACGACTCCCATCTTGGTCATGACCTGGCCGGCGAATCCGCCGATGCGCATCTTCAGGCCTTTCATGTCGTCGACCGTCTTGATCTCCTTGCGGAACCAGCCGCCCATCTGGGCGCCGGTGTTGCCGGCGGCCATGCCGTAGATATTGTAGGTCTTGTAGAACTCATTCAGCGCCTGATCGCCGCCGCCCTGGGTCAGCCAGGCATTCTGCTGTCGGGTGTTGAGGCCGAACGGCACCGCGGTGCCGAAAGCAAACGCCGGATCCTTGCCGAAATAGTAGTATGACGCGGTATGTCCCATCTCGACCGTGCCGTTCTGTACGGCGTCGGCGACCTGCAGGCCGGGAACGATTTCGCCGCCGGCAAACACGCGAATCTGGAACTTGTTGTCGGTTGCCTCGGCAATGCTCTTGGTCATGATTTCCGCCGCCCCGAACAAGGTATCGAGCGACTTGGGAAAGCTTGAGGCCAGGCGCCACTTGAGTTCGGGCATCGACTGGGCAATTGCTGGCGCAGCCAGTGTGGTCGACGCGGCAACGGCGGCACCACCGACAGTTGCATTACGCAGGAATTTCCGACGTTGCATGATCAATCCTCCAACATTTGCGGCCCCTGATTTTGTTGCTCACGGCGGCCTTATTGCATGGGCGGCGTTATCGCACACCGATGCTGGTTTGCAAAGTCACCGCAGTGTGAGCAGGACCAGGGCAACCACTCCCAGCGCAATGCGATACCAGGCAAACACGGCAAATCCGTGCCGGCTGATGAACCGTACGAAAGCACTGACCACGACCAGTGCCGAGACGAACGCAGCGATGAACCCCAGGGCGATCACGGTGCCGCCGTCCCAGTTCAAAGTCGACCAGTTCTTGTAAAGATCGTAGACCGTCGCCCCGATCATTGTCGGTATCGCCAGGAAAAAAGAGAACTCCGTCGCCGTTGCCCGATCGACCCGAAAAACCCGCGCCCCCATGATCGTGGCGCCCGAGCGGGATACGCCAGGCACCATGGCCAGGCACTGGCAGAAACCGACCAGCAGGGCCGTCTTGAGGTCGATGTCATCCACCGACTTGATGCGGGGGCGCAAGGCAAAGCGCTCGATGACGAGAATGACGATGCCACCCACGATCAAGGCGACAGCAACCACCATTGGGTCGAAGAGAACCGACTTGATGTACTTATGGGCGAATACCCCGATGACAGCTGCTGGAAGGAAAGCCACGATGATCGCAGCCGAGAATCGCATGGCAGGCTTCTCGCGTCGCAGGGCGCCCGTCGCCGTATTCCAGATCTTCTGGCGATAGAGGAAGCACACCGCAAGGATCGCACCGAGTTGTATGACGATCTCGAAGACCCTGCCGGGCGGTCCCTCGAAATGCAGCAGCTCCTCGATCAGGATGATGTGCCCGGTCGAGGACACCGGCAGGAATTCGGTGAGACCCTCGATGATTCCGATCAGTACAGTCTTCCAGGCGAGCGTGAAATCCATGCCTGCCATCACTCTCGGAACCGTTTGGCGCGCGGCCAGCCCTTTTCGGGCATGCGTCCCGCCTGCGCGCGCTCGCCACGCCAGAACTTCAGTTCGCCCGCCGGGATCAGTCGATTGCCCCACGGCAGGCCGTCAGCGAATTTGAACACCTGCGCGTCGGCGAGCCGGTCGGCTTTTGATTTCTGCAACAGGACGCCGCGCCCACGGCCCATCTCGGGGACCTGCTCCATGGGAAAGATCAGAAGCTTCCTGCCTTCGCTCAGCACGGCAATCGAGTCGGCCCCCTCGGGCACGATCGAAAGGGCTGCGGCCTGTTCCTTGTCAGCGAGATTCAGGACCTGCCTGCCGTTCTTGGTTTGGGCGACAACCTCGTCCTCCGGCACCACGAAGCCGCGGCCGGCGTCCGACGCCACCAGGAACCGGCGACCGCCCTTGAACACTTCGAGCCGCACGATGTCCTGTTCGTTGCCAAGCTCGACCATCAGCCGGACCGGCTCGCCATGGCCACGCGCGCCCGGAAGCTTGTCGCAAGGCAGCGTGTAGAAACGGCCGTTGGTACCGAAAACCAGCACCTTGTCCGTCGACTGGGCGTGGATCGCGAATCGCGGGCCATCACCCTCCTTGTATTTGAGATCGGCCGCCTGCTTTTCGTCGAGGTGCCCCTTGGCAGCCCGGATCCAGCCCTTGTCCGAGCACACAACCGTGATGGGTTCGCGCTCGACGAAATCCTCCACCGCATGCTCGATTTCGGCGGGTGTATCGCCAAGCTCCGTCCGCCGCCGACCTAGCTCGGTCTTGCCGCCGAACTTGCGCTTGGTTTCCTGGACTTCAGCGGCGATCGCCTGCCACTGCAGCGTCTCGTCCTTGAGCAGCGCTTTCAGCTCCTTGCGTTCGGCCGAGAGCTTCTTGTGCTCGCCCTTGATCTCGAACTCTTCGAGCCGGCGCAACGCGCGCAGGCGCATGTTGAGGATCGCTTCGGCCTGGGTGTCGGTGAGGCCGAACGCCTTGATCATCTTCGGCTTGGGCTCGTCTTCCTCGCGGATGATCTTGATCAGCTTGTCGAGATTGAGATAGGCGATCAGGTAGCCTTCGAGGATTTCCAGGCGCCGCTCGATCGCCGTCAGCCGGAAGGTCGAGCGGCGCACCAGCACTTCGCGCCGATGGTCGAGGAAGGCCTGCAGCACCTCGCGCAGGTCCATGACCCGCGGCGTGTTGTCCCTGTCGAGCACGTTGAGGTTCAGCGGAAAGCGAATCTCAAGGTCGGTGAGCCTGAAGAGCTGTTCCATCAGCAACTCGGCCGGCACGTTGCCGGTGCGCGGCTCGAGCACGATCCGCACATCGTCCGCCGACTCGTCGCGCACATCGTCGAGCAGCGGCAGTTTCTTGGCGTTGATGATTTCGGCGATGCGCTCGATCAGCCGTCCCTTTTGCACCTGATAGGGGATCTCGGTGACGATGATCCGATACTGGCCGCGCGGCAGCGGCTCCACAGTCCAGCGCGCACGCAGGCGAAAGGCGCCGCGGCCGGTCCGGTAGGACTCGACGATCGAGTCCCGCGGCTCGACCAGCACGCCGCCGGTCGGGAAGTCCGGCCCCTTCACCAGATCGACCAGCGTGTCGATGCGGGCGTTGGGTGTCCTGATGAGGTGCAGCAGGGCGTCGCAGAGTTCACCGGCATTGTGCGGCGGAATCGAGCACGCCATGCCGACGGCAATGCCGGCGGCGCCATTGGCCATCAGGTTGGGGAAGCCGCCGGGCAACACGGCCGGCTCCTCGGTGGAACCGTCGTAATTGGGACGAAAATCGACGGCGTCCTCGTCGATGCCGGAAAGCAGGGCCTCCGCCACCGCCGTAAGCCTAGCCTCAGTGTAGCGCATCGCGGCCGGGTTATCGCCGTCGATATTGCCGAAGTTGCCCTGCCCCTCGATCAGCGGGTAGCGGGCGGCGAATTCCTGGGCAAGGCGTACCAGCGCGTCATAGATCGACTGGTCGCCGTGCGGATGATACTGGCCGATGACATCGCCGACCACGCGGGCGCTCTTCTTGAAGGCGCTGTTGGGATCGAGCCGAAGCTGCCGCATCGCATACAGCAGGCGGCGATGTACCGGCTTCAGGCCGTCGCGAACGTCGGGCAGCGAGCGCGCCATGATGGTCGACAGCGCATAGGACAGGTAACGCTCCTGGAGCGCCTGTCCGAATTGCACCGGCTTGACCGCAGCGAGCGGAACGACGTTGTTGCGTTTTGCCATCGATGGAACAGAAGAGGGGAATCGGCCGTAATTCTGGCCACGGCCATTATTGCTTTAGCGCTGAAGCGTCTCAATAAATCTCGCCCGCGCGGGAGGCAAGGGCTTGTTGTGCGGCCAGAAGACATGCCGTTCGAGGAAATAGCCCGTCAAATCGAGCCCCTGCCGCAACTGTTCGTCATCGGACGGCGATCCGCCGGTGGACAAAAATGCCGGCAACGCCAGCAGCTTCTCCTTGTACGGACCCGCCGCCACACGAGAGACCGCCCGGCCGGTCCTGGGCGAAACATAGGCCAGATCTTCCATGCTCCCGGTCGCGGCGCATTTCTCGAGGTCGAGCCCAAAGCCCAGTTCCTGCAGGAGGCCCAGTTCCAGGCGAACATAGATTCCCGGCCAGCCCGGGTGGCCAAGCGCCCCCAGAAAGGCCCGGAAGCCGTCAAACATCGACGGGTGCGGTTCGCGCTCGGGCAACGCCGCATCGACCACCGCGCAGGCAGCCGATAGCCCGGCCAGTTCAACCGCATCATCGAGCGCGCGGGCGGCATGTGCTTCGCGCAGTTCACCGGAGTAGTTGCCGAGTTGATCGGACAGGCGCGCCCTCCAGCCGACCTCGACGACATTGCCCGGCTGCCACACCGGACTGGCGCGCCGCGAACCGCCGCCCGGCACGAAGCCTGCGTGGCGGCCGTGCTCCCGGGTCAGGAGCGACGCGACGAGGCCGCTTTCACCATGGGGGCGGGCCGTCAACACGACGCCTTCATCGCTCCAGTCCATCCGCCGGGTATGCCGCGTTTCCCCGAGCGGCGCCAGCCGCGGGCTTATGGTTCGTAGTCGAGGCCGATCGCCCGGTAATGGGAAGGATCGTCCGCCCAGCGTTCGCTGACCTTGACGTGGAGGAACAGGTGCACGGGGCGCTCCAGCATCTCGCCGAGTTCGTGCCGCGCACGCGCCCCGATCTGCTTGATGCGCGCCCCGCCCTTGCCCAGGAAGATCGCGCGCTGGCCGTCGCGCTGCACATGGATCGTCTGCTCGATGCGGACGCTCCCGTCGGGGCGGTCCTCCCATTTCTCGGTCTCGACCGCCGCTTCGTAGGGCAGCTCCTGGTGAAGCTGCAGAAAGACCTGCTCGCGCGTGACTTCGGCCGCCAATAGACGCAGCGGCAGGTCGGCCGCCTGATCCTCGGGATAGAGAAACGGCCCCGGCGGCAGGATCGCTGCAAATGTCGCCAGGACGTCCGGGACACCATCCTTCTTGAGCGCACTCACCATGAAGGTCCGCTCAAAAGGCAGCAGGGTGTTCAGTTCCGACGTCAGTGCCAGAAGGTTCTCGCGGGGCACCACATCGATCTTGTTCAGGATGAGAAAGCGCGGAGCCCGCGACTCCTTCAGCCGCTCGACGATGGCGCGGGTTTCCTGGCCAACGCCGCGCTCGGCATCGACGACGAGCGCCACCACGTCCGCATCCTCCGCGCCGCGCCAGGCGGCGGCCACCATGGCGCGTTCCAGGCGGCGCTTGGCGACACGGAAGATGCCCGGCGTGTCGACCAGCACGACCTGCGCCCGGCTGCCATCGGCAAGGTCCGCCATGGCGATACCGGTCACGCGCATGCGCGTCGTCTGCACCTTGGGCGACACGATGCTCACCTTCGAGCCGACCATGGCATTGACCAGGGTCGACTTGCCGGCGTTGGGAGCGCCAACGATGGCGACAAATCCGGCACGCGTGTTCGGTGTCGTCATAACCGGTCCAATCCTTCGAGGAATGCGATCGCGGCGAGGCGTTCGGCCTCGCGCTTGCTGCCGCCCCGCGCCTGCGCGGATACATGGCCTTTGATCGAGACCTCGACCACGAACAGCGGCGAATGAGGCGGCCCTTCGCGACCGACCTCGCGATAGGCCGGCAGGGGCAGCCTTCGTGCCTGCGCCCATTCCTGCAACGCCGTCTTGGGGTCGCGCGGTGCCGCAGTCAGGGTGCTGAGCCGATCGCCCCACAGCCGCTCGACGCAGGCGGCCGAGGCGGCAAAGCCTGCATCGAGGAAAACCGCCCCCAGCAAGGCTTCCAAAGCATCGGCCAGAATGGTCGGCCGCACCTCGCCTTGCCGTGAACGCTCCGACTCGCCCAGGCGGATGTCGCTTCCAAGTCCGATCGCGGTTGCGATCTCCACCAAAGTCTCGGCCCGCACCAAAGCGGCATGGCGGCGCGCCAGTTCGCCTTCGTGTTCATGCGGGTACAGCCGCAGCAGCAGATCGGCCACGGCAAGCGACAGCACGCGGTCACCAAGGAACTCCAGACGCTCGTTGCCGTGCGGAAAGGCAGCTTTCAGTTCGGACTGGCGATCGAGCGCCCCGCGATGGGTAAGCGCTTCCGCGGCCAGTTCGGCGCGCCCGAAGACGTGCCCGATCTTGTCGGCCAGCGCGCGGAGGTCGACATCGGTCGGCGTCAGTGGATCGCCATGAAGAAGCGGTTGAAGCGGATGGCCTGTGGCCATTTCCATGGCTCCAGCCAGCCTGCGACGGACGGGTTGTACGAGAAGAAGATGAATTCGGCGCGGCCGACAAGGTTTTCGGACGGCACATACCAGCCAAGCTGGTCGCGGTCGCGGTGTGCACCGGAGAAGTCACGCAACGTCAGCCGCGTTCGGCTATCGAGAGAGTCGTCGCGATTGTCGCCCATGACGAAATAGCTGCCGGCGGGAACGAGGAACTCCGGCGTATTGTCGGACATTCCATTGTCGTTGTATTCGAGCACCGTGTAGCGGCGGCCGTTGGGAAGCTGCTCGCTGTACAACGTGCCCTTTTGATAATGGCCATTGGTGCCCCGGACATAGTCGCCGATACGCAGGCGCGGCACCGCGGTGCCGTTGATGTGCAGCACCCCGTTCGTCACCTGGATGCGGTCGCCAGGCATGCCGACGATGCGCTTGATGTAGTCGGTGCGATTGACGCCCTGGCCCTGGTCGCCCGGATACTTGAACACGGCGACATCGCCGCGTTCGGGTGGGGTGCCGAAGACACGGCCGGGAAACAGCCCCATCGAGAACGGGAAGGAATGCTTGCTGTAGCCGTATGAATATTTCGACACGAACAGATAGTCGCCGACCAGCAACGTCGGGATCATCGAACCGCTGGGAATGTTGAACGGCTCGATGGCAAAGGTTCGCACGACCAGTGCGATCAACACGGCATAGACCACCGTGCGGATGGTCTCTCCCCAGCCGCCGGCCTTTTCCTGCCCACGCTTTCGACGTTCAGCCACGTCCGTCATCGCCGTTCCAGTTCAAACGAGCCGCGCCTATAGCAGGGACATGCGCCGCTGTCTCCCGCCGCGGGCGCGGCATGGAAGCACTGCGAACCGGCGATATCGCGGGCGCGCTCATGCGCGGACTACCGCGGAAATGATCACGATTGCCTGCGCCATCGGATATTCGTCGGTCAGCGTCAGGTCGATCTGCGGCGACATGCCAGGCGGCGTGAGTTCTTCCAGGCGGGCAAGCGCCCCGCCGGTGAGCGCCATCGTCGGCCGGCCGCCGCGCTGGTTGATCACGCCCATGTCGCGCCAGAAGACGCCGCGGCGCAGCCCGGTACCAAGGGCCTTGGAACAGGCCTCCTTGGCGGCGAACCGCTTGGCATAGCTGGCCGCCCGGGTCGCCCTGCCCTCCGATCTCTTCTGTTCAGTCGCAGTGAAGATTCGCTGCACGAACCGGTCGCCGAACCGTTCAAGCGACTTCTCGATCCGCCTGATGTCCACGAGGTCGTTGCCGAGGCCGAGAATCACGCAGCCGCCCCTGCGGCCCGCGCCGCGTCCATCACACGGCGCATCTCGCGGATCGCGGGTTCGAGACCGGCAAAGATCGCCTCGCCGATCAGGAAGTGGCCGATGTTGAGTTCGCGCACCTCGGGGATCGCCGCCACCGGTCCGACATCGGCGTAGCTCAGCCCATGGCCGGCATGACATTCCAGTTCGAGCCGGGCGCACAGCGCCGCCGCGTTCTGCAGCCGCCTGAGTTCGGCCTGCTTCGCGGCACCGTCGAGTTCGCAGTAGCGGCCAGTGTGCAGTTCGACGACCGGCGCGCCCAGCGCCACCGCGGCTTCGAGCTGGCGCGGATCGGCCTCGATGAACAGCGAGACGCGGATGCCGGCGTCGCGGAGCTTGGCCACCATCGGCTTCAGGTGATTGTGCTGGCCGGCGGCATCGAGGCCGCCCTCGGTGGTCCGTTCCTCGCGCTTTTCCGGCACGATACAGGCGGCGTGGGGGCGATGGCGCAGCGCGATGTCGAGCATTTCCTGAGTCGCCGCCATCTCGAAATTGAGCGGAACCTTGAGGTCGCGCATCAGCCCGGCGATGTCTTCGTCGATGATATGGCGGCGGTCCTCGCGCAGGTGCGCCGTGATGCCGTCGGCGCCAGCCGCCTCGGCAAGACGCGCCGCCCGCAGCGGATCGGGCAGATGGCCGCCGCGCGCGTTGCGCACCGTTGCCACGTGGTCGACGTTCACTCCTAGACGCAGGCGGGAAGGCGCGGACATGGGTTGCTTTCGTGGGAGGGTGATGAAGGAAACCGTCAATTGCGGGCACGTTCCACGGCGTTGATGGCCGGGGTCGCGCGAAGGGCGGCGGTGATATCGGCGAGATGCTTCACGTCGGCGACCTCGACGTCGATCACCATGTCGAAGAAATCCATAGAACGGTTGACGATGCGAAGGTTCGAGATGTTGCCGTCGTGGCGGGCGATCACCGTCGACAGGCTGGACAGGCTGCCCGGCTGGTTTGAGACCGTTATCTTGAGACGGCCGGTGTAAGCGGTTGATACGCCTTCGCCGACCGCATCCCAGCCGACATCGATCCAGCGCTCCGGCGCTTCGGAGAAGCTTTCGAGCGTGGCGCAGTCGATGGTGTGAATGGTCACACCCTTGCCAGTCGTGATGATGCCGACGATGCGGTCGCCCGGCAGCGGATGGCAGCAGCGGGCGAAGTGTACCGCCATGCCGGGGATCAGCCCGCGGATCGCGATCTGCCCGGCCTCGCCCTTGGCGCGTCCGCTCTCGGCCGCCTTCCCGGCCTTATTGCGCGCCCGCGAGATCGGCACGACGTCGGCGCCGCCACCTCGCGATCCCGACCGCTGCTGCTTCAGCCCCGGAAAGACCGCGGTCAGGACTTCGCGCGCGCCGATCAGGCCGGCACCGACGGCGGCGATCAGGTCGTCGGTGGTTGCCTGCTTGAAATTGGCGCGGACGCCGTCGAGGCCCTTTTCCGTGGCCTCGTAGCCTTCCTCGTGGAACGTCTTGTCGAGCAGCGACTTGCCGAGCTGGATGTACTGCTCGCGCTGGCGGACGCGGATGAAGCGCCGGATCGCGGCCTTGGCCTTGCCGGTGACCACGAAGCGCTCCCACGTCGGCGACGGCGTCTGCGCCTTCGAGGTGACGATGTCGACCTGGTCGCCGTTGGAAAGCTGAGTGCGCAACGGCAGCATGCGGCCGTTGATCTTGGCCCCGACGCAGGTGTCGCCAATCTCGGAATGAACCGCATAGGCAAAATCGATCGGTGTCGCGCCGCGCGGCAGGGCGATCAGCTTGCCCTTGGGCGTGAAGCAGAACACCTGGTCCTGGAACATCTCCAGCTTGGTGTGCTCGAGGAACTCCTCGGCGTTGGGAGCCTTGTCGAGGATGTCGATCAGGCTGCGCAGCCACGCGTACTGCGGCGCATCGGTCGAAGGCCCGCCCTGCTTGTAGATCCAGTGCGCCGCAACGCCGCGTTCGGCCTGGTCCTGCATCTCCGCCGTGCGGATCTGGATCTCGATCCGCTGCCCGAGCGGTCCGATGACGCCGGTGTGCAACGAGCGGTAGCCGTTGGGCTTGGGGACCGAGATGTAATCCTTGAAGCGCTGCTGCAGCACGTGATAGCGGCCGTGCAACAGGCCGAGCGCCTGGTAGCACTGCGAAATGTCGTCGACGATGATGCGGAAGGCCATGATGTCGGCGAGCTGTTCGAACGACACGTTCTTGGTCTGCATCTTGCGCCAGATCGAATAGGGCGTCTTCTCGCGCCCTGAAATCCTGGCCTCGAGACCGCCGTCTTTCAGGGTCTTGACCAGTTCGGCTTCGATCTGCGGCACCAGTTGCTCGCCACGCTCGCGCAGGTATCCGAGACGCGCCAGCACCGACGCCCGGCCATCCGGATTGAGCTCGGCAAAGGCCAGTTCCTCGAGTTCGCGCTTCACCTCTTCCATGCCGATGCGCGAGGCGAGCGGCGCATAGAGATCCATGGTCTCGAGCGCGATGCGGGTGCGCCGCGCCGGCTCCTTGATGTGGTGCAACGTCCGCATGTTGTGCAGACGGTCGGCGAGCTTCACGAGCAGGACCCGGATGTCCGACGACATCGCCAGCACGAGCTTGCGCAGGTTCTCGGCTTCCTTGGTGCTTTCCGACTGGATCTCCAGCCGCGACAGCTTGGTGACGCCGTCGACCAGGCGGGCGATGTTCTCACCGAACAGGCCGGCGATTTCATCGCGGGTGGCGTCGGTGTCCTCCAGCGTGTCGTGCAGCAGCCCGGTAACGATGGAAGCCGTGTCGAGCCGCATCTCGGCCAGGATTCCCGCGACCTCGACGGGATGGGAGAAGTACGGATCGCCGGAGGCGCGAAGCTGATTGCCGTGCCGCTTCAGCCCATAGACATAGGCGCGGTTGAGCGCGTCCTCATCCGCTTCGGGATCGTAGGACTGCACGCGCTCAACGAGTTCAAACTGACGAATCATCGCAACTACGCACTATATGGTGCGGATTGCGGCTACTCCACGACGATTGCACGAGCTGCCGGGTCAACCCCGGCCGGAAGCTCACTCCGTGACGTCGTCTTCCTCGGTCATCGGCAGAGCCTTCGGCTGGGCGGCTTCGGCACCCCCCTGGGCCAGGGCCGCCGCCAGCTCCTGCTCGAGCTCGGCCATTTCATTGACCTCCTCGGGCTTGTCGATATCGGCGTGCTTCTGCATGCCCGAGATCAGCGAATCCTTGAGCATGGCCTGGTCGAGCTTCGTCTCGGCGATTTCACGCAGCGCCACGACCGGGTTCTTGTCGCGATCGCGATCGACGGTGATCTGGGTACCGGCCGAGATGTCGCGCGCCCGCTGGGCAGCGAACAGAACAAGCTCGAAGCGGTTAGGAACCTGCACAATGCAGTCTTCGACGGTAACGCGCGCCATGGCGACCTCTGATTTCCTGGGAGCGGCGGTTTATACGCGCCCCTCATCAAAAGGCAAGGGCCCAGGACCGGGACAGGCCCCAGGACCTACATCCGCTGCGTCGACTGACCGGGCGGCAACGCCCGCAGCAGAGCGTCGATCCGTTCGCCGGTTACAGGATGGCGCCACCTGGGGGCGAGATCAGCCAGCGGCATCAGGACAAAAGCCCGTCCGGCCATCCGGGGGTGTGGCAGGTTCGCTCTGCCGGGCTCGCCGACGGCAATTTCTCCCCGAAAATCGAGTAAATCGAGATCGATCGCGCGGGCCGCATTCGCCACTGTCCTGACACGCCCAAACGCCTGTTCTACGGCATGAAGCGCCGCCAGAAGCCCGTCGGCGGTCAGGTCGGTCCGGACCTCGGCCACGGTATTCACGTACCATGGCTGGTCGGAGGCCGGCACGGGCGCCGAGCGGTACCACGGCGAGATCCGGTGGATCTGCACTTCCCTTCGGCCGAGATCGCGCAAGGCCGCCTCCAGCGTGGCGCGAGGGCGCCCGTAATCCGGGTGGGCCAGGTTCGCGCCGGCACCTATGAAAATTGATCTTCTTGTGGTGCTTTCCACCAGCAACAACCTCCAACCCCTTGTGATCAATGAGATAATGCCATAGACTTAAGGTGCGACGGGAAAGAT
>CALFRN010000403.1 GCA_937919085.1 uncultured Reyranella sp.
CGGGGGCGATCTTCTCCATCTCGACCATCGCCGGATTGCACAACGAGGCGAACCGCGCCGCGGGATCGTAGACATAGGCGATGCCGCCGGACATGCCGGCCGCGAAGTTGCGCCCGGTGTCGCCCAGTACCACCACCACGCCGCCGGTCATGTACTCGCAGCCGTGGTCGCCGGTGCCCTCGACGACGCAGACCGCGCCCGAATTGCGCACGGCGAAGCGTTCGCCGGCGACGCCTTCGAAATAGGCTTCTCCGGCGATGGCGCCGTAGAGAACCGTGTTGCCGACGATGATGTTCTCCAGCGGATTGCGCGCCGAGCCCTTGGGCTGGCGGACCACGACGCGGCCGCCCGACAGCCCTTTGCCGACATAGTCGTTGGCGTCGCCCACCAGTTCGATCGACACGCCGCGCGCCAGGAAGGCGCCGAAACTCTGTCCGGCGGTGCCGGTAAGCTTCACCGAAATGGTGTCGTCGGCGAGCCCGACGTGTCCGGTCCGCCGGGCAACCTCGCCGGAGAGCATCGCCCCCACGGTCCGGTGGACGTTGGTGACCGGTGACTCGATCAGCACTGGCTGGCCCCCGTCCAGCGCCGGCTGCGCCGCCTCGATCAGCACATGGTCGAGCGCCTTGTCGAGGCCGTGGTCCTGGCGCTCGCTGTTCCAGATCGCGACGCCAGGCCGGTTCGGGACCTGGTGCAGGATTTTGCTCAGGTCGACTCCGCTGGCCTTCCAGTGGTCGAGGGCACGGTGCATGTCGAGCCGGTCGACCCGACCGATCATCTCGCCCAGCGTGCGGAAGCCCAGCTGCGCCATGATTTCGCGCAGTTCCTCGGCCACGAAGAAGAAGTAGTTGATGACGTGCTCGGGCTGACCGGTGAAGCGTTTGCGCAACACCGGGTCCTGCGTCGCCACGCCCACCGGGCAGGTGTTGAGGTGGCACTTGCGCATCATGATGCAGCCGGCGGCGATCAGCGGCGCCGTGGCAAAGCCGAACTCGTCGGCGCCCAGCAGCGCGCCGATCGCGACGTCGCGTCCGGTACGCAATCCACCGTCGACCTGGACAGCGATACGCCCGCGCAAGCCATTCAGCACCAGCGTCTGCTGCGTCTCGGCAAGACCGATTTCCCACGGCGAGCCGGCGTGGGTGAGCGAGGTCAGTGGCGAGGCGCCGGTGCCGCCCTCGAAACCCGAGATCGTCACGTGATCGGCACGCGCCTTGCTGACGCCGGCCGCAACCGTGCCGACGCCGACTTCGGACACCAGCTTCACCGAGATACGGGCCTTGGGATTGACGTTCTTGAGATCGTGGATGAGTTGCGCCAGATCCTCGATCGAATAAATGTCGTGATGCGGCGGCGGCGAGATCAGGCCGACGCCGGGCGTCGAGCGCCGCACGCGGGCGATGTTCTCGTCGATCTTGTGGCCGGGAAGCTGGCCACCCTCGCCCGGCTTGGCGCCCTGCGCCATCTTGATCTGGATGTCGTCGGCATTGACGAGATACTCGGCGGTGACGCCGAAGCGGCCCGACGCCACCTGCTTGATGGCCGAGCGCATGGAATCGCCGTTGGGCAACGGCTTGAAACGATCGGCCTCCTCACCGCCCTCGCCGGTGTTCGACTTGCCGCCGATGCGGTTCATGGCGATGGCGAGCGTGGTGTGGGCCTCGCGGCTGATCGAGCCGAAGCTCATGGCGCCGGTCGCGAAGCGCTTGACGATGGCGGCAGCCGGTTCGACTTCGTCGATGGAAATCGCCTTGTCCGCCCACTTGAAGTCCATCAGACCGCGGATCGTCAGCAGCCGCTCGCTCTGCTCGTTGATGCCGGCGGCGAAAGCCTTGTACTCGACCGACGAGTTGCCGCGCACGGCGTGCTGAAGGCTGGCGACGCTCTGCGGCGTCCAGGCGTGATCCTCCCCGCGCAGGCGGAACGCGTAGTCGCCGCCGGCGTCGAGCATGGTGCGATAGATCGGATTGTCGCCGAAGGCATCGCGATGGCGGCGCACCGTCTCTTCGGCGATCTCGGACCAGCCCGCACCCTCGATCGTGGTGGCAGTGCCGGTGAAATACTTTTCGACGAAGCCCGAGTGCAGGCCGACCGCATCGAAGATCTGGGCGCCACAATAGGACTGGTAGGTCGAGATGCCCATCTTGGACATCACTTTCAGGAGGCCCTTGCCAACCGCCTTGATGAAGTTCTTCTGCACGTCGTAGGCCTTGAGCGGCAGGCCGTTCTGCACCCGCACCTGCTCCAGCGTTTCGAACGCGAGGTAGGGGTTGATCGCCTCGGCGCCATAGCCCGCCAGGCAGCAGAAATGGTGGACCTCGCGCGCCTCGCCAGTCTCGATCACAAGGCCGGTCTGGGTGCGCAGTCCGCGGCGGATCAGATAGTGGTGCACGGCGGCGGTCGCGAGCAGCGCCGGGATCGGCACCCGCTCTGCCGACACGGCGCGATCCGACAGGACCAAGATGTTGCGGTCGGCCAGAACGGCATCGGTTGCTTCGACGCAGATGCGGTCGAGCGCCTTCTCGAGGCCGCTGGCGCCCTCGGACGCCGGCCACGTCGTGTCGATGGTGGCGGTGCGGAAGGCGCCGTCAAGCAGCTCCTCGATCGAGCGAATCTTTTCCAGCTCGGCGTTGGTCAACACGGGCTGCGCCACTTCCAACCGCTTGTGGGTGCCGGCATGGCGGCCGAGCAGGTTGGGACGCGGGCCGATCATGGACACCAGCGACATCACCAGCTCCTCACGGATCGGATCGATCGGCGGGTTGGTGACCTGGGCGAAATTCTGCTTGAAGTAGTTGTAGAGCAGCTTCGGCTTCTTCGAGAGCACGGCGATCGGCGTGTCGACGCCCATCGAGCCGATCGGATCGTCGGGTTCCCTGGCCATCGGCTCGAGGAAGAACTGGATGTCCTCCTGGGTGTAGCCGAAGGCCTGCTGGCGATCGAGCAGAGTCGTCGGATCGTTCGCGGGCGCCGGCACCGGCTGGTCGGATAGTTCCGACAACTCCTCAAGCTTGTACTGCGTTTCCTTCAGCCACTCCTCGTAGGGTTCGGCCTCGGCCAGCGTGCGCTTCAGCTCCTCGTCCTCGACGATGCGGCCCTGCTCAAGGTCGATCAGAAGCATCTTGCCGGGCTGCAGGCGCCACTTTCGCACGATCCTGTCGTCGGGAATCGGCAGCACGCCGGATTCGGACGCCATGACGACAAGGCCGTCGTCGGTGACGATAAAGCGCGCCGGGCGCAGGCCGTTACGGTCGAGCGTGGCACCGATCTGCCGGCCATCGGTGAAGGCGATGCAGGCCGGGCCGTCCCACGGCTCCATCAGCGCGGCATGGTATTCGTAGAAGGCCTTGCGGTTGCCATCCATCAGCGGGTTGCCGGCCCACGCCTCCGGAATCAGCATCATCATGGCATGAGACAGCGAGTAGCCGCCGGCAACCAGCAGTTCCAGGGCATTGTCGAGGCAGGCCGTATCCGACTGGCCGTGCGGGATAATCGGCCACATCTTGTCGAGGTCGGCGCCGATCAGGTCGGATTCCATCGTGCGCCGGCGGGCGTACATCCAGTTGACGTTGCCGCGCACCGTGTTGATCTCGCCGTTGTGGGCGATGAAACGATAGGGGTGGGCGAGCTTCCACGACGGGAAGGTGTTGGTCGAAAAGCGCTGGTGCACCATGCAGAGCGCCGATTCGGTCAGCGGGTCGCGCAGGTCCTGGTAGAAGCTCTCGACCAGCCCCGCCAGCAGCAGGCCCTTATAGACCACGGTGCGCGACGAGAAGGACGGCATGTAGAGCTGCGACAGGCCGGGCAGCTTGTGCTTCTTCTCGAGGTCCGTGAGCGGATTCTGGGTCTGCTTGCGGATGGCGAGAACCTTGCGCTCGAAGGCGTCCTGGTCGGGGACCTTCGGCCCGCGACCGACGATCGCCATGCGGATGACCGGCATCTTCTCGATCACGGCCTTGCCGAGACCGGTCAGGTCGGTCGGCACGTCGCGCCAGCCGATCAGCTTCTGGCCCTCGACCTTGACGAAATGCTCCAGCCGCTTGATGGCGAAGGCTCGCGCCGCCTCGTCCTGCGGAAGAAAACACATGGCGACCGCGTAATGGCCCGGCGGCGGCAGATCGACCGACGCCGCGCGCGCCCAGGCCCGCAGCAGCGCGTCGGGCGTCTGGATCATGCAGCCGGCGCCGTCGCCCATCTGCGGGTCGGCACCAACCGCGCCGCGATGGTCCAGATTGACCAGGATCTGCAGTCCCTGGCGGACAATGTTGTGGGATTTCCGGCCCTTGATATCGGCCACGAAACCAACGCCGCACGAGTCGTGCTCGTTGCGCGGGTCGTACAGTCCCTGTTTCTCGGGCAATCCCATCGACTCAATCCTGCTGGCGTTCCGGTGCCGCATCCCCCCGGAGGCGTCCGTCCAAGCCATTATTAGCCCGGCAGCCGGGTCGGGCGAAAGCAATTGTTGCGACGCAAAAGGCCCTGTAGTTTCGTCGCGCATCACCTTGAAGGTAGTAACGCGATGTCGCTCCAGTTTATTCGTCGCATGCCGGCAGCCCTTGTCGTCCTGGCGCTGGTTGCCGCCCTGCCGGCCTGCTCCGGCCCTGGAGCAAGCCAGGCCTATACCGGGCCGGGTTGGTACCTGGAAAAGTCGTACCTCCTTGTCCTTGGCGGACCGAAGGTCTTCGGGGGACCGTTCTCCTACGAAAAGTGCGAAGAAGAGCGGGCCAAGATCGGCGGCGACGCCGCCACCCAGATGCTCTGCGTCCAGCATGTCGGCAAGCCCACCAAGTACGGGCTCTACTAGCGAAACGCCGCCGATGGCGTCCTGATATTGCCCCAGTCCAGGACGACAATGCTCGCGAACCGGGTTTGAGCCCCATGATAAAATTCATCCATATCACCGACACCCATTTCGTGCCGCCGGGCGAACTGCTCTACGGCCTCAACCCGATCGACCGGCTGGCGCTCTGCATCGCCGACGTGAACCGCAGCCATTCCGACGCCGCTTTCGCCATCCTGACCGGTGACCTCGCGCACAAGGGCCAGCCCGAGGCCTATGCGGCGCTCAAGCGCGAGCTCGACAAGCTGGCGATCCCCTATCACCTGCTGGTCGGCAACCACGACGATCGCGGCAACTTCCACGATGCCTTCCCGGCCGTCAGGTTCGATGAAAACGGCTTCGTCCAGTACACGCTGGAAATAGGCGAAGGCGTGCTGGGCATCTGCCTCGACACCAACGAACCGGGCAAACCCTGGGGCACCTTCTGCGAAAAGCGCGCCGCATGGCTGAAGGCCACGCTCGACAAGGCCGGCGACCGGCCGGTGATCATCTTCATCCACCACCCACCGTTCAAGGTGCGGCTGCGGCGCATGGACGACATCTCGCTGCTCGAGCCGCAGCATTTCATCAAGGCAATCGAGGGCCGCACCAATATCCGCCACATGTTCTTCGGCCACCTGCACCGGCCGATAGCCGGAAGCTGGCGCGGCATCCCGATCTCGACGCTGCGCGCCACCAGCCACCAGGTGGCCCTCGATTTCGTCATCGAAGGCCGCATTCCCGGCAGCCACGAGCCGCCGGCCTACGGTGTCTGCCTGCTCGAAGCAGACCAGATGATCGTACACATGCACGACTATCTCGACCGGACGCACACCTTCCTGCTGTAGAGGCGCACTCTCCCGCCCTCGACCCGGCAGGCAGGCGGCGCTAGGCTGTGGCGTCACCCAGGGGCAAGGGGCGCATCCTCATGGACATCCGGCACGAAGACGGGGCCGTCCACGAAACCGGCAACGTGCTGCCCGGGCAGACGCCGCACGGTCCCTGGCCCGAAGACTCGCTCGCCCGCGTGCCCTACTGGGTCTATCAGGACCGCGACAATTACGACCGCGAGATGCGCCGCGTCTTCGAGGGCGCCACCTGGAATTTCGTCTGCCTCGAAGCCGACATCCCG
This sequence comes from uncultured Reyranella sp., assembly GCA_937919085.1. Classification (GTDB taxonomy): domain Bacteria; phylum Pseudomonadota; class Alphaproteobacteria; order Reyranellales; family Reyranellaceae; genus Reyranella. Next base: position 5,952 of record CALFRN010000403.1, read on the forward strand.
AACAGGGGCGACTACCGTACCAACCAGGTCGGCGCCATGCCGGTCATCGTGGTGCGCGACGCCGACGGCACCATCAACTGCTTCGAGAATCGCTGCGCCCACCGCGGCGCGCTGATCGCCATCGACGACGGCGGCAACGTCCAGAACAACTTCAAGTGCATCTATCACGCCTGGAGCTACGACCTTGCCGGCAACCTCAAGGGCATCGCCTTCGAGCGCGGCATCAACGGCGCCGGCGGCATGCCCAGGGACTTCAACCGTGAGACCCACAGTCCGCGCAAGCTCCGGACCACCACGCTCTGCGGGCTGGTGTTCGCGACCCTGTCGCCCGACACGCCGTCGATCGAGGACTATCTCGGCGGCGAAATCCTCGGCCGGGTGCGCCGCGTGCTCAACCGGCCGATCCGCATCATGGGCCGCTTCACCCAGCCGCTGCCCAACAACTGGAAGCTCTACGTCGAGAACGTCAAGGACACCTACCACGCCAGCCTGCTGCATCTTTTCTTCGCGACCTTCCGGATCACGCGCCTGACCCAAGCCGGCGGCGTGCTGGTCAGTCCCGACGGTGCCCATCATTCGAGCTACACCATCGGCAGCGCCGATGCGCCCGGCGCCGAGGCGTTTCGCGAGAAGGACCTGCGCTCTGAACGTGACGACTACAAGCTGGCCGATCCCAGCCTGCTCGACCCGGTCGAGGAATTCGGCGACCATATCCAGCTTCAGATCCTGTCGATCTTCCCCGGCGTCATCCTGCAGCAGATCCACAATTGCCTGGCGGTGCGCCAGGTCGTGCCCAAGGGCATCGGCGAAATGGAACTGCTCTGGACCTACTTCGGTTTCACCGACGATACGCCGGAAATGAACAGGCGGCGCCTGAAACAGCAAAATCTCGTGGGACCGGCCGGCTTCGTGTCGATGGAAGACGGTTGCGTCGGCGGCTTCGTGCAGCGCGGCGTCGCCGCCGCCGGAACCAAGATTTCCGTCGTCGAAATGGGCGGCCGCACGGCCGAAAGCCAGGCGACGCGCGCCACCGAGGCGTCAGTGCGCGGCTTCTGGAAGGCCTACCGCCGGCACATGGGCTACTGAGGCGAGCGGCCAGCATGGATGTCGCACGCCTGGTCGAGTTGAACGCCGCCTACGCGCGCGCCATCGACGATGAGCAGTTCGAGCAATGGCCCGAGCTGTTCGCCGACCCTTGCCTCTACAAGGTGACGACGGCCGAGAACGTCGCCAGGGGCTTCGAGTCAGGCATCATGTACGCCGATTCGCGCGCCATGCTGCAGGATCGCGTGTCGGCGCTGCGCAAGGCCAACATCTACGAGCGCCAGCGCTATCGCCACATCGTCGGACTGCCGCATGTGACGGGCCGCGACGGTGCCGCAACCGATGTCGAGACACCCTTCCTGATCGTGCGCATCATGGGCGACGGCACGATGGCACTGTTTGCCACCGGCTGCTACCGGGACAAGGTTGCTGCAGACGACACCGGCGCCCTCCGGTTTGCCGAACGCATCGTGGTTTGCGACGGCGGCCGCTTCGACACGCTCGTCGCCATACCGCTCTAGCGTCCGGGCACGACCGTCGCCGCCACGGCCGTTTCCGATTCATTTCCGCCGCCGTCGTGAATCACTTCATGCCCACCCGCAGCTTTCGCTTGCATCGGCATCAGCCAGCTAACTCTAAATGGAGCCTGTCGAACCCAGGAGACGCCGCCTTGAGCTTCCTGCCTCCC
>CALFRN010000404.1 GCA_937919085.1 uncultured Reyranella sp.
AATTTTCGATAGGCTGGCGCTTCTCGTGCCGGCCTTTTTCGTGTTCAGCCGGCATCCGGGCCGACGGCGGGGACGACAACGGCGCGTGAATTGTCAGACAGGTCGACGATTTGGGCCTGAGTTGAAAAGAATCGTTCCGTTCAAGCCCGTCGGCGCTTTGTGAATTTTCGGACAGACACATCTCGGACAACTCGTGTCCGAAAAATCGTGGTCAGGACCGTCCGCCCGCCGGTGGCACGGTCTTGAACGGGCCGTTCAGGCGGTCGCGGTAGACGCCGACGCCTTCCATGATGCGCTGGACGTAGTTCCGCGTCTCGCCGTACGGGATCATCTCGATCCAGTCGACCATGTCGATCTTGCCGGCGCGCGGGTCGCCGATCGACTCCAGCCAGCGGGCGACGCGGTTGGGGCCGGCGTTGTAGCCGGCCAGTGCCAGCTCGTAGGAGCCGCCGAACTTCTGCAGCATCTCGGCCAGATACTGGCTGCCGAGCTGGACGTTGTAGGCGGGATCGCGCGTGAGCTTGTCCTGGACGAAGGGCACGCCGGCGCGGCCGGCGACGTCGCGCGCCGTGCCGGGCATCAGCTGCATCAGGCCGAGCGCGCCGGAAGAGGAGACGGCGGCGGCGTTGAAGGCACTTTCCTGGCGGGTGACCGCCAGCGCCAGCGCGCGTTCGATCGACCCCGTGGCGCCGAGGTCGACCACCGGGAAGGCGGCATCGAACAGGGTGACGCCGTTCTCGACGCCGCGCCGCGCGATGGTGAGGGCGATGTCGGGGCGTCCGAGCTCGATGGCGAGCTGGGCCAGCAGCGCGGTCTCGCCCGGCGCGGTGACGAAGCGGGCGAGCTGCAGCAGGAACGGCCGCGCGCGATCGGCATCGCCGGCCTGGCCGAGATAGCGCGCCACCGAGACCAGGTCGCGGCCGCCCAGCGACTGCCGGTCGGCGGCGCTGGCCACCGGATCGCTCGGCAGCCGGGTGCCGGCGTTCGGCACCTTGCGGGCGGCGAGCTGGCCGTAGAACGTCTGGCCGAAGCCGGCGGCCTTGGCATACCACTCGTTGGCTTCCTTGGGACGCTTGGCGGCCTCGTGGCTGCGGCCCAGCCAGTAGGCGGCGCGGCTCTTTGAAATGGCAGTCGAGACGCCGTCGTAGAGCGTCTGGAAGTGCTTCTGGCCATCGGCCGGCTTCTTGAGGTGACGCAGCGCGATCCAGCCGGCGAGGAATTCCGCGTCGGCGAAGGCGCCGCCTTTTGTCAGGCCATGGCCGACCACGACGGCATAGGCATCGGCGGGGCGACCGGCGGCCAGCAGCTCGCGCGCCAGCAGGTTGCGCTCGCTCCACCACGCCGCGCTTTGATCGGCCTTCGGCCCGGCGATGAGGGTCTTCGCCTCGTTGAGATCCCCTGTTCGCCGCGCCCACCGGGCGCGTTCCAGCCGGACCTCCGGTTCGTTGAGCCGTGCCGCCGGCACGCCGCGCAGCACCGTGGGCGCGTCGGCGGCCCGCACCGCCATGGCGAGCCGGGCGTAGGCCAGCGGCTGATAGTCGGGCGGCAGCTTTGACAGCAGCTCGCGTGCGACCTGCGGGCGGCCCTCGCGCAGGATGCGGTCGAAGCGGGCGATATGGTCCTGGGGGGTCAGCAGATGGCCGTAGCGGTTGAGAAAATCGTTCTCGTCGGACGTCCGGAAGGTCGCCTTCTGCCAGCTGTCGCGCGCCAACCGGGCAACGTCGTTCGGGCTCGCTGCCTGCGCCGCCTCGAGCCGGCGCATCTGGCCGGTGCTGGTAAGCGGCGGAAAGGCGGTGAAGTAGCGGAAGACCTCGTTGGCCGGCGTGTCTGGCCCGATCCGGTCCTCGGCCTGGCGGCGCAGCACCTCTGGCTCCGGCCAGTCGGGGTTGTCGCGCAAGAAACGCCAGGTCGCGGCAAAGTCGGCGTCGGTCCTGGTCGCGACCCGCAGGATGTTCCACTCGACGATGCGTATCAGCAGCGGATTGCGGAAATTGGCGACCGCGGCGCGGGCATCGCCATAGCGGCCCTCGTCGACCGCCTTCAGCGCGGCGGCAAGGGCCGCGGCTTCGGCGTCGCCGAGCGGCTTGGAGGCGGCGATCGCCTGGGCCACGTCGCTGGGCGGCGATGGCGGCAGCACGCTGCCCGGCTTTCCGTCGCTGGCGATCGGCACGGCCGTGTCCTTTGCCGCGCCCGGCGGCGGGGCGGCGGCAGGGCGGGGCGGCGCACCATGGTCGGCCGGCACGCGCCGGACGCCGGTATCGGGCGTTCCCGTTGGCGGCTGATCGCTGCTCTGGCCGCGCAGGATCGTGACCCCACCCTGCTGGGCATGGACGGGCTCAAGTGCGGGCAGCCCCGCGCCAAGGGCGAGGATCAGCATCAAGGGGGTAAGGTATGTTTTCACGCCAGGAATCGTAGGCAGGGACTTGCGGCATCACAATGGCTGCTTGGCGGCAAGTGTTGGGGGCAAGTTGCTCACCTTGCAGGGGCAGGGGGCGGGGCCTAGGATGAATTATCCAAGAATAAGCGGAGGAAACCCATGTTCACCGGATCGCTCGTGGCGCTGATTACCCCGTTCAAGAACGGTTCGGTCGACGAAAAGGGATTCGAGAAGTTCGTGGCCTGGCAGATCAAGGAAGGCACCGACGGCCTGGTGCCCTGCGGCACCACTGGCGAGTCGCCGACGCTCTCCATGGAAGAGCACAAGCGGGTGATCGACATCTGCATCAGCGCGGCCAAGGGCTCGGGCGTGCCGGTGATCGCCGGCACGGGCTCGAACGCGACCGCCGAGGCGATCGAACTCACCCAGCACGCCAAGAAGGCCGGCGCCGACGCCGCCATGCTGGTCGTGCCCTACTACAACAAGCCGACCCAGGAAGGCCTGTTCCAGCATTTCAAGGCGGTGGCCGAAGCCGTCGACATCCCGATCCTGCTCTACAACGTGCCGCCCCGTACCGGCGGCGACATGCAGGTCGAGACCGTGATCCGCCTCTCCCAGGTCAAGAACATCGTCGGCATCAAGGACGCCTCCTACGACATGGCGCGCCCGACCCTCACACGGCTCAAGGCCAAGAAGGGTTTCATCCAGCTCTCGGGCGAGGATGCGAGCGCGCTGGGATTCCTGGCGCAGGGCGGCGACGGTTGTATTTCCGTCACCGCCAATGTCGCACCGCGCCTGTGCGGCGACATGCACGATGCCTGGAAGAAGCGCGACCTCGACAAGGCCTTCGAGCTGCAGGACCGGCTGATGCCGCTGCACAAGGCGATGTTCTGCGAGACCAGCCCCGGCCCGGTGAAGTTCGGCGCCGAGCTGATCGGCCAGTCCAGCGCCGAGATGCGCCTGCCGATGGTGCCGATCGCCGAAGCCAGCAAGAAGGCGGTGCGCGAGGCGATGATCCACGCCGGCCTGATCAACTAGCCGCGTAGAAACTGGCCGAGTAAAAATTGGCGAAAAAACCCGAGCCTGGGCAGACGATCGTCGCCCAGAACCGCAAGGCGCGGCACAACTACTTCATCGAGGAGACCTTCGAGGCCGGCCTGTCGCTGACGGGAACCGAAGTGAAGTCGCTGCGCGGCGGCCGCAGCACGATCGCCGAATCCTATGTCACGGCGATCGAGGGCGAGGCCTGGCTGGTCAATGCCACCATTCCGGAATACGCCAGCGGCAACCGCTTCAATCACGAGCCGCGCCGGCCGCGCAAGCTGCTGCTGCACCGCAGCCAGGTCAACAAGCTGATCGGCGCCATCCAGCGCCAGGGCCGCACCGTCGTGCCGCTCATGGTCTATTTCAACGAGAAGGGCCGTGCCAAGCTCGAGATCGCGCTAGCGCTGGGCAAGAAGGCGCACGACAAGCGCGCCACGATCAAGGCGCGCGACTGGCAACGCCAGCGCTCGCGCCTGCTCAACCGCACCTAGATTTTTCCCTGCCCCCGCGAAGCGGGGGAAGTGCCCCGTCTTACGGGGCGAAGGGGGTCATTGAGTCTTTGTGAAGGGCCTCTTTCTTCGTGGAGCCACGCGATAGGCGGGCGAAAGACATGGCTTCCAGCGTGCACGCCTGCTGTCTATCGTGGTGCCCGAAAATGGGAGAGGAAAAGTCATGGGTGAGGAGATCAGGCTGACGGCCTCCGACGGCGGACAGTTCGCGGCATATCTGGCATTGCCCGCGCGGCTGCCGGCGCCGGCCCTGATCGTGCTGCCGGAGGTGTTCAACACCAACCCGCATATCCGCTCGGTGGCCGACGGCTACGCCGCCGACGGGTTCATCGCCCTGGCGCCGGATGTCTTCTGGCGGCAGGAGGCGGCCTGCTACCTTCCCTACACCGACGAGGGCCGCGCCAAGGCCCGGGCGCTGTGGGCCGAGCTCGACACCGACCAGTTCGCCCGCGACCTGGGCGACATCGTCGCGTCGCTGCGCGCCCGCCCGGACTGCTCCGGCAAGGTCGGCGTGATGGGCTTCTGTCTCGGCGGCAAGTTCGCCTACCTGGCCAGCACCCGCCTGCCGGTCGAGGCTGCGGTGAGCTACTACGGCGTCCAGATCGACCGGCACCTCGGCGAGGCCGGCAAGCGCGGCTGCCCGATCCTGATGCATTTCGCCAGCGACGATCCGCACGTCCCCGAGGCCACGGTGGCGGAGATCCGGGCGCGAATGGACGGCGAGGCGGGAGTCGATATCCACGTCTACCCGGGCACCGAGCACGGCTTCAACCGCCGGGGCTACCCGCCCTACAACGAAGCGGCGGCCGGCGAGGCGCGCCGCCGCACGCTGGCGCTCCTGCGCGATCGCCTTGCCTGAGGGCGGGGCCCGTTAGGCCGCGCCCCGTCAGGCCGCGCGTGCCGGCGGCCGGCGCACCAGCGTCCACCAGCCGACCAGTCCGACGATGCCGGTCACGGCGACGCCGATGCCGATGTTCATCTGCGTGTCGTGCGGCACGTAGCCGATCAGCAGGGTCAGCACCGCGGCGGTGATCATCTGCACGAAACCCATCAGCGCCGAGGCCGCGCCGACGCGATGGGCGGGCACCGCCGACAGCGCGTTCGCCATCGCGTTGGGCATGTTGAGGCCGTTGCCCAGGCCCATCAGGATCAGCGGCCCGATCAACGCCAGCGGCGTCACGTAGCCCAGCGCGGCCGTCGCCATCATTGCCACCGCGCCCAGGGTGAGAATGCCCTGGCCGACCGGGATCAGGAGCATGCTCTTCACCCGGCCCTGCAGGCGGCTGGAGACTAGGCTGCCGAGGACGAAGGTGCCCGCCCAGGCGAGCGTGAACCAGCCGAACAGTTCGACGGCCACGCCCATCACCTGGATCAGCAGGATCGGGCCGCCGGAAAAAAAGACATTGAAGCCGGCCGAGGCGCAGGTGGTGGCGATCATGAGGCCGAGGAACCGGCGCTCGCGCAGCACCGCGCGGAAGCCGCCGAGGTAGTCGCGCACAACGCCCATCGTGCGCGGCGCGGCCTTCGGCGCGGTTTCGCCGAGGATGCGCCAGACCACGATCAGCACCGCGAGACCGCAGGCGGCCGTGAACCAGAAATTGCTGCGCCAGCCGAACAAGCCGAGCAGCTGGCCGCCCAGTAGCGGCGAGAGCGCTGGTGCCAGCGCCATGGAAGAGGCCATGTAGCCCATCGCCCGCGGGGCTTCCGCGCCGGTCCGGCTGTCACGCACGATCGCGCGGCCCAGCACGACGCCGCCGCAGGCGCCGCAGGCCTGAAGCAGGCGCGAGGCGATCAGGGTCTCGATCGTCGGGCTCAGCGCGCAGCAGACGCTGCCGATCGCGAACAGGACGAGGCTGGCCAGCAGGAGCGGCCGACGGCCCAGCTTGTCCGAGAGCGGGCCCACGGCCAACTGCGCGAAGGCGAACGCGAACAGGTAGACCGACAGCGTCAGCTGAGCGGTGCCGTAGGAGACGTCGAAGTCGCGCGCGATGGTCGGCAGCGACGGCAGAAAGATGGTCAGCGCCATCTGCGAGGACACCGTCGCGCTCATCAGCAGCCAGATCGGCGGTTTGGTCGTGCGCATATGCGGCAATTTCGGGTGTCCGGGGAAGGCGGGGGCGCGTTCATAGCAGCGTTCGACCGCAGGGGCAGCCGCGTTCAAGCGGAAATTCCGCTTGTATGGCTGGCCGGATTCCCCGGTCTCTTCGATGCACGACCAAACGATCACCACCGAAGGAGAAAAATGATGTGCGATCCCATCACCATGATCACGGGCGGTGCGGCGCTGCTGTCGGCCGCCATGGGTGCGACCCAGCAAGCCGTCGGCGTTACCCAGCAGCAACGGCACGCCGCCGGACAACGCAACGACTTCAACTTCCTCGCAGACCAGCAGCGCAACGCGGCTTCGGTCGACGAGATGAGGGCGCAGCAGGCCGAGCAGGCGGGCGAGGCCGACGCCGATACGGCCCGGCAGAAGGCGGCCCAGCGGCTCGGCCAGTTGCTGGCGCGGCTGGCGGCGCAGGGCACCGATCTCGCGGGCTCGCCGATCGATCTGCTGGGTGGACGCCGCCGCCGCCGGGGCGGGCGACGCGGCGTCGCTGCGCTACGACGGGCTGCGCAACGCCTCCGGGTCAGGGGCGCCTCTCACCGCTTGTTATGGGCGGGCGGGTGGCGATCCGCTGCCCGCTCAATTCCGGTTCCCTCGCTGCGTCGCTCCGATTAAAGGGAGAGTGCCATGATCCTCAGTGAAGAACAGACCCTGATCCGCGACACCGCCCGCGCCTTTGCGCAGGAGCAGGTGTTGCCGCATGTCCGTGCGTGGGAGGCCGCAGGTGCCATTCCCCGCCCGCTGCTGGCCGAGATGGGCCGCCTGGGCTTCATGGGCATGTGCGTGCCGCCCGAGTGGGGCGGCGCCGGGTCCGACATGGTGTCCTACGTGCTGGCGCTGGAGGAGATCGCGGCGACCGACGGCGGGCTCTCGACGGTGATGAGCGTCAACAACTCGCCCGACTGCGCCGCGCTGCTGGCCTACGGCTCGCCGGAGCAGAAGGAGAAGTGGCTGAAGCCGATGGCCCGGGGCGAGGTGCTGGGCGCCTTCTGCCTGACAGAACCGCAGGCCGGCTCCGACGCCTCGAACCTGAAAACCCGGGCCGAGCGCCGCGGCAACGGCTGGGTGCTGAACGGGGTCAAGCAGTTCATCACCTCTGGGAAGACGGCCGACATGGCGCTGGTGTTTGCCGTCACCGATCCGGCCTCGCCCAAGCGCGGCATTTCCTGCTTCATCGTGCCGACCGGGACGCCGGGCTATCGCGTCGCCTCGGTCGAGAATAAATTGGGGCAGAAATCGTCCGACACTTGCCAGATCGCCTTCGAGGATTGCGCCGTGGGGGCCGACGCGATGCTGGGCGAGGAGGGCGGCGGCTACCGGGTGGCGCTGGCCAACCTGTCGGTCGGGCGCATCGGGATCGCCGCCCAGTCGGTCGGCATGGCCCGGGCGGCGTTCGAGGCGGCGCGGGAATATGCTGGCGAGCGCGAGGCCTTCGGCACAAGAATCATCAACCACCAGGCCGTGCAATTCCGCCTGGCCGACATGGCGACCAAGATCGCCGTCGCCCGGCAGATGGTGTGGCATGCAGCCACCCTGCGCGACGCGGGCCTGCCGTGCCTCACCGAGGCCGCAATGGCGAAGCTTTATGCCTCCGAGATGGCTGAGGAAGTGTGCTCGGCCGCGATTCAGATTCACGGCGGCTATGGATACGTGTCCGACCACCTGGTGGAGAAGATCTGGCGCGACGTTCGGGTCTGCCAGATTTACGAAGGCACCAGCGACGTGCAGCGCATCCTGATCGGCCGCGGTCTGGGGGCTTTGTAGGAGCCGCCTTTCCCTTGTTCTCCGGCAGGCCACATGCGAAGATTCACTCCACAAGAAGGTCGCAGAAGCGGCTTGAAGAACAAGGGGAGTTGGGCGGCGGGTGGTGAGGCGTGCGCCGTAGAATTTCAGCGATAATCTGTGTCGCCGTGGCTCTTGCCGTGGCGTCGGGCAGCGCCCTCGCCGGCGACAAGGCCGTCACCAAGGACGGTGCGCCGGTCCGTGTGCTGCGCATGCAGACGGCCTTCAATCCGGACCTGCCGGGCTCGGGCGATGGGCTTCGCCTTTTTACCCGGGCGATAAAGCACATGTCCGGTGGGGCTCTCGTCATCAAGATCGTCGAGCCCGGCCGGATTGCCCCCACCGCCGACATGCTCGATGCCATCGTCGCCGGCGACCTCGAGGCCGCCTTCACCTGGTCGGGCTATGCCGCCGCCAAGGTCCCTGTTTTCGGTGTTTTCGCCACCGTCCCGTTCGGGCCGGGTCCGGACGACATGGCGTCGTGGATGCTGGAGGGCGATGGCGGCCGGATCCATCGCGACGCCTATGAGAAGCTCGGTGTCACCGGCATCGCCTGCGGCGTGCAGGGCCCCAAGGGCGGTGGCTGGTATCGCGGCGATATCAGCGCGGTGGCCGACATCAAGGGCCTGCGGCTGCGCTCCGGCAGGCTGGCCGGCGAGGTTTTCGGCCGGCTGGGCGCCACGCTGGTGCCGCTGCCGGCGGGCGAATTCTTCTACCAGATGCAGCAGGGCAAGGTGGATGGCGGAGAAATGTCGACTCCAGCGATCGATGCCGCACTGGGTTTCGACAAGCTGGGCGTTCCCTATTACATGCCCGGCTGGCAGCAACCTTCCGCCGTCCTCGACTTTCTGATGCGCAAGGACAAGTGGGACCAACTCCCCGCCGAGCAGCGTGCGCAGATCGAAACCGCCTGCCGCGCCAACATCGCACGCATGCTCAGCCGCGCGCCGAGCATCCAGGGAGCGGCGCTGGAGAAGCTGCGTGCGTCGGGCGTCGTCATCAAGGAATGGGGACCGGAACTGTTGGAAGCCTTCCGCAGCAACACTGAAATCGTGTTGAAGGAACAATCGGAGCGCGATCCGGGGTTTGCCGCCGCGCTCGACAACCAGCGCAGTTTCGTGGCGCAGACAGCGCGCTGGCGCTCATTCTCGCGGGTGCCCTGACCGGGCGGCCGCCGGTCTTGCACGCAGGCGCGTGGACGGGCAGTTTGGCCCGGTCATGACAATCCTCACGTCCGCCGTCGATACCCGCTCCGACACCTTCAAGCGCAATGCCGAAGCCATGCGTGGCCTGGTTGCCGACCTGCGCCGCCGCACCGATCAGGTCCGCCTCGGTGGCGGCGAGGCCCAACGCGCCCGACATGTCTCGCGCGGCAAGCTCCTGCCGCGTGAACGCGTACGGGCGCTGCTCGATCCCGGCTCGCCGTTCCTCGAACTCTCGCCGCTGGCGGCGATGGAAATGTACGACAACGAGGCCCCCGGTTCGGGCGTGATCACCGGCATCGGCCGCGTCAGCGGCGTCGAATGCGTGATCGTCTGCAACGATGCCACGGTGAAGGGTGGCACCTACTATCCGATGACGGTGAAGAAACATCTCCGCGCCCAGGAAGTGGCGATGGAGAACCGGCTTCCCTGCATCTATCTGGTCGACTCCGGCGGCGCCAACCTGCCGCAATGGCCGGAGGTGTTTCCCGACAAAAACCACTTCGGCCGCATCTTCTACAACCAGGCCAACATGTCGGCGCAGGGAATCCCGCAGGTCGCCGTCGTGATGGGGTCGTGCACCGCAGGCGGCGCCTATGTGCCGGCGATGAGCGACGAGACCGTGATTGTGCGCAAGCAGGGCACGATCTTCCTCGCCGGTCCCCCGCTGGTGAAGGCGGCGATCGGCGAGATCGTGAGCGCCGAAGACCTGGGGGGCGCCGACGTCCATGCGCGCACCTCGGGTGTCGCCGATCACTATGCCCAGAACGACAGTCATGCCCTCGGCGTGGCGCGGCGGATCGTGGCCAACCTCAACTGGAAGAAGCAGCCGTCGGTGTCGCTGCTGGCGCCGCGCGAGCCCAGATATGCCGCCGACGAACTCTACGGCGTCGTGCCGCAGGATGCGCGCACGCCCTATGACATCCGCGAGATCATCGCCCGCCTGGTCGATGGCAGCGAGTTCGACGAATTCAAGCATCTCTACGGCACGACGATCGTGACCGGCTTTGCCCGTATCTGGGGCTACCCGGTCGGCATCGTCGGCAACAACGGCATCCTGTTCAACGAATCGGCGCTGAAGGCAGCGCACTTCATCGAACTGTGCGGCCAGCGCGGCATTCCGCTGCTGTTCCTGCAGAACATCACGGGCTTCATGGTCGGCCGCAAATACGAGGCCGGGGGCATCGCCCGTGACGGCGCCAAGATGGTGACGGCGGTCTCGACGGTGGCCGTGCCGAAGTTCACGGTAATCGTCGGCGGCAGCTACGGCGCCGGCAACTATGGCATGTGCGGCCGCGCCTACAGTCCGCGCTTCCTGTGGATGTGGCCGTCGGCGCGCATTTCGGTGATGGGTGGCGAGCAGGCCGCCAGCGTGCTGGCGACGGTGCGGCGCGACAACATCGAAGCCAAGGGCGGCGCCTGGTCCAAGGACGAGGAGGAGGCCTTCAAGCAGCCGGTCCGCGACGCCTATGAGCGCGAGGGCCATCCCTATTACGCCACCGCGCGGCTGTGGGACGACGGCATTCTCGACCCCGCAGACACCCGTACCGCCTTGGGGCTTGCCCTGTCGGCGGCGATGAACCAGCCGATCGGCCCGACGAAGTTCGGCGTCTTCCGGATGTGATCGGACCATGACTTCATCCGTCACGACCAGGATCGAGAACGGCGTGGCCACGCTCACGCTCAATCGGCCAAGGGAAATGAACGCGTTCGACGCCGAGACAGCCCGCGCCATCGTCGATGTGGTCGAGGGGTTTGCAGCCGACGACGCGGTGCGCGTGCTGGTGGTCGCCGGGGAGGGACCTGCCTTCTCGGCCGGTGGCGATTTCAACTGGGTCCTGACGTGGCCCAACCAGGACGCCATCACGCGCCGGGTCGGTGCCGATGCCGTGATGGGTGCGGTTCAGGCGATCTACGATTTCCCCAAGCCTTCGATTGCCCGCGTCCACGGCACCGCGGTGGGCGGCGGCATCGGGGTGATGCTGGCGTGCGATTTTGCCATCGCCGCTACGGGCGCGCGATTTGGCCTGACGTCGGTGCGCAACGGCCTGCTGGCAGGCATCGCCATTCCGGTACTGATCCAGGCGGTGGGGCCGCGCGTGGCACGCCAGCTCCTGATGCACGGTGGTCTGTTCGATGCGGCGACGGCGCTGCGGCTCGGCCTGGTCGACCAGGTCGTGGAGGCCGATGTGCTTGGCGTCACGGTGGCGACGCTCACCGAGGAACTCAAGCTCGGCGCTCCCTCGGTGCAGGCGTTGGTGAAAAAACTGGTGACGAAGGTCTCGGCGATGCCGCACGACCAAACCGCCGCCGACTTTCTGGGAGAGCACGTCGCCCACCAATGCGTGACCGAAGAGGCGCTCGAAGGCATGAGCGCGTTCCTCGAGAAGCGCAAGCCGAAGTGGGCGATCTGATGCGGCTGCTGTTCGTCTTGTCTCTGTTTCTGGCGTTGCCATGCTGGGCACAGTCCGACGCCAAGCTCTTCACCGCCGGCAAGGTGCTGGAAATGGTCGGACCATCGCTTGCCCAGGCCACGATCGCGGTCGAACTCTGCGGCGGTGGCGACGCCCAGGCGTGGAAGCGCGTGGTCGAGGCGGTCGATCGACGCCATGCCCATTGCATCGCCCAGGATGCGAGCTGGAAGAAATTGACGGAGACTTCTGACGTGCTGGCCGGGACCTGGGCTTTCGACGCGTTTCTGCACACCAGAGGCGCCGAGGCCCGCGCCCTGGGTGCCGTCGACTATTGCGGCCGCGTGCCGTGGAAGATGGTAATCGATCCGGCAGCCGCTACGCCGCCGGCCAAGGAGGCCTTCCTGCGAGATCATCCCAAGATCACGGGCGAGGCGCTCGATGAGTTTATTGCGTGGATGGGCTGGGTGCGCGCGCTGGCCGACGATGGGCGCTGGATCGAGGCGCCCTGCACGGACTTCTGGCCGGAACCACCGAAATAGGGTGCCGATGTTTTCCAAGATCCTGATCGCCAACCGCGGCGAGATCGCCTGCCGCGTCATCAAGACCGCGCAGCGTCTCGGCATCAAGACCGTGGCGGTCTATTCCGACGCCGATTTGGGCGCCCGCCATGTGGCGATGGCCGATGAGGCGGTTCATATCGGGCCGCCCGCGGCGCGCGAAAGCTATCTGCTGGGTGATCGGATCATCGAGGCCGCCAGGCGCACCGGCGCGCAGGCGATCCACCCGGGTTATGGCTTCCTCTCGGAGAACGCCGGTTTTGCCGAGGCTTGTGCGGCCGCCGGCGTGGTCTTCATCGGCCCGCCGCCCGCTGCCATCCGCGCCATGGGCTCCAAGAGCGAAGCCAAGAAGATCATGGAAAAGGCCAGAGTGCCGCTGGTGCCGGGCTATCACGGCGACGACCAGTCGCCGGACGTGCTGGCGAAGGAAGCCGTCCGCATCGGCTTTCCGGTGCTGATCAAGGCCTCGGCCGGTGGCGGCGGCAAGGGCATGCGGGTGGTCGAGAGTGCGGCCAGGTTCGCCGACGCCCTGGCCGGTGCCAAGCGCGAGGCGAAGGCGGCGTTCGCCGACGACCATGTTCTGGTCGAGAAGTACCTCACCCGGCCGCGCCACATAGAAATCCAGGTTTTCGCCGATGCTGCCTCCTGCCTCTACCTGTTCGAGCGCGACTGCTCGATCCAGCGGCGGCACCAGAAGGTGATCGAAGAGGCGCCGGCGCCCGACATGGACCCGGCGCGGCGCAAGGCGATGGGCGAGGCCGCGGTCGCGGCCGCCCAGGCGATCGGCTACCGGGGCGCCGGAACGGTCGAGTTCATCGCTGACCAGGATGGCACCTTCTTCTTCATGGAGATGAATACCCGCCTGCAGGTCGAGCATCCGGTGACCGAGGCGATCACCGGGCAGGATCTGGTCGAGTGGCAACTCGTTGTGGCGGCCGGAGGGGTGATGCCGCGCCGGCAGGATGAACTCCGCATCGACGGCCATGCCGTCGAAGTCCGGCTCTATGCCGAGGATCCGGCGCGCAACTTCCTGCCGTCGACCGGCACGCTGGTGCATCTCAAGTTGCCGGAGGAAGGCCCGCACGTGCGTGTCGACACCGGCGTGCGCCAGGGCGACACGGTGACGCCTTACTACGATCCGATGATCGCCAAGGTGATCGTGCATGACCGCGACCGCGTCTCGGCGCTCAGGCGCATGGCGGTGCTGATGGGCGAGACCGAGGTGGTGGGCGTCACGACCAATGCCGGGCTTCTGAAGGCGCTGTGCAGCCACCCGGCGTTCGTCGGCGGCGAGATCGACACCGGCTTCATCGAGCGCCATCGCGAGACACTCTTCGCTGCGATGACGCCGGCCGACGACCATGCCTTCGCCATCGCCACGCTGGCCCGCCTCGTGGAGTGGCAGGAGGCTGCCGGCGACGTGGCGCGGGCGTCGGACGATCCATGGTCGCCGTGGAATGCGCAGAACGGCTTCAGGCTGCTCGACGAAGGTCACGACGAGGTGCGCTGGAAGGATGGCGAACGCGATGTCGCCGTTGTCGTTCGCCGGCTACGCGGCGGCGGTCTGCGGCTCGAGTTGCCCGTCGGCACGCTGGACGCCGCCGTACAGCGTGCCGACGATGGCCGACTGGCGATGCGTTTGGGCGACGAAACCTTCGTGGCGACGGTCGTGCGTCGCGCGGCCAACGATGGCGGTATCGACTACACGCTGTTCGCCGACGGCCGCAGCCGGCGCCTGCGGTTGGTCGACCCGCTCGACGTCACGCAGTACGAGGCGACGGCTTCGGATGAGACCGCGGTGCGCGCGCCGCTGCCCGGCAAGATCATCGACCTCAGGGTCAAGGCCGGAGATGCGGTGAGCAAGGGCCAGCCGCTGCTGGTTCTCGAAGCCATGAAGATGGAGCACACGCTCGTCGCGCCGTTCGACGCCACGATCAAGAGCGTGCGCTATGCCGTGGGTGAGCAAGTGGCGGAGGGCGCCGAACTGGTGGAGTTCGAGGCGGCCGGTTAGCGGCGACCCGCGCTCAGTACCGCATTGAGAATGATCGCACCGAATGTCGCGGTGCCGATGCCGCCTATGGCGAAGTCGCCGAACTTCAGCGTGAAGTCACCGGTCCCCAGGATCAGGGCAATCGCCGCCACCATGAGATTGCGGCTGTCGGTGAAGTCGACCTTGTTGTCGACCCAGATCTTGGCGCCGGCCACGGCGACAAGACCGAAAATGACGATGCTGACGCCGCCCATGACCGGCAGCGGGACGGTGCGGATCAGGGCGCCGAACTTGGGCGAAAAGCCCAGCACGATGGCGAACAGGCCGGCCACGACGAACAGGGCCGTCGAATAGATGCGCGTCGCCGCCATCACGCCGATGTTCTCGGCGTAGGTCGTGACACCGGTGCCGCCGACGCCACCCGAGACCATGGTGGCCACGCCGTCGCCCACGAACGCACGACCGACATAGGGGTCCATGCTGTGGCCCGTCATGGCGCCGACCGCCCGCAAATGTCCGAGATTCTCGGCCACCAGGATCAACGCCACCGGAGCGATCAGGATGATCGCCCTGGCGTCGAAGGCGGGCGCGGTGAAATCCGGAACGCCGAACCAGGCGGCATTGGCGAGAAGACCGTCACTGATCGGCTTGCCCCAGCCGAGTCCATTGGTCAGCCCGGCATAGACGAGGGTGGCCGCCACCAGCCCGACCAGCACCAACAGGCGCCGGGTCATGCCCCTGGCGAACACGGCCGCCAGCGCGATGCTGGCGAAGGCCACGACCTGCACCCAGCATCGAAAGGCGTCGGCGACATGTTCTTGATCGGAACGGCCGCCAGGCTGAGTCCGATCACCGCGACCACCGCGCCGGTGACGACCGGCGGCATCAGGCGGTCGATCCAGCCCGTTCCGGTTGCCATCACGACGCGGCCGATCACGGCATAGACCGCGCCACAGATCACGATGCCGCCGAGGGCGACGGCGATATTGGCACTGAGCCCCTGGCCCGCGTAGGCGGTAGCGGCGATCACCACCGAAATGAAGGAAAAGGACGAACCGACGTAGCTCGGCACCTTGCCGCCCGTCGCCACGAAGAAGATCTGCGTGCCGACTCCGCTCATCAGGATGGCGACATTGGGGTCGAACCCCATGAGCAACGGGCCCAGCACCGTGGCGCCGAACATGGCCACGACATGCTGCAGGCCGATTGCCACGGTCTGCGGCCACGGCAACCGCTCGTCCGGCGCAACGACGGCGCCGTCGAGCGGCGGCTTCACGATCCAGGTGAACATGCCTCACCCTAGCCTCCCGCCGTGCACCGGGGGAGGGGATAAGGACGGTCAGCCCGCCTGTCTCAGTGCGAGACCACCTTGCGGTAGAGGTGCCAGGTGGCGTGGCCCAGCACCGGGAGCACGACGGCAAGGCCGACCAGCAGCGGGATCGCACCGATCGCCAGGCTGGCGGCGATGATCAGGCCCCACATCGCCATCGGTCCGGGATTGGCGCGGACGGCACGGACCGAGGTGGCGATGGCGGTGCCGACGCCGACAGGGCGGTCGAGCAGCATCGGGAAGGAAACCACGCTGATGACCAGCACCGCCAATGCGAAGACGAACCCGACCGTCATGCCGGCGATGATCATCGTCCAGCCTTCCGGCGTCGTCAGCGCATCGCGGGCAAAGGCGGTGGCCGACACCGGCGCATCGGGACCCAGGGTCATCGAGTAGATGAAGTAGGCCGCGAACAGCCACAGGCAGAACAGCGCCAGCAGCAGCAAGCCCATCACCAGGATCGAGCCTATTGCCGGTGAGCGCGCGACCGCGAAGGCGTCGGCCCAGCTGGTGGCCATGCCCTGTTCACGCTGCCGGCTGATCTCGTAGAGGCCGACGCCGAACAGTGGGGCGATCAGGGCAAAGCCGGCAATCAACGGAAAGACCAGTGTCACCATGCCGTAGCTGAAGGCCATGCGCGATATGATGAGGCCGGCAAGGGGATACAGTAGACAAAGGAACACGACGTCGGTCCGGCAGGCGCCGAAATCCCTGAAGCCCTTTGCCAGGGCATCGCCCACGTCGGCGGCGCCGATGCGGCGGATTTTGGGCGGCGCTGCCTCGTGGTCTTCCCACGCGCCGTCCATGGTGTGAGCGGTTGCCTCGACGGCGTGGCCGGTCTGCTTCAGGTGATCCCAAGCCCACTCGAGGGGATTGCGGATATGGTCGGGTTGCATGGCCATGACTGCCTCCTTGCGAACGTAACGGTTCGAAGGTCGCGGGCCGGGTCGTGATCACGCAGGCGCCGCGATCTACCACGCCGCGGAGTCTACGCCTGTTGGGCGTGTGACGCTACTGCAGGAACCTGAGATACTGTTTCACGAAATCGCAGCCGACGCTCTTGGCATAGGCATCCATCAGCTTATTCGTGATCGGCCCCGGGGCCTTGCCGTCGGCCACCGGCGCGCCGTTGAAGCTTTTGACCGGCAGGATGCAGAGGCTGGTCGAGGTCAGGAACATTTCCTCGGCATTGGCGGCATCGAACAGGTCGATGTCGCCGGCGGTGCAGGCGATGCCGAGTTGGTTGGCGAGGTCCATGGTCATCTGCCGGCTGACGCCCGGCAGGACGTAGCGCTCCGACGGCGTGAAGAGCTGGCCTTCGCGCACGATGAAGATGTTGCTGCCCAGTCCCTCGGCCAGGTTGCCGTGCTCGTCGAGCAGCAGCGCCCAGGCGTCGGGGGCAAGCGCCTTCACCGGCTTCTCGGCCATGATCATGTTGAGATAGTTGTGCGTCTTGGCGCGCGGCGACAGCATCGAGGGCGCGGTGCGGCGGCTGGTCGTGGTGATGACCTGGGCGCCGTCGCGGAACATGTGCGCGCGCTTTGCCAGCGGCAGCGGCATCACCTCGATCACCACGTTGGGGCCGGTGTGGTCCCAGCCCTCGTCGCCCACGGCATCCACACCGCGGCTGACCCGCTGGCCGACCCACCAGTCGCCGGCGGCGGCCCGCAGATGCTCGTTCTTCGCCACGACCTCCTCGCTGTGCGCCACCATCTCCTTGGGTCCGATGCCGGGATCGATCTGCAGGTAGCGCAGCGACCGGTAGAAGCGGTCGATGTGTTCCTTCAGGCGGAAGGGCGCGCCCTCGAAGGTGCGGGTCATGTCGAAGGCGCCGTCGCCGTATTTCCAGCTGCGGTCGCGGAAGGGAATCATGACCTGGTTTTCGGGCATGAACGCGCCGTTGAACCAGGCGATGCGTTGATTGCTGAGCTGCTGCGCCATGACTTTCTCCCGGATTGGCGCGAGTATGCCCCGACGTCATTCGGAGGCCAATAATGAACTTTCCCAAGCGCGTACGGCTGGTCGAAGTGGGTCCCCGCGACGGCCTGCAGAACGAAGCCAGGCCCGTTCCGGTCGCGGCCAAGGTCGCGCTGATCGATGCCCTGTCGGCCGCCGGCCACAGTGCCGTCGAGGCGGGCAGTTTCGTCTCGCCCAAATGGGTGCCGCAGATGGCCAACACCGACGAGGTTATGGCCCGCATCGCGCGCAAGCCCGGCGTCGGCTATCCGGTGCTGGTGCCCAACAAGCAGGGCATGAATGGCGCGGTCGAGGCGAAGTGCGGGGAGATCGCGATCTTCACCGCCGCCTCGGAGGCCTTCTGCCGTAAGAACACCAACTGCTCGATCGACGAGAGTTTCGAGCGTTTCGCGCCGGTCATGGAGGCCGCACAAAAGCATGGCATGAAGGTGCGCGGCTACGTCTCGACGGTGATCGCCTGTCCCTACGACGGCAAGGTGGCGCCGGCGAAGGTGGCCGAGGTTTCGGAACGGCTGTTCCGAATGGGCTGCTACGAGGTCTCGCTCGGCGACACGATCGGCGTCGGCACGCCGGGCGAATGCGTGGCCATGATCGACGCGGTGGCCGAGAGGATGCCGCGGGAAAAGATCGCCGCGCACTTCCATGATACCTACGGCCAGTCGCTGGCCAACATCCTGGCCGTCATGGAACGCGGCATCGCGGTTTTCGATACGGCGGTGGCGGGCCTGGGCGGTTGTCCCTATGCCAAGGGCGCCTCGGGCAATGTCGGCACCGAGGACGTGATCTACCTGATGAACGGGCTGGGCATCGAACACGGCGTCGACCTCGACGCCATCGCCAGGGCCGGCCGCGAGATCTGCGTCGCGCTGGGGCGGGAGCCGGCTTCCAAGGTGGCGCAGGCGCTGAAGGCAAAGGCCGCCTGAGCAACGGTGGCGGCGTTTGCTTCGGGCCCTACAGGCCCCGGGGTCAGGCAGCCTCCCGCCGGCAGAGGCACGAGGCACGTATCGGCACCTCGGCGCGGGCGGCGGCGAGATCGAGCCGCTGCTTGATCAGGCGCGCCTCCGCGGCCTGCCCGCGGCGGGTCAGGCATTCGTGCAGGCCGTGCAGGCTCCAGACATTCTCGAGGTGCTGGCAGGCCCGGCTGAGCTTGCCGTCGAAGCCGAGGTCGGAACGGTAGACCGCCTCGGCTTCCTCGACATGGCCCTGTTCCAGGAGCAGGGCGCCCAGCGCGTGGCGCGTCGGCTGCATCCATCCCCATGGCTCGTCGTAGGGAAGCGCATCGTCGAGTTCGACCGCGCGGCGCAGATGCGCAAACGCGACGTCGTAGTTGCCGCGGCGATACTCGAGCTCGCCGTTCAGCATTTCCCCGGCGACGGCCAGCAGGTCCTGGACGGTATTGTTGTGGACGCGCCGGCTTTCCGGCACCCGAGCCCGGGCGGCGAGAAAAGCCTTTTGCGCCTTCTCCGCCTCGGCGATGTTGCCCAGCGTCGAATGCGCGACACCCATGGCGTAGAGCATGATCGCCGTCGTCGAGCAGTAGAGCTCGCGGTCCTTGGGCAGTTCCTGGGCAAGGATTTCGTGCCATTTGCCGAATCGCACCAGCACATGCTGCTTCATGGGGATGAAGGCCTCGATGAAATCGGCCATCGGCGGCGATGGAATGCGCAGCAGTTCTTCCGGCGTGGTGTCGATCAGCTCCTGCGCGGCCTCGATCGCGGGCGTGTACTGCCCGAGGAACATCGCGCCATAGATCGCGAAATGATGGTTGTGGTTGCGATACATCGAATAGACGTTCAGCGCGCCCTGCCGCGCCAGATACTTCCGGTCGGCGGCGATCGCCTTGCGATTGTAGACGACGACGTCCTGGTAATGCCCGCAGAGCACGTCGATATGGGTTGGCATGTGGATCAGGTGTCCGGCATCGGGAACAAGGTTGCGGAGCCGGTCGCCGGCGCGCAGGGCGCGCTGCGGGAAGGGCGACATCTCCATAAGGTGGACGTAGAGATGCAGCAGGCCCGGATGGTCCCAGGACGCCGCAATGTCGCGGAAGCCGCTCTCCAGGACCTCGACCGCTTCGGCCGTTCCGGCCCCCGGGGCGGCACCGCCGGTCTCGAGATCCCACATCTGCCAGGGCGTCAGGTTCATGATCGACTCGGCGAAGACGCAGCGGACGTCGAGATCGTCGCGGTTTGCCTTGAAAACTGCCCGCATCGCGTCGGCGAATGCGGTGTCCCAGGCGGACTGATCCTCGATCGGCTCGCGTTGCGGATAGCGCGTCGGCAGCGCCTGGATCAGGGCCTGCTCGAGCGGCGTCGCCGACCCCGCGTGGGCGAGCGCGAGTTGCATGGCGTCATGGGCAGTGGCCAGCGCCTTTGCCTTGCCCGCCGGATCGTAGAGGTGCCAGGGAAGATTGTAGTTGGGGCCGGCCGCGTAGGCGACGCCCCAATGGGCCATGGCACACGCCGGATCCTGCTCGAGCGCCCGATTGAAGCAGGCAATGGATTCTTCGTGGTTATAGCCGAACAACCAGTTCAAGCCGCGGTCGAACCAGAGCTGCGCGTCGGGCGATGTCGTCGTGATCCTGCGGGTATAGGCGCCGAGATCGTAGTAGGCCATTTCACCTGCCTCCGTGAGACGATTTCGATGTCGAGAAGCCGACGGAGTACATTATCGTACGCAGGCCGGCTCCGGCAAAAGGTCTTGGCCGCGCGATCGACGCTCGGGATCGGGCCGGCGCCGGAGACGAATGCGGCGTCGTGCGCCTGCGTCAAAGGTGGCGCAGGCGCTGAAGGCAAAGAATGTTGCCTGGAGTACCAGCACTACCAGCACTCGCTCACGCGGAAGTAATGTGCAAATTCAGCAGGAAAAAGCTATGCCTTCTGGCAGACTGGCGGTTGGATCGCGCCGGTACTCCTACATAAGCATGACCCGCCCGCGCACGCCGCGGGTTGACGCGTACGCGAGGGTGGAGCTTGCCTCGGATGGTTCGTCACGCTAGGCCGACTGAGTCCGGTTTTGAGCCCGTCCCCACCGAGCACCGATAAGACTCGGAACGGACACATCGCGCTGCCTGTCACAGGGTGCGCCGGGCTTGTGACACAGGAAGAAGAAACGCCGTCTAGAAAGCCTGCAGAATCGGGCTCGGCTCGGACTCTGGGCCGGTGCGTGTCACAACATTTGTCACAACTTGGGTGTGACACGCGCGCGTGTGACACGCAGGCGGACAACCCTCTCGGGATACTGGCTCTTCGGCGTGCGAGGAGCTGGCGCTCTAATTGGGCTTGCCGACGATCCGCACCGTCACCGCGGTCGAGCGGCCGGCCTCGTCGATCACCGCCACCCGTGCCTGGCCCGGCCCGCCGGGCACCCACCGGGTGCCGTCGACCGGCCGGCCGTCGACCAGCCAGCGCAGCCGGCCTTCGCCGCCCATGGCGCTGAGCGGCACGGCCT
>CALFRN010000405.1 GCA_937919085.1 uncultured Reyranella sp.
GTTGGCGCGGCCGGCTTGGCGGCGGCGCCTGCGCCCGCCTCAAGGTGGCAGAGCACGCCGCCCACCTCGACGGTGGCGCCTTCCTCGACGGCGAAATCGATGACGCTGCCGGCCACCGAGGCATTCACCTCAACCGTGACCTTGTCGGTTTCGAGCTCGCACAATGGCTGATCGATTGCCACCGCATCGCCCAACTTTACCAGCCACTTGGCGACGGTCGCCTCGGTGACCGATTCACCCAATGCCGGAACCTTGATCTCGACGGCCATGACTGAAACCCCTCCTTTGCCCGCGCCTAGGCGATCGTGAGCGCGCGGTCGACCAGATCGGCCTGTTCCTTGAGATGCGTGCGTGCCGAGCCCGTCGCGGGCGACGCCGCCTCGGGCCGGCCGATATAGACCGGGCGCTTGGACCTCACGTCGGCACCCGACAGCGCACGCTCGATGCGACGGTCGATGAAATGCCAGGCGCCCATGTTCTCCGGCTCCTCCTGGCACCACACCACTTCGGCGTTGGGATACTGTGCCAACCGCAGCCCGAGCCGGCTGAACGGAAACGGATAGAGCTGCTCCACGCGCAGGATGGCGATGTCGTCGATCTTGCGCTTGCGGCGCTCCGCCACGAGATCGAAATAGACCTTGCCCGAGCACAGCACGACGCGGCGGATCGCGGCCGGGTCGGCGAGCTGGTCGGTCTCGGCCAGGATGCGGCGGAACGACGAGCCCGGCCCGAAGTCGGCCAAGGCCGACACGCATTCCTTGTGGCGCAGCAGCGACTTCGGCGTCATCACCACCAGTGGCTTGCGGAACGGTCGGCGCATCTGGCGCCGCAGGGCGTGGAAATAATTGGCCGGTGTGGTGGGATTGATCACCTGCCAGTTGTCCTCTGCCGAGAGCTGCAGATAGCGCTCGAGCCGGGCCGAGCTGTGTTCCGGTCCCTGGCCCTCGTAGCCGTGCGGCAGCAGCAGCACCAGGCCATCCATGCGCAGCCACTTGCTCTCACCCGAGCAGATGAACTGGTCGATGATGACCTGCGCGCCGTTGGCGAAGTCGCCGAACTGGGCCTCCCACAGCACCAGCGCGTTGGGCTCGGCCGACGAGTAGCCGTACTCGAAGCCCAGAACGCCGGCTTCGTTCAACGGGCTGTCGATGATCTCGATGCGGGCCTGACCCGGCGCGATGTTGTTGAGCGGGACATACTTCTCCTCGGTGGTCTGGTCGACCAGCACCGAGTGGCGCTGCGAAAAGGTACCACGACCGGAATCCTGGCCGCTCAGCCGCACCGGCGTGCCTTCGGCCAGCAGGGTGCCCCAGGCCAGTGCTTCGCCGGTCGCCCAGTCGATACCCTGGCCGCTATCGATGGTCTTGCGCTTCTCCTGGAGCTGGCGCGTGATCTTGCGGTTGAGGTCCAGGTGCTTCGGCGCCTCGGAGAGAGCGCGACCGACTGCCACAAGCTCGTCGAGCCCGACGGCGGTCACGCCCTTGCGGTCCTCCTCGCCGGGCGCGACGGTGAAGCCCGTCCACTTGCCCTCGAGCCAGTCGGCCTTGTTGGGCTTGTAGTTGGCCGAAGCCTCCAGTGCCTTGTCGAGCTTTTCGCGCAGTTCGCCGTCCATCGCGGCGACATCGGCGGCGCTCACCACGCCTTCGGCCTCGAGGCGGCCGGCATAGACTTCCTTCACCGTCTTGTGGCCGCCGATCTGCTTGTACATCAGTGGCTGGGTGAACATCGGCTCGTCGGCCTCGTTGTGGCCATGCCGGCGATAGCAGAACATGTCGATGACGATGTCGCGCTTGAAGTGCTGGCGGAACTCGGTGGCGATGCGGCAGACGTGCACGACCGCCTCGGGATCGTCGCCGTTCACATGCAGGATCGGCGCCTGCACGATCTTGGCGATCTCGGTGCAGTAGGGGCCGGAACGCGAGTAGGTCGGCAGGGTCGTGAAACCGATCTGGTTGTTGACCACGAAATGGATGGTGCCACCGATGCGGTAGCCGCCGAGGTCGCTGAGATCGAGGCTTTCGGCCACCAGGCCCTGGCCGGCGAATGCCGCATCGCCATGCATCAGGATCGCCATCACCTGGCTGCGCTCCTTGTCGGCGCGCTGGTCCTGTTTGGCCCGCGCCTTGCCCAGCACCACCGGGTTTACGGCCTCGAGATGCGAGGGATTAGGCGCCAGCGAAAGGTGGATGACATTGCCATCGAACTCGCGATCGGCCGAGGCACCCAAATGGTACTTCACGTCGCCCGAGCCGCGCATCTCCTCGGGTTGCGAGGACCGGCCCTGGAACTCGGAGAACAGCGCGGTGTAGCTCTTGTGCATGACGTGCACGAGAGTGTTGAGGCGGCCGCGGTGTGGCATGCCGATCACCACGTCGCGCACGCCGAGCTGGCCGCCGCGCTTCAGGATCTGCTCGATGCCGGG
>CALFRN010000406.1 GCA_937919085.1 uncultured Reyranella sp.
GAGAAGGGAATTACCGGGCTCGACTACCTCGTGCGCGAGGTCGCGAGCTTCAAGCTGTGGTCGCAGGCCGTCCAGGCCATGCTGCAGCAGGCGCTCAACGTGCAGGTCAACATCCGTCCCGCCGTCGAATCGGTGTGGTTCGACGACATCCGCACCGGCAAGTTCGATCTCGCCATCGGCGCCATCGTGTCGACGCTGCTCGATCCGTCGGATTACTTCAACGCCTGGTACGGCAAGGGCGGGCCGCAGAACTACTCGGCGTGGGACAATCCCAAGTTCCAGGCGCTGCTGCCGCAGATCGACCGCGAGGTCGATGCCAAGAAGCGCCTTGCCCTGATCCGTCAGGCCGAGGCCATCATGGAGGAGGATCCTCCGTTGCTGCCGGTGTCGTGGGAAAAGATCAACGACGGTTGGTACAACTACGTGAAGGGTCACAATCCGAAGGACTATTTCGGCATCTACGACGTGGTGCGCTTCGACACCTTCTGGCTCGACAAGTAACGGACCGCGCGGCAACGGGACAGACAATTCCCTGCGATCCGGATACTCTCTCCGCCGGAACACGGCACGAGACCTCTTCTCGTGCCGTGCGGAAATGTCGCCCGGAGAGTAAGTGTGGAGACTGCTGATCGATCGACGCCGACGCAGATCTCCGATGGCGTCTTTTATCTCGTAGCTTGCGGTTGCGGCCTTGTTGCCGGCGTGGTCGGCGCGGCGTTTCATGCCATCGTCGATGCCCTGCTGGGCTGGCCGGCGTGGCTGGTGGCTCACATGAGCGTCGGCCCACTCACCGTTGTCGTGGCGGCGACGATCGCGGCCACCGGCCTGGTCTCTGCGTTCCTTCTGACACGTCGCTTCGCGCCCGAAGCCGCCGGAAGTGGCGTGCAGGAGATCGAGGGCGCCATGGAAGGCGTGCGCGAAGTGCGCTGGCGTCGCGTGTTGCCGGTCAAGTTCGTGGCCGGTGTGATGGCATTGGCGTCGGGCCTGGTGGCGGGGCGCGAAGGGCCGACCATCCACATGGGGGCATCGATCGCGGCGGCGGCGGCGGAGTGGCTGAAGGTGAGCCGCACCGACCAGCACGCGTTGTTCGCCGCCGGTGCCGCCGCGGGCCTTGCCGCGGCCTTCAATGCGCCGCTGGCCGCCGTCCTCTTCATCATCGAGGAAACGCGCAAGCAGTTTCCCTACACCTTCCGCTACTACACCGCGGTCATGATCGCCTCGGGAGCGAGCGCGGTCGGCATGGGCATGGTCGGCGGCACCGCGCCGCCGCTCGGCCTCGCGAGCGAAGCGATGCCGCTGTGGCTGCTGCCGGCCTTCATTCTCCTCGGCGTCGTGCTGGGCGGCCTCGGCATCCTGTTCAATCGCTGCCTGGTTGGCGCCCTGGACTGGACGACGACGACGTTCCAGCGCGCGCCCTATGTGCCCGCTCTCGTGGTCGGCGCGACGGTGGGCGCGCTCGCGATCATCCTGCCCGAGGCGGTCGGCGGCGGTGAGACCATCATCCCGGGACTGGTGACCGCGAAGCTGTCGCTGATGACGCTGTTGCTGATCGCGGCGCTGCGTTTCGCCGGAACCATGGCGAGCTATCCGGTCGGCGTGCCGGGCGGCATTTTCTCGCCGATGCTGGCGCTGGCGACGGCCGTAGGGTTGGCGGCAGCGCTGCTGATCGAAATGCCGCTAAAGCTGGCCGGGCTGGAGCTGCCGCCGATGGCAGGTGCTGCTTTCGCCGTGGCGGCGATGGGCGGCTTGTTCGCCGCCACCGTGCGGGCGCCGCTGGTCGCCGTGGTGCTGGCGGTCGAACTGACCGGCACCTACGACCTCATTCTGCCGCTGATGGCGACGTGCGCCACCTCGAATGCGGTGGCCGAATGGCTGAAGGGGAGGCCGATCTACGAAATGCTGCTGGAGCGGACGCTGCGCCTGGCCGGGCATCCGCCGCGCGCGTCCCAGCCGGAGGTCTCGGCGCCGATCGGCATAGACACCGGAAAGGACAATCGATGACCGTAGAGGCCGACACCATTGTGTGGGGCGGCATGACCCGCGCCCAGCTCGATGCCGCCTACGACAACGGCCGGGCCGTCGCCGACAGCGTCACACGGCGCGACCGCTGGGTCGAACTCAGCGCCGCCTTTCGCAAGCAGCACGCCGCCGAACTCGATCTCGCCTACGGCCCGCGGCCGCGCAACCGCATCGACCTGTTCCGCTGCGGCGTGGTCAAGGCGCCGCTGTTCGCCTTCATCCATGGCGGCTACTGGCAGCGAAATGCCAAGGAAAGTTTTGCCTGCATGTTCGAAGGGCCGTTGGCGCGCGGCTTCGATGTCGCGGCGATCGGCTATACCCTGGCGCCGGAAGCGACGATGACGGAGATCGCCGCCGAAATCGCTGCCGCGGTGCGCTGGCTGCGCGGCGATGGGCCCTCGCATGGCGTGGCCGAAGGCAGGCTGATCGTGTCGGGGTGGTCGGCGGGCGGCCATCTCACCGCAACCGTACTGGCAATGGACGAGGTCGATGCCGGCCTGGCGATCAGCGGCATCTACGACGTCGAGCCGTGCCGCCTCAATTACCTCAACGACAATCTACGCCTCACCGCCGAGGAAGCGGTGGCCACGAGTCCGATCCGCCATTTGCCGGCACACAGCGCGCCGGTGACGCTGGCCTATGGCACCGGCGAACTGCCGGAACTGCAACGCCAGTCGGTGGCCTACCACGAGGCCAGGCGCGCCGCCGGGCTGCCGAGCGAACTGATGGCGCTGGACGGACTCGATCATTTCTCGATCATGGACGAACTCACCCGGCCCGACGGCCGGCTCGTCGCGGCGGCGCAGGCGCTGGTCAGCGCGCCGGCGTCGTTTCGTGCCGGGACAAGGTGAAGCCCGGATAGCCGCCGGCCGCGACCTCGTCGCAGCGCTTCTTGTAGCGGTCGAAGCCGCCGACATAAGGCATGAACACGCGCGGCTTGCCCGGAATGTTGGCGCCGACATACCAGGAATTGGCCAGCGGATAGAGCGTCGAGTCGGCTACGGCGTTGACATGGTTCACCCACTCGCTCTCAGCGGTGGGCGTGGGCTCGATGCGATCGAGCTGATGCGCGGCCAAGTGGTCCAGGGTGCCGGCGATCCAGTCGACGTGCTGCTCGATGCTGGCGATCATCTGGGTCTTGACGCCCGGGCTGCCGGGGCCGGTGACGACGAACATATTGGGAAAGCCCGATACCATCAGGCCGAGATAGGTGAGCGGGCCGCCCTCCCAGTGCCGGCGCAGCACCGCGCCCTCTGTGGTGCGGATATCGATTTCGTTCAGCGCGCCGGTCATGGCGTCGAAGCCGGTGGCGAAGACCAGCGCATCGACCTCGTACTCGGCGCCGGACTTGAGCCGCAGGCCGGTCGCGGTGATCTCCTGGATCGGATCGGACCGCACGTCGACCAGCGACACGTTGGGCCGATTGTAGGTCTCGTAGTAGTTCGTATCGAGACACAGGCGTTTGGTGCCGATCGGATGATCCTTGGGCGCCAGAAGCTCTGCTGTCCTCGGGTCCTTCACCATGCCGCGGATCTTGTTGCGCACGAATTCCGATGCGGTGTCGTTGGCGTCCTTGTCCACCAACAGGTCAGTGTAGGAATAGAGGTAGCTGATGCTGCCGCCTTCCTGCCACTTGGCCTCGAAGGTCCTGGCACGTTCTTCGGCCGGCACTTCGTGCGTCTTCCTGGTGGGCCGCGGATAACCGCCGATCGCGAACGGTGTCTCCTGCGCGGCTGCGCGGCGCGCCGGATACTCGGCCTTGTGCGGGTCCTCGCGCTCGGGCGTCATCGGCCCATTGCGCGCCGGCAGGCTGAAATTCGCCGTGCGCTGGAACACCGTCAGATGCCCGGCCTGCTGGGCAATGATCGGGATCATCTGCACGCCCGAGGAGCCCGTGCCGACTACGCCGACTCGCTTACCGGAAAAATCGACACCGTCATGCGGCCACAGGCCGGTGTGGTACCATTTGCCCTTAAAGTCGTGGATGCCCTTGAAGTCCGGCACACGCGGCGTCGAGAGATTGCCCGCCGCCATCACGCAATAGCGCGCGCGGATTTCCTCTTCCGTATTCGTCGTCACCGTCCATTCGTTGGCCGTGGTGTCGAACACCGCCGACTTGATGCGCGTGTTGAGCTGCACGTCGCGGCGCAGGTCGAAGCGGTCGGCGACATGATTGATGTATTTCAGGATCTCGGGCTGCGTGCCGTAGCGCTCCGGCCACTTCCAGTCCTGCTGGAGCTGCTCGTCGAAGCTGTAGGAATATTCGAGACTCTCCACGTCGCAGCGTGCACCCGGATAGCGGTTCCAGAACCAGGTGCCACCGATACCCGAGCCCGCTTCATAGGCGCGGACCGTGAGGCCGAGCTTGCGCAGGCGATGGATGGCATAGAGGCCGGCAAGCCCGCCGCCGACGATGGCGACATCGAGTTGACGGGAGGCGGGGTCGGGAGTGTGTGAGGCGTCTGGCATGCGCCAAAGGTCCAACGGGTCGCCCAAATTTGCAAGGCCGGAGGAATTCTTCCGGCTATTTCAGCGTCACGGACGGATATCCCGACGCGCCCTGCGGAAGACCGGTAGTCAGACCGGGGATTTCGACTTTGGTCGGATCCCATTTCTTGTCCGCCAGCTCCTGCACCATCCAGAAGGCCACTGTGTTGGACAGCATCTCGCGTGCATCGCGCAGCGAATGTTTTAGGCAAATCATGAACTGGTCGATTGCGCCCGCGGCGGTGAGGCCGGGATCGCCTGGCAGCGGCGGCCGGCTCGGCAGGTAGATTGTCGGAATGCTCGAGAATACGCGATCGGCGACGAGGCGGCGGTAGAACAGCGGACCCCAGACCCGCTGCACATAATATTGCAGATCGGCCGGAGCGAGCTGCGCCTGTCCGAGGCTGGCGCGGGTCTCCGCGTAGGGCACGATCTTGATTCGCTCGTCGGGCAAGGTGGATCCGGAGACTGCCTTTAGGAAGGCGACCAGCCAGTTGGTGCCTTCGGTAAGTCCGGACGACACGTTGGTGCCGGCGCGGCTGCTCACCAGCACCATGGCGCGCGGCCAGTCGAGGTCGAGGCGCGCAAGCGCCACCTGGACATCGGAGGCGCCGCGCAGGGCCTCCAGCATGAAGGTGGCGATCATGACGTTCCCGAAGGGGATCGGATAGGTCGCCGACGTACCGTTAAAGAAGTCGTCGTTCACGCCGACTGCCGTCAGACGGGCGCCGTCGCCGAGGGAGCCGATGTAATCCAGCGTCCGCGCGCAAGCGTAGTCGACCATGTCGCGGATCTGGGCGTTGCGGGTCCGCCAGGCCGGCTGGCCGAGCCGGTCGAGCCAGTTGTCGGTGGCGCCGAGATTGAGGGCGCGCACCTTGGCGACGTGAGCCTGCAGGGAGGCGAGCCGTTCCTTCCAGCGCGGATCGCCATCAGACTTGATTTCCGCCAGGTAAGCCACTGCGGGACCAATGTGGCTGATCGCGGTCATTTCGTAGAAGCCGCTCGCGCGGTCGGCGCGGAATCGTTCGTGGCCGACCCGCGCGCCGCTCCTGGAGTCGTAGACATGGATTTCGGAGCCCGACACCAGTATCAGCGGCCCGCCGGCCGCTGCGGCGCCCAGACGATCGATCTCGGCCTGGGTCAGCATCTGGCCGATGGTCGGCTGGCCGGCGGGGTAGTCGGGTTCGTTGCTGCCGGTGAAGTCGAAGAACAACTCCATGAAGGGCTGCGGAGTCGTATATCCGCCTGCAGGCTGCGCCAGGCCCATCTCCGGCGCGGCAATGGTCGACGGCAGAAGCAGCGCGAACAACGATGTGCGAAAGGAGATCACGGCAATTCTCCCCGTCAGGGCGGAACGCAATCGAGGCTGGGTGGCCTGGATAAGATTGCTCGCGAACCGAACAACGACAAACCGATCTCGCCGCCGAGATTGCGTTGGCAGAAATCGGAGTAGGGAAAGCGTGCATCG
>CALFRN010000407.1 GCA_937919085.1 uncultured Reyranella sp.
CTGAAGAAGGACATCGCTGCCAGGAGCACCTTCTTCGCCAACCAACCGGCACAATTCAGGATGGCCGCCGAAGTGGCCGCCTCGATCGCCTCGGCGGCGATGAAGAAGTAGCGATCGCGAACACAAGCGAGCACCTGCGGACACCCGCGGACAAGTCCCGACAGCCGGTGTCAGGACGTGTTCGCGGGCCGCCGGCCGCGGCCGTGCGCTACTGGATCTCGATCCGGCGCGGCTCGGCCTGCTGGACCTTGCCCAGCGTCAGCGTCAGCACCCCATCCTCCAGCGCCGCGGCGATGCGTTGCCGGTCGATGTGGTGCGACAGCGAAAAGCTCCGCGCGAAGTGACCGACGTTGTATTCGGTGTAGAGCGGCTCCATGCCGTCGTACTTGGCGGTATCGATGCGGGCCTCGACCCTGAGCGTGTCGTCCTCGACCTTGATGTCGATGGCGTCGCGGGCGACGCCCGGCACCTCCATCACCACCTTGAGCGCGTCGGCGGTTTCGTAGATGTCGGTGGTCGGCACGTAGTAGCGGGCCGGCACGGTCTTCTCGCCCTTCGAGACCAGCTCCTTCTTTTCCTGGACTTCGAGCGATCGGGCGTCGGTCATCTTTCGTCTCCTTTGCGGGGGTTGCGGTGGCGCGCGGTCAGGCGATCGGGATGGCGCGCGGCTTGTCGTGCTCGGCGCGCGGCAGATGGATGGCCAGGATGCCGTCGCGGCATTCCGCCCGGATCTTCTCGGCGTCGATCTCGATCGGCAGGGTGACGGCGCGGTCGAAGTGGCCGGACCGACGTTCGCGGCGGTGGATGCTGGAGCCCTGCGGCGCCGCCTCTTCGGGCCCCGTGGTCTTGGTACCGGCGATGCGCAACGTGTCGCCCTTGGCCTCGATGCTGATGTCGGCTTTCCTCACGCCGGGGACCTCGGTGACGATGATCACGTCGTGGCCCTTGCGGAACACGTTGAGCGGCGGGTAGGCGCCGCCGCCGCTGGGACCGGCCTCGAGCCAGCGGCTGGCACGCAGCTGGTCCAGGGTCTGCTGGAACTGGAACAGCGCGTCGAACGGGTCGGCAAACAGCAGTGACATGGCAATGCCTCGTGGTTTTTCAGAAAGGTCGTGGAGTCGTTGGCGGGCCTAGAGTCCGGGAAATATCCTCGGGAACGGCGCCGGTGGTGGCGAGACGGCGAAAGCAAACCTTTCGTCGTCAGGCGCTGTCGGCTTCGCCGGCAGCGGCCTGTCGGTCGCCCGAGTTTGCGGGGGCAAGCTCTGGTCGGGCCGGCGGGTCTGTTGCAGCCAAGTGTCGTCGATATCGATATGGACCATCACGTTCTCCCAATGAGCAACATGCGGATACATTCGCTGCGGAGCCCGAAACCGGCACCCCGCGCCCGACGATCTGGTTTTGGCTTCCGTGGATTTCAAGAGGCCGGCGCTAGGGCCGCGCCGGACCGGACGGCGTCAACGGAAGGATCGGCTTGGGCTGCTCGTCGATCGCCGGAACCGGCGGTTGGTCAGGCTGGCGGTCGGTCCGCTGGGCCTCGTCGAAGGGCCAGTGCGACGCCATCCAGCCCGACCCCACGCGGTCGAGGGCGAGGCCGCCCGCGACCAGCACGAGGACCAGCATCACGGTCGTCAGCACATAAAAGGTTCCGCTCCCGGCGGTCCGCGTCACGCGCTCGACAACCGGCGCCCGCAACGGTTCGGGGCGGGTCGGCCGCGGCGGCGCGGTGTTGGGCCTGGCGCTCACGCGCGGATCTGGGCGCGGCTCTGAAATGCGCGGATCAGACAGACGCGGATCGGCGCGTGAATCCTGGACAGTCATGACACCCTCCTGCTGTTGTGGACCAACTGGCTGCGGGGACGTCGTCCGTTTCATGGGAGGCCCGGGTCGCACGGCGCTGCCGGGAGCGCTGTACGGGCCTCGACTGTTTATGTGGGCTTTATTGCGGGGAGTTCCACCCCTTTTTGCCCGGTCGCCCCGGCGCTGGCCGCGCCAGTCCCGCATCCCGCCGCGCCCCTTCAAGGAACGTCATCACCGCGAGATCGCTCCAGGGCTTGTAGCCGCCGGTGCCGTGGAAGCCGACATGGCCGCCGCGCGGTGTCAGGACGGGTATGAGCGACAGGCTCTTGTTGGAGCCCCAATGGTGGCCGCTGTAGGCGCCACCCGGCACCCAGGGATCGTCCAGCGACGCCAGCACCAGAGTGGGAATGCCGATGCCGGGCAGGAAATTCAAGGCACTGCATTGAAAGTAATAGTCCTCGGCACCGGAGAAGCCGTTGCGGGGCGCGGTGAAGAGGTCGTCGTACTCATACAGGGTCCGTGCCGCGGTGATGTTCCGGCGTTCGCCCGGCGTCAGCACGGCACCGTCGGCCAGGGCCTCGCGCCTGACCGCATCGAAGACGTGCCGATGGTAGAGCCGGTTGCGAAAGCGCAGCAGGCTGAGGCTGGTGCCGAGGAGATCGATCGGCGCCGAGATGCTGGCGGCCGCGACGAGCGGCGTGCGCGAACCTTCCTCGCCCAGGTACTTCAACAGGATCGCGCCGCCCACCGAGTAGCCGACGGCGGCAATTCCCGATGCCGTCAAATCCGGCGGCAGCCGGCCGATCAGCTCGGCCAGGTCGCGGCTGCTGGCGGCCGAATACTGGCCGCCGCACGTGGTCCGCGACGGGCCGGCGCCGCGCATGTTGAGTCGCAGCACGCGCCAGCCCTTGTCGAGCAGGTAGCCGGACATCCGCCTGATGTACGGACTGTCCTCCGAGCCCGGGACACCATGGAGCAACAGGACCAGCGGCAGGCCCGGCTCCTGTGTCGCCTGCGCCGCCGCCGGGCGGTCGAGCATGGCGAGCATCGTGTCGCCGCCGCTGAGCGCAATGTGCAGGCGTTCGCTGGTCGCTGGCGCCAGGCTGCTGGGCGTGTCGATCAGCGCAGTCGCGATGGTCTGGAGATCGCCGCCCCACCACGGGAAGCGCTGCGTGAAGGGCGGCAGCCTGAGCCCGGGCCTGGCGGTCGTCATGGCCCGGATGAACTGGCGAGGTAGCGTATCGCCGACCGGCTTGGCATGAAGAAGTATCCGCCGGCTTTCACGGTGACGAAGCTCTTCAGGTTTTTCATCGTGACCGACCCCGACGGCGTGGGAATGGTGAAGACGAAAGGCTTGCTCGGGTCCACGGGCGCCGGCGAGGTGATGGGGTCGGGCTCGTTGCTCAGCCCGTGGAAGTTGGGCGAGCCGACCCAGGATTGTTGCAGGAACTCGAACTGGCGTTCCAGGTCGGTGCAAAGCGCGACGAACAACATGCCTTTTTCCGACGTGTCGTCGCCGTAGGGGCGGCCGCGCCGCAGGATCCTGTGGCGTTTCTCGATCGTTGCCTGGTTGGGATCGTTCGGCGCCAGGCTGCCGCGCGGATTGGACCGGCGAATGTGCGCGCCGAAGGGACAACGCAGTCCCTGCGGATCGTCCGTCGCGAAGCTGAAGTCGTTGTCAGCGCGATCGGGCATCTTGAGGCCGGCCATCTCGTGCGGGTGGCAGATCAGCGAGGCGCCGCTCCGCCAGCGCCCCATCATCTTGGCGGCGATCCACTCCTGGGTGATCTCGCCGCCGATGCTGTCGCCGATGCCGGGATACTTCTTGAGCTCGCCTTCCTGCGCGGCGAGGAAGTCGTTGAAGCCATCGACGTCCTGCATCAACTGGCGTACGGCGACGAAGGTGCCGTTGCGGCCGAAATCACGCAGATCCGCATCCTGCGACCCGGCAAAGCGCGGGAAGCGCGAGGGGAAATCGGGGGTGTCGGTTTCGAGTTCGTCGCCGGGGTCGCTCTCCGCCGGCAAGGTCACGGCCGGCGGAAAATAGCCGGCGCCGTCGCGGTAGCCGAGGATCAGCTCGCCCGCTTCGACCACGTCGGCGGTGTTGTCCGTCGCGGCCTCGCGCTCGGTGCCGCGCAGGATCGGCTGGGAGATGCCGTCGCGGAACCCGAAATGCTCGTACATCGGCGCCTTGCGCTGGGAAGTGGGGCGTTCGGACTCGGGCGTGGCCGTCGCCATGGCGGTCCGGATGTCTCTCGTCTTCCGGGTCGGTTCGGTCAGCAACGTCCAGATCGCCTTCCGTCCGAGCTTTGCCTCATGCTGTGCGAGCGCGTCGTGGCACGCCTGGGCCTGCTTGCCGTAGATGAACAGCACGGCATCCGCCGCCTTGCCGGGCGCTTCTTCCCTGTCGATATCCGCCCAATGCCATTCCTTTGGTGCCGAAGGTCCGGTGTCGCCGAGCACCCTGGCGCGATCGGCCATGCCGAGGCGGAAGACGGGCGGAAACGCCGCCATTTTCTCCGCCCTATCCTGCGCGGTGTCGCCGAGGCACGTCGCCATGCCGCGCGCCGAGAACGCCACGAA
>CALFRN010000408.1 GCA_937919085.1 uncultured Reyranella sp.
ATCGTCACATGAACTCCGTCCGCTTTGTCGCGGACCAATGCCGAACAGGTCTGCCCCGCCCGGCGCGCCCGCCGGGTACACTCCAATTGAGGAGAAGGGGCCGCCCCGCGGTCTTGAGCCGTGAGTAGCAAGCAAAGGCTGCCCCCGCCGACGATCCGTCCGGCAGGTGAGGTGGACCGAGGTGCGAAGAACGCATCCGAGAGCTGTTTTGACGGTCGTTTGCGGCCGCCCCCACGTTTGTCAGGGGCGGGGTGCAGGGTCGGATTCTACCCGATGCCACAGGTGGGCGCTCAGCCTGTGTCACAACATTTGTCTCAACTTGGTGTGACACTTTCGAGTGTGACACTGGCGTAGACCGGCGCCTAGCGCACCTTCGCCCTTGGATGGGCGTCGCGGTAGACGGCGGTGAGGCGGGCGGCGTCGACGTCGGTGTAACGCTGGGTGGTCGAGAGCGAGGCGTGGCCCAGAAGTTCCTGGATGGTGCGCAGGTCGCCGCCGGCGCCGAGCAGGTGGGTGGCGAAGGAATGGCGCAGCGCATGCGGCGTCACGCTGTCGGCGAGGCCGAGGTGACGGCGAATGTCGCGCACCCGCTTCTGCACGATGGCGGGATCGAGCGCGCCGCCGCGCGCGCCCATGAAGAAGGCGTCGTTTGGTTTGGCGGCCTTCAGCCACGGGCAGGCGTCGCGATAGGCGACGATGGCTTCGAGGGCCTGCGGCAGCAGCGGCACCAGCCGGGTCTTGTTGCCCTTGCCGGTGACCGAGAGCGTGTCCTGGCCGGCGTTGAGCAGGCCCTCGACCGTCGCCTTGGTGAGGCCGAGCGCCTCGCCAATGCGCAGGCCGGCGCCATAAAGCAGCAGCAGCACGGCGCTGTCGCGCAGGTCGATCCAGGGTTCGCGTTCCTTTTCGGCGGGGTCGGCCTCGAGCAGTTCGCCCATGTCGCGTTCTGAGAGCGCCTTGGGCACCGAGCGCGGCAGCTTGGGCGTCTGGATGCTGCCGATGCTGGCGTTGTGGGCAAGGCCGCGCTTGTCGAGGAAAGCAAAGAAGGAGCGCACCGAGGAGAAGGCCCGCGCCGTCGAACTGCGCGCCATGCCCTGATGCGAGCGTTCGGCCAGCCAGGCGCGGAACTCGGCCGGCTTCAGTTTGGCCAGCGCCTCCAGCGTGGGTGGGGCGCCGAGGTAGGTCGTCATGAAGCCGAGGAAGCCCGCGACATCGTGTTCGTAGGCGACCAGCGTATGGGCGGCGAGCCGGCGTTCGCTTTTGAGCCAGTCGCGCCACGCCTGCTGGGCATCGGCCAGGCTCACGCCGCGGTCACTCGGGCAGGTCGAGCCAGGCGCGGATGGTGTTCTCCAGCACCTTGGACAGGAAGAACAGCAGCTCGGTCGCCATGTCGGGGCCGAAGGCCTCGGGCTCGCGCGCGCCGAAGCACATTACGCCGTCGGGCGAATCGGCCGACACCTTGAGCCGCAGCAGCACGTCGGATTTCACGAAGCGCGAGACCTCGCCGAAGAAGGCGTCTTCGCCGGCGATGTGCGAACGCAGGCGGGCGTGCTTGTCCGGTC
Organism: uncultured Reyranella sp.; assembly: GCA_937919085.1. Lineage (GTDB taxonomy): Bacteria > Pseudomonadota > Alphaproteobacteria > Reyranellales > Reyranellaceae > Reyranella. The sequence continues at coordinate 1,560 of CALFRN010000408.1, forward strand.
CGATGGCGGCATCGATGGCGCCCGGCGCCAGCACGTAGACGCCGCGCACCGGCACGCGCTTGGGGGCGTCAGCGTTGGCCTCGATCGCAAGCGTGATGAAATCGACGTCGAGCAGCTCCGGCAGCTCGTGCGTCACGACGTGGATCATCTTTTCGAAGGTGGTGGCCTGGATGATGCTGATCACCGCCGCCTGGATGCGGTTCTGGACGATCTGGTTCTGCTTCGAATTGGCGATGATCTCGGTGCGTTCGTCCTTGAGTTTGTCGATCTCGCTGCGCAGGCGTTTGAGGATCGCCTGCTGCATGTCGATGACGCCGGGTCCCTGGACGCGCGGCGCCAGGGCGAGTTCCTCGGTCAGTTCCGCGCGATCGGCAAAGAAATTGGGGTGGGACTTGAGATAGGCCACGACGTCGTCGGCGGTGATGACCTTCACCTGCCGTCCCGAGCCGTCGGGCGCTGGGACCGTGCCGTCGTTCGCCATGGGCCGCCCTTTCCGGTCAGAGGATCGACTGGCCGGTCTTGGCCCAATCGTCGAGGAACGCCTTGAGGCCATTGTCGGTCAGCACGTGCTTGAAGAGCTGGCGCAGGATGTTGGGCGGCACGGTGGCGACATGGGCGCCGAGCTTGGCGGCCTGGACGACGTGTTGCGTGTGGCGCACCGAAGCCACCAGGACCTCGGTTTTGAAGTGCGGATACTGGCGATAGATCGTCATGATCTCGTCGATGAGATACATGCCGTCCTGGCCGATGTCGTCGAGGCGGCCGACGAAGGGCGAGACGAACGAGGCGCCGGCCTTGGCCGCCAGCAGCGCCTGGGCGGCCGAGAAGCAGAGGGTGACGTTCACCATCGTGCCCTCGGAAGTGAGCACCTTGCAGGTCTTCAGACCGTCGGGCGTGAGCGGCACCTTCACGGTGACGTTCTTGGCCAGCTTGGCGAGCTTGCGGCCCTCCTCGAGCATCTTCTTGTGCTCGACGGCGGTCACTTCGGCGCTGACCGGACCGGGAACGACGGCGCAGATCTCCTTGATGACGTCCAGCATCGGCCGGCCCGCCTTCATGATCAGGGACGGATTGGTCGTCACGCCGTCGAGCAGTCCGGAGGCCGCCAGATCCTTGATCTCGGCGACATCGGCGGTATCGACGAAGAACTTCATATAAACTACCCCAATGGCCAGTGGTTCGGACGCGCACGCCACCACAATTTCTAGCGATTCCCCCTCGGAGCCACAAGGCGACGAGGCTGTTTCCGCACGCCCCGGACCGGTGGAAAACACCGCCCTCCGGACGGTGAAAGTGTTGCTGCCGCTGCCTCTGGCCGACGCTTACGACTATCGGGTGCCGCCGGAAATGAATGTGACCGCCGGCCACTTCGTCGTGGTGCCGCTGGGCAAGCGTGAGACGATCGGCGTCGTCTGGGGCGACGGTACCGGCGAAGTGGCGCCGGAAAAGCTGCGCGATATCGTCGAAATCCTTCCGGCGCTGCCGATGGCCGATGCCTTGCGCCGGTTCGTCGACTGGGTGGCGGCCTATACCCTGTCGCCGCCGGGCGCGGTGCTGCGCATGGCCATGAGCGTGCCCTCGGCGCTGGAGGCACCCAAGACCGAGATCATCTACCGGCCCGCCGGCACGCCCGACGACGCGGCACTGAAACTCACCGCTGCCCGGCGACGGGTATTGGAGGCGCTCAGGGACGGACCGGCGATGGCGGCGGCCGAACTCGCCCATCTCGCCGGCGTCGGCACGTCGGTCGTCAGGACGATGGCGGCGATTGGCCTGCTCGATCCGGTCGAGCGCACGTTGCGCCGGTCCTTCCCGCGGCCCGACGGCGAGCGGCCCGGCCCGGGCCTCTCGCCCGAACAGGCGAGCGCGGCCGAGGCGCTGGTCGCGAAGGTGAAGGCGGATGCCTTCTCCGCGATCCTGCTCGACGGTGTGCCGGGCGCCGGCAAGACCGAGGTCTATTTCGAGGCGGTCGCCGCCGCCCTGGCCGCCGGCCGACAGGTCCTGGTGCTGCTGCCCGAGATCGCCCTTACGGCGCAGTGGCTGAAGCGCTTCGAAGACCGGTTCGGTGCGCTGCCGGCGCCGTGGCATTCAGGCCTGACCGGCTTGGAACGCCGCGAGACCTGGCGCGCCATTGCGGAGGGCAGGGTGGGCGTCGTGGTCGGCGCCCGCTCGGCGCTGTTCCTGCCGTTCGCCAGGCTTGGCCTGATCGTGGTCGACGAGGAGCACGACGGGTCGTTCAAGCAGGACGAGGGCGTCACCTACAATGCCCGCGACATGGCAGTGGTGCGGGCCCGGCTGGTGGCTGCGCCGGTGGTATTGGCCTCGGCCACTCCGTCGCTCGAAAGCGTCGTCAATGTCGCCCAGGGGCGTTACAGCGCCTTGCATCTGCCCGGGCGCCACGGCGGCCAGCAACTCGCCCGGCTGACGCCGGTCGATCTGCGGCGCGAGCCGCCGGCGCGCGGACGCTGGCTGTCGCCGCCGGTGGTCGACGCGATGAAGCAGACCCTGGCGGCCGGCGAGCAGGTCCTGCTCTTTCTCAATCGCCGGGGCTATGCGCCGCTCACGCTCTGCCGTGCCTGCGGCCATGGGCTGGAATGTCCGCAATGTTCGGCCTGGCTGGTCGAGCACCGGTTCCGCCGCACCCTGGTGTGCCATCACTGCGGCTATTCGGAGCCGCCGGCCCACGCCTGCAAGTATTGCGGTGCGGTCGACCAGTTCGTTGCCTGCGGTCCGGGTGTCGAGCGGTTGGCCGAAGAGGCGATGGAGCTTTTCCCGGAGGCGCGCCTCGAACAATTCACTTCCGACTCGCTGATAAGCCGGGACGAGGCGTCGGCCGCGGTCGAACGCATGATCGCGGGCGAGATCGACATCCTGATCGGCACGCAAATGGCGGCCAAGGGCCATCATTTCCCCAACCTGACGCTGGTTGCCGTGATTGATGCGGATCTGGGCCTGAACGGCGGCGATCTGCGCGCCGCGGAACGTACATTCCAGCTCCTTTATCAAGTGGCCGGCCGCGCCGGCCGCGAGGACCGGCCGGGCCGGGCGCTGGTACAGACCCATATGCCCGAGCATCCGGTGATGCAGGCCCTCGTTTCGGGCGACCGCGACCGCTTCGTGGCGGCGGAACTTGCCGATCGCGCCGCGGCCGGCATGCCTCCTTATGGTCGCCTTGCCTCGTTGATCGTGTCGGGGCCGGACCCCGCGGCGGTCGATGGCGTGTGCTCGGCCTTGGCGCGCCGGGCGCCGCAACAGCGGGGCGTGACCGTACTTGGGCCATCGACGGCACCCCTGGCACTGCTGCGCGGCCGCCACCGCCGCCGCTTCCTGCTGAAGGCGTCGCGGGAGACTGCCTTGCAGCCGCTGTTGCACGGCTGGTTGGAACGGATCGGGCTGCCCGGATCAGTGCGTCTGCAGGTCGACGTCGACCCCTATTCCTTCCTGTGACACGACGCGCCAAAAAACCGCGCTAATACGGGGCTTTAGCAATCTTGCGCGTGGTAAGTCCGCATGGTAGCAACGCGCGCTTTTCCGGGGTGGGGCGATCGGCAGCGCAGCACGTTCTCCTGGGAAAAGTCCCGTCGGAACAATAACTTGCCGGCCGGACGCAACGGTACTTGGAGAGGCTCTGAACGTGTCAACCGCTACCTCTGCCACGACCGGCGTTGCCGGCCGCTACGCCAGCGCCCTTTTTGAGCTGGCGGACAACGCCAAATCGCTTGACCAGGTCGCGCAAGATCTCGGTACATTCCGCAAGATGGTCGCTGAGAGCGCCGATCTTGCCCGAGTGATCGCCAGCCCCGTGATCGGACGTCCGCTTCAAGGCAAGGCCCTGTTGGCGGTGCTCGATGCCGCCGGCATCGCCGGCCTCACGCGCAATTTTATCGGCACCGTGGCGGCCAACGGCCGTGCCCGCGAGCTGGTGGCGATGGCAACGGCCTTCCTGGCCGAGCTGGCGAGCCGCCGCGGCGAGACCACCGTGGCCGTCACCTCGGCCGTGCCCCTTACGCCGGCCCAGCTTCAGCAGCTCACCGATACGCTTCGCGGCGTGCTGGGCAGCGCCAAGGTTTCCATCGATGCGCGCGTTGAGCCCGACATTCTCGGCGGTCTGGTCGTCAAGGTCGGCTCGCGCCTGTTCGATTCATCCATCCGCAGCAAACTGCAGCGCCTGCAGCTTGCCATGAAGGGAGTTGCCTAAATGGACATCCGTGCCGCCGAAATCTCGGCCATTCTCAAGCAGCAGATCGCCAGTTTCGGAACCGAGGCCGAGGTGGCCGAGGTCGGCCAGGTCCTCTCCGTCGGTGACGGCATCGCCCGCGTCTACGGTCTCGACAGCGTCAAGGCCGGCGAGATGGTCGAGTTTCCCGGCGGTATCAAGGGCATGGCGCTCAACCTCGAGAGCGACAACGTCGGCGTCGTGATCTTCGGCGAGGATCGCACGATCCGCGAAGGCGACCTCGTCAAGCGCACCGGCACCATCGTCGACGTCCCGGTCGGCAAGGGACTGCTCGGCCGCGTGGTCGACGGTCTCGGCAATCCGATCGACGGCAAAGGACCGCTGGCAACGACCGAGCGCAAGCTGGTCGAGGTCAAGGCGCCCGGCATCATTCCGCGCAAGTCGGTGAACGAGCCGATGCAGACCGGTCTCAAGGCGATCGATTCGCTGGTTCCGGTCGGCCGCGGCCAGCGCGAGCTGATCATCGGCGATCGCCAGACCGGCAAGACCGCCGTCGCCATCGATACCTTCCTCAACCAGAAGACGATCAACAAGGGCACCGACGAGAGCCGCAAGCTCTACTGCGTCTATGTCGCCATCGGCCAGAAGCGTTCGACCGTCGCGCAGATCGTGAAGACGCTCGAAGACAACGGTGCACTGGAATATTCCATCGTCGTTGCCGCCACCGCGTCCGATCCGGCGCCGATGCAGTTCCTGGCGCCTTACACCGGCTGCGCCATGGGCGAGTATTTCCGCGACAACGGCATGCATGCCGTGATCGTGTATGACGATCTTTCCAAGCAGGCGGTGTCGTACCGCCAGATGTCGCTGCTGCTGCGCCGCCCGCCGGGCCGCGAAGCCTATCCCGGCGACGTGTTCTATCTCCATTCGCGCCTGCTCGAGCGTGCGGCCAAGCTGAATGAAAAGAACGGCTCGGGCTCGCTGACGGCGCTGCCGATCATCGAGACGCAGGCCGGCGACGTCTCGGCCTACATCCCGACCAACGTGATCTCGATCACCGACGGCCAGATCTTCCTCGAGACCGAACTGTTCTATCAGGGCATCCGGCCGGCGATTAACGTCGGCCTGTCGGTCAGCCGCGTCGGTTCGGCGGCGCAGATCAAGGCGATGAAGCAGGTCGCCGGCACCATCAAGCTGGAGCTGGCGCAGTATCGCGAAATGGCGGCCTTCGCCCAGTTCGCCTCGGATCTCGACGCCTCGACCCAGCGCCTGCTGGCGCGCGGTCAGCGCCTCACCGAGCTGCTGAAGCAGGGCCAGTACGTGCCGATGGTGATCGAGGAGCAGGTCGTGTCGCTCTACTGCGGCACCCGCGGTTTCCTCGATACCCTGCCGGTGGCGCGAGTCGGCGAGTTCGAACGTCAGGTGCTCGACACTTTGCGCGCCGAGGGTTCGATCCTTGCCTCGATCCGCGACAAGCGCGAGATCACCAAGGAGACCGACGACAAGCTGAAGGCGTTCCTCGCCGACTTCGTCAAGAAGTTCGCCTAAGCCTTCGCAGGTCCTCGATGCCCAGTCTCAAAACCTACCGCCTCAGGATCCGAAGCGTTCAGTCGACGCAGAAGATCACCAAGGCCATGAAGATGGTTGCCGCAGCCAAGCTGCGGCGTGCCCAGGAGCAGGCCACCGCGGCGCGGCCCTACGCCGAAGCCATGGACAATATTCTGGCGTCGCTGGGACAGAGCTTCAAGGGCGGCACCGGTCCGCGCCTGCTGGCCGGCACGGGCGCCGACAAAGTCCACCTGCTGATCGTCGCCACGGGCGATCGCGGCCTGTGTGGCGCTTTCAACAGCTCGATCGTACGCGAGGCGCGGCGCAACATTCGCGCGCTGCTGGCCGAAGGCAAGACGGTCAAGATCATGTGCGTCGGCCGAAAGGGCCGCGAGCAGCTGCGCCGCGACTATGGCAGCCACATCGTCGAGACGATCACCGACCTCGGTCGCCCCCGGCTGTCGTTCGCCGATGCCCAGAAGGTCACCGCGCGGATCATGGAGATGTTCGCGGCGGGTGATTTCGACGTCGCTTCGGTGGTCTTCAACCGCTTCAAGTCGGCGATGACCCAGGTCGTCACGCGCCAGCAGCTCATTCCGCCGCCGGCCCCCGAGGCCGCCGCGACCGCCGCCCCCGCCACTTTGGGCGGCGCCGTGTACGAGTTCGAGCCCGACGAGGGCGAGATCCTGGCCGACCTGCTGCCGCGCAATCTTACCGTCCAGATCTTCCGCGTCCTGCTGGAGAATGCGGCGAGCTTCTACGGCTCGCAGATGACGGCGATGGACAATGCGGCACGAAACGCCGGCGACGTTATCAAGAAACTGACGCTGCAGATGAATCGCTCGCGCCAGGCCTCCATCACCAAGGAACTCATCGAGATCATCTCGGGCGCCGAGGCCGTCTAGGCCGCGCGCTGACAGCAATCGAAGGAAAGGGATCCGTCTCATGGCCACCAACAACATCGGCACGATCACCCAGATCACGGGCGCGGTCGTCGACGTGCGCTTCGACGCCGATCTGCCGCACATTCTGAATGCGTTGCACGTCAACGCCGATGGCCGCCTGATCGTTCTCGAGGTCGCCCAGCATCTGGGCGAGTCCGAGGTTCGCACCATCGCCATGGATACCACCGACGGCCTGGTGCGCGGCGAGAAGGCGACTGATACCGGTTCCCCGATCCAGATGCCGGTCGGCCCCGAGACGCTCGGCCGCATTCTGAACGTCATCGGCGAGCCGGTCGACGAGCGTGGCCCGGTCGGCAACAAGCAGACCCTGCCGATCCACCGAAGCGCACCGGAGTTCGTCGAGCAGTCGACGGAAGCGCAGATCCTGATCACCGGCATCAAGGTCATCGATCTGCTCGCGCCCTACGCCAAGGGCGGCAAGATCGGCCTGTTCGGCGGCGCCGGCGTGGGCAAGACCGTGACGATCATGGAGCTGATCAACAATGTCGCGAAGGCGCATGGCGGCGTGTCGGTGTTCGCCGGCGTCGGCGAACGCACCCGCGAGGGCAACGATCTCTATCACGAGATGATCGAGGGCGGCGTCATCAAGCTCGACGGTCCGGGCTCCAAAGTGGCACTGGTCTACGGCCAGATGAACGAGCCGCCGGGCGCCCGTGCCCGAGTCGGCCTGTCGGGCCTCACTGTCGCCGAGTACTTCCGCGATGTCGAAGGCCAGGACGTGCTGTTCTTCGTCGACAACATCTTCCGCTTCACCCAGGCCGGTTCGGAAGTGTCGGCCCTGCTCGGCCGTATCCCGTCGGCGGTGGGCTATCAGCCGACGCTGTCGACCGACATGGGCGCCCTGCAGGAGCGGATCACTTCGACCAAGAAGGGCTCGATCACGTCGGTTCAGGCGATCTACGTGCCCGCCGACGATTTGACCGATCCGGCGCCGGCGACCTCGTTCGCCCACTTGGATGCGACCACGGTGCTCAGCCGTTCGATCGCCGAGCAGGCGATCTTCCCGGCGGTCGATCCGCTCGACTCGACGTCGCGCATGCTCGACCCGCGCATCGTCGGTGAGGAACACTACGACGTGGCGCGTTCGGTGCAGCGCGTGCTGCAGCAGTACAAGTCGCTGCAGGACATTATCGCCATCCTGGGCATGGACGAGCTTTCCGAAGAGGACAAGCTGGTCGTTACCCGTGCCCGCAAGATCCAGCGCTTCCTCAGCCAGCCGTTCCACGTCGCCGAGGTCTTCACCGGCACGCCTGGCGTGTTCGTGAAGCTCGAGGACACGATCAAGGCCTTCAAGGCCATCGTGGCGGGCGAATACGACGACCTGCCAGAGTCGGCCTTCTACATGGTCGGCACGATCGACGAGGCTGTGGCCAAGGCCAAGAAGCTCGCGGCCGAGGCGGCCTAACCGATGGCCAAGGTCAACTTCCGGCTGGTCATGCCCGAGCGCGAGCTGCTCGCGACGGAAGCCGACATGGTCGTGGTCCCCGGCAGCGAGGGCGACTTCGGTGTCCTGCCCAACCACGCCCCGCTGATTTCGACCGTTCGTCCGGGCGTGCTCGAGGTGTTCCAGGGCGGCAAGGCCGAGCAGCGGTTCCTGGTGGTCGGCGGCTTTGCCGAGGTGACGCCGGAGCGCTGTACGGTGCTGGCCGACGAGGCCCTGCCGTTCGAGTCGGTGACGCCCGAGCAGCTTGCCGAGCGTGAGCGCGCTGCCGAGCGTGAACTCACGGACGCCATGGGCGATGCCGAAAAGGCCACTGCAGCGAAAAACCTGTCCATTGCCAAGGACTTGCGGCGGGCACAGGCGTACTACGCCAACCGCTGACGGCGCGCGGTCAGCGCAATTTTCTTTCCAGGTGTGCACCGGCAGGCCCTTGAAGGTCGCGCCGGAGGCCGCTTTATTACGCTTACGCGACAAGTCGCCAGGGGTTCTCGATCATGGGTAACTGGACACTCGAGACGATCGCCTGGGATCGCTTCGACGCGTCGAAGGTCGATCCCGAGATTCTGCGCAACATCAAGGCTGCGGCCCTGGTGGAGCGTAACGGCAGTGACTACGGCGTCTATCTGGGCCGCGTCTTCGCAGACGACCCATCGTTCCTGGATACGATCGGAACGTGGGTGGAGGAAGAAGTGCAGCATGGCATGGCGCTCGGTCGATGGGCCCAGCTTGCCGACCCGGCGTGGGATTTCGACGGCGCGTTTGCGCGCTTTCGCGATGGCTACAAGCTTCCGCTCGATGCCAGCGGTTCGGTGCGTGGCAGCCAGGCTGGCGAGATGATGGCACGCTGCATCGTCGAGACCGGCACCAGCTCCTACTACAGCGCGCTCAAGGACGCGACCGAGGAGCCCGTGTTGAAGCAGGTTTGCAGCCGGATCGCCGCCGACGAGTTCCGCCACTACAAGCTCTTCTACACTCATTTGCGCCAGTGCCTGCAACGCGACCGCCTCAGCTTCTGGGGCCGGCTGCGGATCGGCTGGGGTCGCCTGGCGGAGAGCGAAGACGACGAACTGGCCTACGCCTACTTTGCCGCCAACGAGTCCGCCGGGTCGGTGTACGACCGCAAACGTTATATGCAGGCCTACGCCCGGCGTGCCTATCCCCTGTATCGTCAGACCCATGTGCAGCGGGCCATGGCCATGGTGTTGAAGGCTGTCGGACTCCAGCCCCAAGGCTGGCTGAACGGCCTGCTGACCCGCGCCGGACTTTGGTTCATCCGTCGCAACGCCGCGCGCCTTGCGGCATCGGGCGCATAGCGCGCTACTCGATCAGGTCGGCGAATTCCATCAGAACGGCCTCATAGACCGGGCGCTTGAACGGTACGATCAGGGACAGAAGTTCAGGTTCCGACACCCATCGCCACGACGCGAACTCCCGGTCGTGCGCATCGAGGTCGATGTCGGAATCGCCTCCGGTGAAGGCGAGCGCAAACCATTTCTGTGCCTGGCCACGCCACCGTCCCTTCCAGTAGGACGGCCGCTGCTCCTCCGGCACATCATAGGTGATCCATTCCCGGCTCTCGCGCAGCAGGAGTGCCTTTGTCGTACCGACTTCCTCCCAAAGCTCGCGGCCGGCAGCCTCCAACGGTGTTTCGCCGCGATCGATACCGCCCTGGGGCATCTGCCAGGCATCGAGCTGCCTGACGCGCTGGCCGACGAATATCCGGCGGTCGGCCGCGATCAGCATCAGGCCGACGTTGGCGCGGTAGGCGGAAGGGGGTTGGCGCGTCACGGCAGAAGCTGCGCCGACTGGGCACGCACCCGCGCCATGCAGGCGTCGCGGCACTCGAAGTGGCCGATGACGGGGACGAGGGAAATGCCGGGTCGCGCCGCGGCCTGCTTGTGCCATGCCACGATGGCGTCGATTGCCTCGTTATCCGGCTGCACGATTCCCAATGCATGCCGCGGCTCCTGACCGGGCGCGGTTTCCGCGACCCACGCCGCCAGCCGCTCGAGATTTCCGGCGACACCTTCGCCGGCAAGCTTGTAGTCCAGAATGTCGGCGCTGCGTGCATAGCCTGCACCCATCTCGATCGCCAGGTGGTGGAGGACCGAAGTATCAGGGCTGGGGTTGATCTCGACCACCGCGAGGCCGCGGTCGGCGACTTCCCGGACCAGGGGCCGCGCCATGGCATCGGATCGCGAGACTGGCCCCGGCGAACGGACGACCACTCCGACATAGCCTTCGCCGCGGGCCAGGACGGCAAGCAGCCGACGCAGGTTCTCTGCGGTATCGGCCGAGGTTTCGATCGGCCGGATGCCGCGTTCGGCGAGGCCGCTCGGATCTTCGACCGGCAGCATGAGATAGGTTTCATGGCCGCGGTCGCGCGCCTGGCGCAGCCGGCGCGGCAGCTCGGGCGTGCTTGGCAGGAAGGCCAGGCTCACTTCGCCCGGCAGGTCTTCGATGGCGCGCTGCATCAGCGCCTCGTCGGCGCCGACGTTGATCATCAGAAGCCCGATGCGGGCGGGCGGCCCCGACGGATCGAAGCGCCTGGAATTGGCGATCCATGGCATCCAGCCGCTGGGTGAGATGCGCGGCAGGCGAAGTCCTTCGGCGGTCACTTCGATCATTTCAGCCGCTTCGGCCGGCGGCAGGATTCGAAAGTCTACCGGTACCGGCTTGGGCGGCACTTTCAGCGAGCCGGTCTTGTACGGCGGCTCGGCTGGTGGATCAGGCATCGCCGCCAAGGCGGGCGCGGTCGCATTTGGCACCCCGCCGCCCGTACCGAACGCCAGCAAGGCGGACGCGACGATCAGCGCAACGACGAGCACATAGGCGGCAATCAGGCCGCCGGGTGCCCGCCGTGTTCCAGTGCGCCGGGGATTGGTTGCCACGGCATCATCCCGCCGCCGCTGCCTAGTTGCCGCGGTTGCTGTAGAGCGAAATGCCGCGGATCAGGTCAGCCGCGCGCAGGAGCTGGTAGTCGCCCACCGCTTCCTTCGGCGGTTCGTCGGGATCACCCGTCGGCGGTGCCGCGGTCTGGCCGGCAGCCGGCTTTGGGTCCGCGGGATTGCCGTCGGTCTTGGCTTCGGGCTTCGCCGTACCTGGCTTGTCATTCGGATTGGTGATGGAGCCGCGCAGGTTCTCCTCGCGAAAGCCCGAGCGCTGCTGGATCGTCTCGATCTTGGCGGGCTCGACCTCGATGTCGGGCTTGATGCCCTCCTTCTGGATCGAGCGTCCCGACGGCGTGAAATAAAGGGCCGTCGTGAGCCGGATCGCGCCGCCGCCCGTGACCTGCATGATCGTCTGCACCGATCCCTTGCCGAAGGTACGGGTGCCGAGAATGATCGCACGCTTGTGGTCCTGCAGGGCGCCGGCCACGATCTCGGAGGCCGATGCCGAACCGCCGTTCACCAGCACGACGATCGGCAGGCCGCCCGTGACATCGCCCGGCTTGGCATTCCAGCGCTGCACGTCCTCGTTTTTGCGCGCCTTGACGGAGACGATCTCGCCCTTTTCGATGAAGGCGTCGGACATGGCGATCGCCTGATCGAGCAAGCCGCCCGGATTGTTGCGCAGATCGAGGATATAGCCCTTGAGTTTGCTTCCCGCCTCTTTCTTGAGCTTCTCGACGGCCTCGAGCACGCCCTTGGTGCTCTGCTCGGTGAAGGAGGTCACGCGGATATAACCGATGTCACCGCCTTCGAGGCGGAAGCGCACCGGCTTTACCTTGATGGTTTCGCGCGTCAGCGAAACATCGAACGGGTCCTTGCCGGCACGGCGAATGGAGATCTTGATCGGCGCGCCGACCTTGCCGCGCATCTTTTCGACGGCTTCCTGGAGCGTCAGTCCCTGCACCGGCTGACCGTCGAGCGCGAAGATCAGGTCGCCCGGCAGAATGCCGGCCTTGGAAGCAGGCGTGTCGTCGATCGGCGACACCACCTTGATGATGCCATTCTCCATGGTGACCTCGATGCCGAGGCCGCCGAACTCCCCTTTGGTCTGGACCTGCATGTCCTTGTAGGCCTTGGGGTTCATGTAGCTCGAGTGCGGATCGAGCGCCGACAGCATGCCGTTGATGGCATTCTCGATCAGTGTCTTCTCGTCGGCCGGCTCGACGTAGTCGCGGCGGACCCGCTCCAGCACATCACCGAACAGGTTGAGCTGCTGATAGAGTTCACTCTTGTCGCCGCTTGCCGCCTTGGGGGAGGCCTTGTCCTGCGACCAGGCTGGCACGGCAATGGGGACGGCAAAAAAAGCCAGGATCGCGGCGGCGGAGGCGATGCGCATACGGGTCATTTGAGGATGCTTTCACGGATTGCTGCCGGGCCCTGCTGGCCAGGCAATTCGAGGTTTCGAGCGCGGGACCGAGGATACAGGTCGGTGTTTGGCGGGATCAAGGCGCTGCCGGTTCACGGGGCTTCACTAATCAGGCGGAAGCTGCGGCCGCTGGGCGCGGGGCAGCGAGAACGGCCGGCCGCCGGGCTTCGGAAACCAGCGATTTGCCGGTCATTTCCCGAGGCTGCGGCACGCCCATCAGGGCCAGAATCGTCGGCGCGACATCGGCCAGTTTGCCGTCCGCCAGCGAATGGATGCCGGCCGGCGCGTTGAAAAGCAGCGCGGGCACGCGATTCAACGTGTGCTGGGTGTGCTTTTGGTGGGACGTTTCGTCGAACATCTGCTCGGCATTGCCATGGTCGGCTGTGATCAACAGGACGCCGCCCGCCGTCTTGACCGCGGCCATGAGCCTGCCGAGGCAGGTGTCGACAGCTTCCACCGCCTTCATGGCGGCTGTCAGGTCGCCGGTGTGGCCGACCATGTCGGTGTTGGCATAATTCACGACGATCAGGTCGAACCGGCCCGAGCCGATGGCTTCGACCAGCCTGTCGGTTACCACGGGCGCGCTCATCTCGGGCTGCAGGTCATAGGTCTGGACCTTGGGCGAGGGCACGAGAATGCGCTCTTCGCCGTCGAATGGGCGCTCCTCGCCGCCGTTGAAGAAGAACGTGACATGCGCGTACTTCTCCGTCTCGGCGATCCGCAGCTGCTTGAGACCGGCCTTCGAGATCGTCTCGCCGAGTCCCATGCTGATTGCTTCGGGCGGGAACAGGGCCTTAAGGAACGGATTGAGAGCGGCCGAATATTCGACCATGCCGAGGGCGGCGGCGAACTGCACCTGCCGACCGCGCTTAAAGCCGTCGAACAGGGGATCGAGCAGTGCTGTCAGGATCTCGCGGGCACGGTCGGAACGGTAGTTGAACATCAGGACGCCGTCGCCGTCCCCCATGCCCTTGTAGTCCGCGATGGCCGTCGGCTTCACGAATTCGTCGTCGAGCCCCGCGGCGTAGCCCTTGTCGACCGCCTCCATGGGTGTCGCTGCAGCCTCGCCCCGGCCATCCATCATGGCGTCATAGGCAAGCGCAACGCGATCCCAGCGCTTGTCGCGGTCCATGGCGTAGAAGCGCCCGGAGACGATCGCGAAGCGGATCGGCAGGCCGGACTTGAGACCCGCTTCGACGTGGGCGATGCAGTCGAGCGCGCTGCGCGGCGGCATGTCGCGACCGTCGAGGAAGGCGTGGATCGCCACCGGCACGCCCGCACCGGCGATCAGGTTGGCGAGCACGATCAGGTGGTCTTGATGCGCATGTACGCCGCCCGGCGAGGTGAGACCCATCAGATGGCAGGTGCCGCCCGTCCCTTTCAGTCTGGCGATGAATTCGGTGAGTTCCCGGTTCGTGGCGAGCGATCCGTCCTCGATGGCATTGTCGATGCGCGGCAGGTCAGGCACCGCCACGCGGCCGCCGCCGAGATTCATGTGGCCGACCTCGGAATTCCCCATTTGGCCTTTTGGAAGTCCGACGAAGGTCTCCGATGCGTCGATCAGGCCCTGCGGACAGGTCTCGACGAGGCGGTCGTAGTTCGGGGTGCGCGCGCCGAGGATGGCGTTGTACGGGCGGTCGGGGCGGTGGCCCCAACCATCGAGGATGCACAGAACGGCTGGGCGGGGACGCACGGGGGCGGACATCAGGAAGGCATGCCGCTGCGACGCCGCTCGCGCTCGACTGCGTTGAACTTGTTGGGGCAGTTGAGTTCACGCGGATCGGTGTTGGGATTCTGGTCCGGGACCTCGATGGCGCAGAACACGAACTCGCCGCGCGGCTCGCCGTCGATACTGATGTCGTAGGTATAGGTTCCCGGCGGGTCTCCGGGAATGATGCACCAGGACCGCTGCAACACACCGTCCTGAACGGTCTCCAGCATACGCGTTGTCGCGCGGGTCTTGTCGGCACTGACTTCGGTCTCGGGGCCGGCGATCACCTGCTCGGCCGGCTGGGAGGTCGTCAGAACCTCCTTCAGCGAGACGATGCGGTTGGGGCCGCCAAGATACATCCGCCAGCCGAAGCAGGCGCGGTTGAACAGCAGGGGAATGGCGTTGGTCTCGTAATGGCGCTGCTTGCCGTCGTCGCCGGCGATCGACACATATGGGATGTTGCGCACGGGCTTTGCCGCCGGCTTCTGGGACGGCGCGGTTTGAGCCTGGGCCGGGATGGAAATCACGACCAGGGCGAGAACGGCGAGGGCGGCGGCCGGCCACCGGGAAAGAATTCGCATGGGCACCAATGTAGCCCTGCTTTTTCGTCAGAACAGAGGCAAATTGATTGCCATTTCAAGCCCGATGATAGGGGTGTCCGGCAAGAAGCTGCTGGGCGCGGTAGATCTGTTCGGCCAGCATGGCGCGGGCCAGCAGATGCGGCCAGGTCATGGCACCGAAGGAAAGCACCAGGGACGCCCGTTTCAGCAGTGATTCGGTATGTCCATCGGCGCCGCCGATCAAAAAGGCCACGTCCGGCATGGCCTCGTCGCGCCAGCGTGTCAGGTGGCGGGCGAAGGCCTCGCTGTCCAGTACCTTGCCGCGGCGGTCGAGTGCCACCAGCATGGCTTTGGCAGGCACCGCCTCCAGCAGCAGCTCGCCTTCCCGCAGAATGAGCGACGCTGGCGGCAGCTTGCGCTTTTCCTCAAGTTCCCGCAGCACCAGCGGCCAGCGAATGCGGGCAGCGTAATGCTCATAAAGATCGCGCTCCGGTCCGCGGGCGGCGCGGCCGATGGCAGCGATCGTCAGCTTCACGCCAGTTTCTTGGGACGCCGCGGGCCGGCGGGCCTGGCGGCCTTCACCTTTGCCGGCTTGGCCTCGGCGGCCTCTTCCTCGAGCGCCCACATTTTCTCAAGTCCATAGAAGGCGCGTGGCTCGGGGCGGAAGATATGGACCACGACGTCGCCGCCGTCGACCAATACCCAGTCGCCGGTCTCTTTGCCTTCGACGGGGATGTAACCGTGGCCGGCCTGCTTCATGCGGTCCGCGAGATGCTCGGCGATGGCCACGACCTGGCGGGTCGAACGGCCGGAGGCAATCACCATGTAGTCGGCGAAAGCCGATTTGCCCTTGAGGTCGATGACGACGACGTCCTCGGCCTTGTCTTCTTCCAGGGAGTGACGCGCGAGCGCGAGCAGGGCACTTGAGGCTTTGCTCCGGTCGGGAAGCTGGCGGATCTGGTCGGAGATGGTGTTTCCTTTCGAATTCTTCCGGCGTGGATTGCCAGCGCGGATCGCCGTGGCCGAATGGCTGTCCAGTCGGCTGGGGATAAAGCACCAGGCCGGCGGTGCGCAAGTGGCGAGGCTGCGGGCCTGTTCGGCCGGCAGCCGGTGGCGGGCGAAGGCGCGAGGGGCCGGCGAGAGCAGTGCGGGGTAGCTCCAGCCCGGCCGGGCGAAGGCGGCGATCGGGATCGCCGCAAACAGATCGCGCCAGCCCAGCCAGTGGACGAGTTGCGGCAGGATGTCGGCGCCCATCAGCCAGACGAATCTGGCGTGCGGGAAATGTCGGCGCAGCGCCCGGACGGTGTCCAGGGTATAACGCGTGCCGAGCAGAAGTTCGGGCGCGCCGACGATAATGCGCCGGCTGTCGGCAACCTGGCGCGCGCGCGCGACCCGGGTCGCCAGAGGCTCCATGCCGTCATTGCTCTTCAAGGGGTTCTGCGGCGAGACCAGCCACCATATCTCGTCGAGACCGAGGCGCTTCAGCGCCTCGCGGCTGAGGTGTCGATGGCCGTCGTGAGCCGGGTTGAACGAACCGCCCAGCAGGCCGATACGCCGCGTCGTATCGCGCGGCACGCCCGGCATCGGATGATATGCCGCCATCACGGTCGCAGGGTGCCCTGGCCACGCACGATGTTCTTGTAGGTGGTGAGTTCGACCAGCCCAACCGGGCCGCGGGCATGCATGCGGTTGGTCGAAATCCCGATCTCCGCCCCCAGGCCGAACTCGGCGCCATCGGCGAACTGCGTGCTGGCGTTGTGCATGACGATCGCGCTGTCGACGCCATCGAGAAACCGCCCGGCGGTCGCTTCATTTCCGGTGACGATCGCCTCGGTGTGCTGGCTGCCCCAGCGGGCGATGTGGTCGATCGCGCCCTCGACGCCATCGACCGTCGCGACGGAAATGATCGGCGCCAGATACTCGGTTCGCCAGTCCTTGTCGGTGGCGGGAAGTGCCCTGGGATCGCGCTGGCGCACGTCGGCATCGCCGCGCACTTCGCAGCCCAGTTCGTGCAGCCTGGCCAGCACCGGCATCAGATGGGTGTCGAGCGCCGCGCGGTCGATCAGCAGGGTTTCTGCCGCACCGCAGACGCTGACGCGGCGCATCTTGGCGTTGGCGACCAGATCGCGCGCCATGGCGACGTCGGCGTCGCGATCGACGTAGACATGGCAGATGCCATCGTAGTGGCGCAGCACCGGCACCCGGCTTTCCTCGGTCACGCGGTCGATCAGCGAACGCCCGCCGCGCGGCACGATGAGGTCGAGCCAGCCGGTTGCACGCAACATCTCGCCGACCGCGGCGCGGTCGGTGGTGGGCACCAGCTGCACGCAGTCCTCGGGCAGGCCGGCCGTGGCGAGTGCCCGGCGCAGCAATTCGACGATGGCGCGCGACGAATGAAAACTGTCGGAGCCGCCGCGCAGCACCACGATATTGCCGGACTTGACGCAAAGCGCACCGGCGTCGGCCGTGACGTTGGGGCGAGCCTCGTAGATCACGCCAATGATCCCGATCGGCACGCGCACACGGCTGATGACCAGCCCGTTCGGCCGGGTCCACTCGTCGATCCGGGCGCCGACCGGGTCGCTGAGCGCCTGAATATCGTCGAGCCCCCTCGCCATTCCTTCAATGCGAGCGGCATCCAGCAGAAGGCGGTCCTGCAGCGCCGTGCTCATGCCGCCGGCCTGGGCTGCTGCAATGTCGCGTGCATTGGCCACCAGGATCGCGGCCTGTTCGCTGCGGATCAGGCGCGCGGCTTCCGCGAGCGCGCGGTTCTTGGCCGCGGTCGTGGCGTTGCGCAGCGCAACGGCTGCGGCCTTTGCGCGGTGGCCAAGCTCGGTCATGATCTCGGCGGTGTTCTCGCCGGGCGGGGTTTGAACGTTCATCGGCCGCTCCAGTATAGCCCCGGCGCCCGCTACTCGACCACGAGGTCGTCGCGGTGCACCATCTCGTCGCGACCGCGGAATCCCAGCAGGCGCTCGATCTCCACGCTCTTGCGCCCGGCGATGCGGCGGGCATCTTCGGCGGCATAGGCTACCAGGCCGCGCGCCAGCGTCCGGCCGACACGGTCCTTCACGTCGACCACGTCGCCGCGCTTGAAGTCGCCCTCGATTGCCGTGATGCCGGCCGGCAGCAGGCTCTTGCCCGCCGATAGCGCACGGACCGCGCCATCGTCGACGGTCAGGGTGCCGGCGGTCTTCAGGGAACCCTTGATCCATCTCTTGCGCGCCGACAAGGGAGACGCTTCGGGCAGGAACCAGCTGCAGCGTGCGGCGCCGTCGATCAGCGCACCCAGTGCGCCAACTGTGCGGCCGTCGGCGATCGCCATGCGGCAGCCCGCGGCCATCGCAATACGTGCGGCCATCAATTTGGTGACCATGCCGCCGTTGGACATCTCCGAGGCGGCACTACCGCCCATCGCCTCGATTTCGGGCGTGATCTCGCGGATCTCGGGAATGAATGTCGCGGTGGCATCGGTGCGCGGATCGCCCGTGTAGAGCCCGTCGATGTCCGACAGCAGCACCAGCGTGTCGGCCGAAATCATCTCGGCCACGCGGGCACCCAGGCGATCGTTGTCGCCGAAGCGGATTTCGTCGGTCGCCACCGTGTCGTTCTCGTTGATCACCGGCACGGCCTTGAGCCCGAGCAGGGTGCCCATGGTCTGGCGGGCATTGAGATAGCGGCGACGCTCCTCGGAATCATCGAGCGTCAGCAGGACCTGGGCCACCGTGATACCGTGCCGGGCAAGAGCTGCCTGGTAGGCGTGGGCCAGCTGGATCTGGCCGGTCGCGGCAGCGGCCTGGCTCTCTTCGAGCTTCAGGGGGCCGGGGGCCAGTTTCAGGTGCCGGCGGCCAAGCCGGATGGCGCCGGAGGAAACCACCACTACTTCGCAGCCGGCTTTTTGGAGGCGGGCGACGTCATCGCTCAAGGCTTCGAGCCAGTCACGCCGGATTTCACCTTTGGCTTCGTCGACCAGGATCGAGGAGCCGATCTTCACGACCAGCCGCTTTGAGCTGGCCAGCGCGGTCACGCCGCTTCCTCGCGGGTATCGCGCTGCTTCTCGACCAGCTTCATCAGCTCGTGGAGCAGCGGTTGCACGCCGTGGCCGGCAACGGCGGAAATCACATGCACGGTCTTTCGGCTGACCTTCGCGAGCTTGGCGCGCTTGGCTTCGATGTCCTCGGCGGTCATGGCGTCGGTCTTGTTGAGCGCCACCAGCTCCTTCTTGCGGGCAAGGTTGCCGCCGTAGGCGCGCAGTTCAGTGCGCACGGTGCGATAGGCGCCGGCCACGTCGTCCTGGGTGCCGTCCACGAGATGGAGCAGCGCGCGGCAGCGTTCGACGTGACCCAGGAAGCGCGTGCCGAGGCCTGCACCTTCGTGCGCGCCCTCGATCAGGCCGGGGATATCGGCCATGACGAGTTCGCGATCGCCGATCTTCACCACGCCGAGGCCGGGATGAAGCGTCGTGAAGGGATAGTCGGCGATCTTGGGCCGGGCGTTGGAATTGGAGGAAAGGAACGTCGATTTGCCGGCGTTGGGCAATCCGATCAGGCCGATGTCGGCGATCAGCTTGAGCCGGAGCCACACCCAACGTTCCTCACCCGGCCAGCCTTTGTCGGCGCGGCGCGGTGCGCGGTTGGTCGAGCTCTTATAGTGAAGGTTGCCGTAACCGCCGTCACCGCCCTTGGCCAGGAGCACGCGCTGTCCGACTTCGGTGAGGTCGACCAGCAGCGTCTCGTTGTCTTCGGCGAAGACCTGGGTGCCGCGCGGCAGGCGCAGAACGGTATCCTTGCCCTTGCCGCCGGTGCGCTGTGCGCCCATGCCGTGATGGCCGGTCTCGGCCTTGAAGTGCTGGGCGTAGCGGTAGTCGATCAGCGTGTTGAGGCCATCGACGCATTCGAGAATGACATCGCCGCCGCGCCCGCCGTCGCCGCCGTCCGGCCCGCCATATTCGATGAACTTTTCACGGCGAAAGCTCCCCGATCCCGCACCCCCGTTGCCGGAGCGGACGTAGATCTTGGCCTGGTCGAGGAACTTCATGGTGTGGATTCCAGAAACGAAAAGGGGGAACGGATGACCGCTCCCCCTTCGAATTCCGATTGGTTGGGAACGGCTATTCGGCGGCCATCTTGGCCGGGTTCTGCGCCGGTGCCGGGAACACGTTCACTTCGACCTTGCCGCCGGCCCGCTTGCGGAACGTCACGATGCCGGGCGCGGTGGCGAACAAGGTGTGGTCACGGCCGACCCCGACGTTTTCGCCGGCATTCATCTTGGTACCGCGCTGACGGACCAGGATATTGCCCGACAGGACCTTCTGGCCGCCGAAGCGCTTCACGCCCAGGCGCTTGCCGTCGGAATCGCGGCCGTTGCGCGAAGAGCCGCCTGCTTTCTTATGTGCCATCGTTCTGCTCCGGTCGCTCTGCTAGGCGACGATTTGGTCGATCTTGATCACCGTCAGGTCCTGACGATGGCCGTTCTTGCGCCGCGAGTTCTGGCGGCGGCGCTTCTTGAAGACGATCAGGTGCGGACCGCGTGCCTGCTTGACGATCGAGCCCATGACCTTGGCGCCGGCAACGGTCGGCGCGCCAACCTTGTCGCCGACCATCAATACGTCGGTGAACTCGATCTTGGCGCCGGCCTCACCCTCGATCTTTTCCACCGTGAGCGTATCGTCGGCGGCGACCGAATATTGTTTTCCACCAGTGCGGATGACGGCGATCATGTTGACACCTGACTAAAGCTTCCCGCGCCGGGTGACCCATCCACCACCCATAGGGGGAGTAGCCGGATCCGGGCCCAAATGCGGGAAAGCACGAAAGAGCTCGGCGGGTCTGAGTGACCCGCCGGAGGAGCGCGGAATATACGCAGGAAGCCCCCCAAGTCAACGCCGGATAAGCCCGGATTTACGGGCCGAACCGTGGATTTTGCCGGCTCAATAGGTCGGGCCGGCCTGGCTGGACCTTGCTCCCGATTGCCGTGCCTCACCCACCGCCCAGGCGAGGTCGGCCAAATAGTCCGCCACCATGCGTTCGTGGCTGGGGTTCAGATGCATGTGGATGCCGGGCGGTTCGACCTGACGGCCGATCAGCCAGCCACGGGTGCCCATGGCGTCGGACACCGCGCCGATGTCGAGTGCCGGATCGGCCGAGCGGGTGACGAAAATCGACAGTTCGCTGGGCTCCAGCACGGCAAGACCGGGGATGCGGCCAACGCCCCCGACCAGGGCCTTCTTGTTGTCCATGATCATGCGCGCACACCGCATATAGCCCTCGTCGCCGAGATGCTGCAGCGTCGCCCAGGCGGCAGCGACCGCGCCGCCCGGCCGCGTGCCCTGCATCGTCCAGGCGACGTAGGGGCCGCGTTCCCATTCGCGGAAGTCGAAGGTCTGGTATTTTTCCTTCAGTTCCTTCGACCGCAGCATCATCAGTGACGCGCCCTTGGCCGCCATGCCGTGCTTGTGCAGGTCGGCCGATACGCTGGTGACGCCGGGGACCGAGAAATCCCAGTCGGGAACCGGATGGCCGAGGCGCTTCACGTAGGGCGAGAGAAAACCGCCGACGCAGGCGTCGACGTGCAGCCAGAGATCGTGCGACTGCGCGAGCGCGCCGAGTTCGCGGATAGGATCGAAAACGCCGAACGGATAGCAGGGCGCGGAGCCCACGATGCCGATCGTGTTGTCGTCGATCTTCGAGGCGATGGCGCCGACATCGGCCTTGAAGTCGTTGCGCGTCGTCGGCACGCGCCACACGTCGATGCCGAGCGCATGGCCGGCGCGGCTGAAGGCGGGATGGGCGGTCCGCGGCACGATGAAGTTGGGCTGCGTGATGCCCTTGGTCGCCCGCGCCCAGTCCCGCGCTGTCTGGACCGCGAGGAAGATGCTCTCCGAGCCGCCCGAGGTGAAAGTGCCGGCAGCGTCCTCGGGCGCGTTCATCAGGCCGAGGCCGAAATCGACGACGTCGGTCTCGAGTTTCGCGAGGGAAGGGAAGGCGCGCTTGCCGAGGCTGTTCTCGGTCCAGAAAGCGGCATAGGCCCGCTTTTGCACGTCCGAGAGTTCGTCGTCGAGATAGTAGTAGTAGACCGCCATGCGGCCGTCGCGCCATGAGATGTCGTCCTTCTTGGCTTCGTTCAGGCGGACCTCGATTTCAGGCCAGGACAGTCCCTTGTCGGGCAGTTTCATAGTGCGCCTCCGCCCATCGAGGCAGTTGCCTCGAATTTCTCCGGCGCCTATAACCCGGCGCCCGGAGGGGTGCCAGAGTGGTCGATCGGGACAGTCTCGAAAACTGTTGTGCGTGCAAGCGTACCGTGGGTTCGAATCCCACCCCCTCCGCCATTACCTCGCCATAAAACCCTCGTTTTATTGGAGTTTTTTTGCTGATCTGTCCCCATATGGCCTAACCGATGGCCTAACGGAGTTGCCCTGCTCACCTGGTTAGAAGCGGCACTTTCTC
>CALFRN010000409.1 GCA_937919085.1 uncultured Reyranella sp.
GGCTGGTAGACACGGTGAGCATACAGACGCTGCTCGACATTCTGCAGTCCCGTAAGATCGATCCCAAGCCCCTCATTTCCCACCGCTTCAAGCTCGACGATGTCCTCGCCGCCTACGAGACTTTCGCGCACGCAGGCGAAACGCGTGTCGCCAAGGTGATCATCGAACCGTAGCCTGAGCGGACATCGCGGAGAGCTCGAATGCCCGATTGCCTCTCGCCCGATCTTCTCGGGAAAATGCACGCCTATTGGCGGGCGGCGAATTACCTCTCGGTCGGGCAGATATATCTGCGGGACAACGCCCTGCTTGAATCGCCTCTCAAGATCGAACACGTAAAGCCGCGGTTGCTGGGCCATTGGGGCACGACGCCGGGCTTGAACTTCCTCTACGTGCACCTCAATCGGTTGATAAAGCAGAACGACGTCAACATGATCTATATCGCTGGCCCGGGGCATGGCGGCCCCGGCCTGGTGGCGCATACCTATCTGGAGGGCTCCTACACGGAACGCTATCCGGCGATCGAACGAAGCCGATCCGGGCTGCACCGACTCTTCCGTCAATTTTCCTGGCCTCACGGCATTCCGAGTCATGTTGCGCCTGAAACACCGGGCTCGATCCACGAAGGCGGAGAGCTGGGGTACTCGCTGGCGCATGCTTATGGTGCGGCCTTCGACAATCCTGACCTGTTAGTTGCCTGCATCGTCGGCGACGGTGAGGCTGAAACCGGCGCGCTGGCTGCCAGCTGGCATTCCAACAAATTTCTCAATCCCGCGCGCGATGGCGCTGTCCTACCGATCCTTCATCTCAACGGCTTCAAGATCGCCAATCCGACCGTGCTGGCGCGCATCAGCCGCCAGGAACTGACGGAGCTGATGCACGGTTACGGCTACGAACCTCATTTCGTCGAGGGCGACGATCCAGCGGTGGTCCACCAATGCCTCGCCGCCACCCTGGATGTCATCCTGCTGCGAATTCACGAGATTCAGCGTGCGGCGCGGTCCCAGGACGAGACCGCAATGCTTGAGCGGCCGCGTTGGCCGATGATCGTTTTCCGCACGCCCAAGGGCTGGACTGGACCGAAATTCGTCGATGGCCTCCAGGTCGAGGGCACGTGGCGCGCACATCAGGTCCCGATTGCCAATCTCGAGAAGCCCGAGCATCTCCGGCAACTCGAGGAATGGATGAAGAGCTACGGGCCGCAGGAACTATTCGACGAGCAGGGCAAATTCCGCGAGGAACTCGCGGAGCTCGCTCCGACCGGCCATCGTCGCATGGGCTGCAATCCACACGCCAATGGTGGCGAGCTGCTCCAGCCTCTATTGATGCCCCACTTCCACAAATATGCCGTGGATGTTCTGCAGCCCGGTGGCGCGCGTGGGGAAGCGACGCGGATTCTGGGAACATTCCTGCGCGATGTCATGAAGCTCAATCTCACCAAACAGAATTTTCGGCTTTTCGGCCCTGACGAAACTGCGTCGAATCGGCTGGATGCGGTTTTCGAAGTCACGGGCAAGGCATGGATGGCCGAGGTCGAGGGGGTCGACGTCGACCTCAGCATCAACGGACGCGTCATGGAGGTGTTGAGCGAGCACCTGTGCGAAGGCTGGCTGGAAGGTTACCTCCTCACCGGACGCCATGGCCTGTTCTCTTGCTACGAGGCCTTTATCCACATCATCGACTCGATGTTCAATCAGCACGCCAAATGGCTGAAAGTGAGCCGCGCCATTGCCTGGCGCAAGCCGATTGCCTCGCTGAACTACCTGCTCACGTCGCATGTCTGGCGGCAGGACCACAACGGCTTTTCCCATCAGGACCCCGGCTTCATCGACCATGTCGCCAACAAGAAATCCGACGTCGTGCGCATCTACCTGCCACCCGATGCAAACTGTCTTCTGTCGGTGGCCGACCACTGCCTGCGCAGCCGCAACTACATCAACCTGATCATCGCCGGCAAACAGCCCGAATGGCAGTGGCTCGACATCGAGTCAGCGGTTCGCCACTGCACCGCCGGGGCGAGTATCTGGCAATGGGCGAGTAACGAGGCTGGCGATGTCGATGTGGTCATGGCCTGTGCCGGCGATGTGCCGACTCTCGAGACGCTGGCGGCCGTGACGCTTTTGCGTACCTACGTCCCCGATATCCGCATCCGGGTCGTCAATGTGGTCGACCTGATGATCCTGCAGCCGCCATCGGAGCATTCGCACGGCATCGACGATCACGATTTCAGCGCTCTGTTCACGACCGACAGGCCGGTGATCTTTGCCTTCCATGGCTATCCCGCGATGATCCACAAACTTACCTATCGACGGCCCAATCACGACAACTTCCATGTGCGCGGCTACAGGGAGGAGGGCACGACGACGACACCCTTCGACATGGTCGTCCTGAACAATCTCGACCGCTACCAGCTGGCTCTGGATGCCATTCGGCGCATTCCGCGGCTCGGCGACGAGGTGCCGAGGGCGACGGCGCGTTACTGGACGACCATGCAGCGCCACAAATCCTACATCGGCGAGCATGGCGAGGACATGCCGGAGGTTCGGAACTGGCGGTGGGCTCCATGAGCATCGCCTGGCCGCGCGGATAGGACAATGGGCTCCGCTGATTCTCGGCCGATTGTGCTGGCGTTGAACAGCGGCTCTTCCTCGCTCAAATTCGGACTCTATCGCGCCGGCGTAACCGAATTTGAGGAGCTTGCCCGAGGCGCGGCAGAACTGGGCGGCAGCTCTGGAGGTCACTTCCAGGCCGACGGTTCGCAGGGCGTACCGCTGGTTCGCGAAGACGCCGCCATCGCCGATCAACGCGCGGCCATTGTCCGCATCGGCCGACTTATTGCCGAGCGCGCGCTACCGGCGCCAACCGCGATTGGGCATCGCGTCGTGCATGGAGGGCCGGCACTTCGTCGCCATTGCCTGATCGACGCCACGGTATTGCAACAAATCGAAGCCGCAACTGCGTTCGCACCGTTGCATATTCCGCCAGCCTTGGCGGTTATCGATTTTGCGCAGGATCATTTTCGTGGAATTCCGCAGGCGGCCTGCCTCGATACCTCATTTCACTCTGCCATGCCCGATGTCGCCCGCGTCCTGCCGGTCGCGAGGAACCTGCAATCGCAGGGTATCCAGCGCTACGGATTCCACGGCTTGTCTTGCGAGTCGATCATGCGGCAATTGCCGGCTGATTGTCCCGGCCGCCTGATCATTGCCCATCTCGGCAACGGTGCCAGCGTCACTGCGGTCAAGGACGGCCATTCGATCGACACCAGCATGGGCCTGACGCCCACCGGTGGCGTGGTCATGGGTACGCGGAGCGGTGATATCGATCCGGGTATCCTCACCTATCTGCTGCGCGAAAAGAAATTCGATGCGGCCATGCTCGAGGAACTGGTGGATCATCGCTCCGGGCTGCTGGGAATTTCAGGCGTCAGCAGCGACATGCGGCGCCTGCGCGAAGCCGCCCCGGCGAACGCCGATGCTCAGCTTGCCGTCGGAATGTTCTGCTATTCAGTCGCCAAGCAGGTGGCCGCAATGATCACCGTGCTCGACGGCATCGACATGATCGTCTTTACCGGGGGCATCGGGGAAAACGACGCGGAAACCCGAGCGGCAATCTGCCGCCGTCTGGCTTGGTTCGGCATCCGGCTCGACGAGAACCGCAACCGGAAGGGAGCCGACCCCATCGGTGAGCCTGCGTCGCGCTGCCAGGTGCGGGTTCTGGCGTCGCGGGAAGATGAGCAGATTGCCCGGCATACCTGGGGGTTAGTCGTGAAAAGCCGTCCCAATCCTGGTTGGTGACGTGGCCTGCGCCCCGGAGATGCTATCGAAATGAAGGTCCAATACCCGGCTATTTGGGCTTCGATTGGAGCTTTGAATGGCTGAGCCTGTACGGCGATCTGAAGATCGGCCGAACGAGCGTCCGTCGGCTACATGCGTTTGAGATTGCCGATGTCGGAACGCCGGGCGTGTCGGATCGTCAGTCAGGCGCGCACTTACGAAACGGCGGCGGCCAGTGTCGATCCCAGCCTGGCGCTGTTTACAGCGCCTTTGGGGATCGTGAAGACGCTGCTGTCCTGACCAACTGAGATCGCCGGTCCCCGAATCGGCGCTTCGAGCCATTGGCCATGCCCCGCCCGGCGCGCCCGCCGGGTCAACTCCTTCGAGGACAAGGGGCCGTCCCGCGGTCTTGAGCCGTGACTAGAAAGTACAAGGCTGCCCCCGCCGTATTGACTGTCCGGCAGGTGGGGTGGACCGAGGCGCGATCCACGCGTCCGAGGGCTGATTCGACGGTCTTCTGTGGCCGCCCCCAACGCTCGTCAGGGGCGGGGCCACAGGGTCAGATTCCCGCGAGGGCACAGGTGGGCGCTCAGCCTGTGTCACAACATTTGTCTCAACTTGGTGTGACAACTTCGGGTGTGACAGAAGGGCGGTCGGGCACTTTTCTCGATCAGGCCGGAGGTGAACCATGAACGACGACATCGGCCGCCTGGCCGCGCGCGAATACGAGGTGACGCTGCCGGACGGCACCACCGCCCGGCTGGCGTTCGC
>CALFRN010000410.1 GCA_937919085.1 uncultured Reyranella sp.
CCGTGTCGCCGTCGAGGCAGGCGCGCATCACGGCATTGAGATGACGATTGGCGAGCCGGGAACCCGCGACCAGCGCCGCGACTTTCTGCTCCTCCAGCATCTTCCAGGCGATGAAGTCCTCGATATCCGGATGGTCGATGTCCACCGTCACCATCTTGGCGGCGCGGCGCGTGGTGCCGCCCGACTTGATGGCCCCGGCCGCGCGATCGCCGATCTTGAGGAACGACATCAGGCCGGATGACTGGCCGCCGCCGGACAGTCGCTCGCCCTCTCCGCGCAGGCGCGAGAAATTGGAGCCGGTGCCGGAACCGTACTTGAACAGGCGCGCCTCGCGCACCCAGAGGTCCATGATGCCACCCTCGCTCACCAGATCGTCGGTGACGCTCTGGATGAAGCAAGCGTGCGGCTGCGGGCGTTCGTAGGCCGATTCTGAGGGATGGGCGCTGCCGTCGTGGTGGTCGACATACCAATGACCCTGTCCAGGGCCGTCGATGCCATAGGCCCAGTGCAGACCGGTATTGAACCACTGCGGCGAATTCGGCGCACAGATCTGTGCCGCCAGCATGTAACAGTGCTCGTCGTGAAAGGCGCGGGCATCATCTTCGCTGTCGAAGTATCCGCCTTTCCATCCCCAGTAGGTCCAGGCGCCGGCCATGCGTTCGAATACCTGCCGGGCGGTGCGCTCGCTGCCGTAGCGTGCAGCTTCGGGCAGAGCGGCGAGCGCGACGTCGTCCGGGCGGGATCGCCACAGCCATTCCGGGACGTCGGTTTCGGAAACCTTGACCAGATGGGTGGGCACCCCGGCGCGGCGGAAATACTTCTGGGCAAGAACATCCGAGGCGACGGGCGACCATTCGGACGGAACTTCGATGCCCTTCAACTGGAAAACGATCGAACCGTCGGGATTGCGGATTTCGGAGTCGGCAACACGAAAAGCCATTCCTTCGAATGGCGATTTTCCTGTTTGCGTATACCGACGCCCAAAGCGCATCGTAGATCCCCCGTGTCTCGGTCCCGCGCTTTAATTTGCCATCGGGATGCTCTCGATTTGAAATCGAGAGCACACATGTAGACACCGGATGATAGTAAATTACAAAATCTTGTGTGCGCAACTATATTTTGTAGACCACGGTGTTGATGATACTAGATGATGCAAGCGCGCAACACTCGGTGCGGCCGAGCGAATTGAATGTCGTCGAACGACATTGCCCGGCAGCTTCTGCACGACGCGTTGCGCGTCATCGGGCGCACGCGTACAAGCGGCGCGGTCACTCTTCGAAGCGTGGTTGGTTCATGACTATCGGCACTTGGCTCTTTACAAAGCTGCGCGGCGAGCTCGTCGGCACCGATGCCGAGGGCAATCGCTACTTCCAGGACAAGCGCGTAATAGCGGGCCGCCGGCGCAAGCGCTGGGTCGTCTACGACGGCGTGGCCGAAGCCTCACGCGTGCCGCCGGATTGGCACGGCTGGCTGCACCACACGAACAATTCGATCCCGCCTGCGGGAGGTCTGCCCCGACAGGCTTGGCAGAAGGATCACGAGGCAAATCACACGGGCACGAGCGAGGCGTACCTTCCGCCGGGACATACGCTGAGTGTCGGCGACAAGCCGAAGCCGCACTATGAGGCGTGGCGTCCAGGCTGAGCGTGTCGGCAGCACAGGAGAGAAAAGGCGTGGGCCGCAATATCGTCGAGACGATCGTTGGCGCATTGGTTCTGGTGGTGGCGGGCGTCTTCGTCTTCTACGCCTTTGCCAAGTCCGATCGGACAGGGCCGGACGGTTACGAGGTGATCGCGCGCTTCGGCCGGATCGATGGGCTGAAGCGCGGTGCCGACGTGACCCTGAGTGGCGTCAAGGTCGGTACCGTCACCGGCATTGCCCTCGACGGAAAGACCTACCAGGCCGTCGTGCGCATGGCGGTATCGTCGAATGTCGCCCTGCCGGCCGACACCAATGCCAAAATCGTTAGCGAATCGCTCCTTGGCGGGACTGTCGTGGCCCTCGAACCCGGTGGCGACAAGAATTTGATCCGCGCCGATGGTGAAATCCAGAATACCCAGGACTCCATCCCGCTTACCGAACTGATTGCCAAGTTCATGTTTGGCGGGACTGGATCGAAATAATGAGTGCGGACGCGTCCAAGGTGCCGCCGGTATGGCGGCAACCCGACGGCAAGCCGGTGTCGTGCCTCGAAAAGATCAAAGTCCTGAATCAGAATGTGCAGGAAATCGAAACCCTCTGCGCCGATGCGCTGGAGGACGGAGTTCTGATGGGATGCGACGTCGATCAGATCAAGGCCGCGCTCCATTCGCTGATCGACGAATTGAAGCCCCCGGGCGCAAAAGGCTGATAATGCGTGGACTGGCTGTCGTGGCAGCCCTTGTGGGC
The DNA here is from genome assembly GCA_937919085.1 of uncultured Reyranella sp. GTDB lineage: Bacteria > Pseudomonadota > Alphaproteobacteria > Reyranellales > Reyranellaceae > Reyranella. The sequence continues at coordinate 2,389 of CALFRN010000410.1, forward strand.
ACCATCGGTGCCGCCGTGGCTCAATCTCCTGCCCGACCTGGAAACGCCAACCTGCGCGCGATTCCCGAAGGCCCGGGCAGGCCGGTTGCCGAGTTGCAGGGCCTCGACAAGGTGACGGCGCGCACCCTGCGCTTTTACGCCCCGGTTGGTGAGCCAACCCGGTTTGGCACTCTTGAGGTCACTGCCGCCGATTGTCTGGTGAACGTTCCGGAGGCACCGCCGGAGTCGGTGGCGTATCTTACGATCGTCGACCACAAGCCCGGCCAGGCGGAGGAGAAGCTGTTCGCCGGCTGGATGTTCGCGTCCACGCCGTCGCTGTCGGCCCTAGACCATGGGGTCTACGACGTGCGCGTCCTCTCCTGCACGATGGCGCAGGGATCGGCGCCGCCCAGTTCGCGCTGAAACACGGCCGGCTGGTCGATCGCCTCGGCCAGCAGATGACGAAACGCCTGGCGCGGGATCTCGATGGCGCCAAAGCTTCTGAGATGCTCGGTCATGAACTGACAGTCGAGCAGGCGGAAACCACCCTGGATCAGTCGTGCCACGAGATGGACCATGGCCACCTTGGAGGCGTCGCGTTCGCGGCTGAACATGCTCTCGCCAAAGAACGCCGCACCCACCGACACGCCGTAGAGCCCGCCCACCAGGAGACCATCGATCCGGCATTCGACACTGTGGGCGTGTCCGCGAGAGTGCAGTTCTGTGTAGAGGTCGATGATCGGCTCGTTGATCCAGCTTTCCGGATGGCCCGGCCGGGGCTCGGCGCAAGCACGAACGACATCGGGGAAGGCCATATCGGCGTCCACTGCAAACCGTCCCGAACGGACCGTCCGCGCGAGCCGGTGGGGCAGGTGGAAGCCGTCGAGCGGCAGAACTGCGCGCAACCGCGGATCGAGCCAGTGAAGCTTGGGGTCGTCGCGGCGCTCGCCCATGGGGAAGATGCCGATGCGGTAAGCCTGCAGCAGGAGGTCAGGGGTGATCTCCAGCATGGCTGCGGCTACTTCTTGAGACCGACCAGTTTCTCCAGCCAGTGGATGTCGTAGTCGCCATCGATGAACGACTGCTCGCCGATGATCCGTCGATGCAGGGGGATCGTCGTGTCGATGCCGCCGATCACGAATTCCTCGAGCGAGCGGCGTAGCCTCATCAGGCATTCGTTGCGGCTGGTGCCGTTGACGATCAGCTTGGCGACCATCGAGTCGTAGTAGGGCGGCATCACGTAGCCGGTGTAGAGGCCAGAATCGACGCGCACGCCCAGTCCACCCGGCGGGTGGTAATCGGCGATGCGTCCGGGGCACGGCATGAATGTCTCGGGATGCTCGGCATTGATCCGGCATTCGATGGCATGGCCTTGGATGACGATGTCCTTCTGGGTCATCCCCAGCGAGGCACCGGCGGCAATGCGGATTTGCTCGCGGACCAGATCGATGCCGGTCACGGCCTCGGTGATCGGGTGTTCGACCTGGATGCGGGTATTCATCTCGATAAAGTAGAATTCGCCGTCCTGGAACAGGAATTCCATCGTTCCGGCTCCGCGATACTTGAGCTTGCGCACCGCGTCGGCGGCCAGTTCACCGATCCGGTTGCGCTGCTCGGCATTGAGGGCAGGCGAGGGGGCCTCTTCCAGAACCTTCTGGTGGCGGCGCTGCAGCGAGCAGTCGCGTTCGCCGAGATGAACGCCGGCGCCCTGGCCGTCACCCAACACCTGAATCTCGATATGGCGCGGCCGCGGCAGATACTTCTCGACGTATACGGAATCGTTGCCGAACGCCGCCTTGGCCTCGGTTCGGGCGAGCGAGAACGCTTCGGCGGCCGAGTCCGCGTCATCGACCACCTTCATGCCGCGCCCGCCGCCACCGGCCACAGCCTTGATCAGCACCGGCCAGCCGATCTTTGTGCCGAGTTCGACGATCTCCCCGAGTGACTCGACCGGGCCAGGAGAACCCGGCACCAGCGGCAGGCCCAGCTCCTTGGCGGTCTGCTTGGCCACGATCTTGTCGCCCATCATCGAAATGTGCTGGGGTGTCGGGCCGATGAAGGCGAAGCCGTGGGCCTCGACCGCTTCGGCAAAGCGGGCATTCTCCGACAGGAAGCCGTAACCCGGATGGATGGCATCGACGCCGGCGATGGTTGCGGCCGACAGGATCGCCGGGATGTTGAGGTAGCTGTCGCGTGCTGACGGCGGGCCGATGCAGACCGATTCGTCGGCAAGGCGAACGTGCATCGCGTCGCTATCGGCGGTCGAGTGGACGGCGACAGTCTGGATGCCCATCTCGCGGCAGGCACGATGAATGCGGAGCGCGATCTCGCCGCGATTGGCTATCAGGACCTTTTCGAACATTGCGCCGAACCGCCTTACTCGACGATCATCAGCGCTTCACCGAATTCAACCGGCTGGGCATTCTCGATCAAAATTTGCGCCACTATACCGGCCTTGGCCGCCTTGATGGGGTTGAAGGTCTTCATCGCCTCGATGATGAGGAGGGTCTGGCCGGCGGCAACCTTGTCGCCCACCGCGACGAAATTGGGTTTGCCGGGCTCCGGCGCGAGGTAGGCCGTGCCGACCATGGGTGACTTCACCGCGTCCGGATGCTTGCCGAGATCGCCCGAGCCGGTCGGCCCGGCGGACGTGGCAGCCACCGGTGGGGTAGCGGCGGCCGGGCTGGCCGCGGGAACTATTGGCGCCGTAGCATAGGTGATTGCCGGGCGGGCCACCCGGATCCGGCGTTCGCCGTCGACGAGTTCGATCTCGCCGAGATGGTTCTCCTCAAGAATCTCCGCCAGCTTGCGGACGAACTCGGTATCCATCTCGAATTTTGCCATGGAGAATTGCTCCTGGGTGTTTGTCAGCGAACCAGCAGGCGGGCGAGAGCCTGGAGGGCCAGAAGATAGCCTTGAGTGCCAAGGCCCGCGATCACGCCGATCGCCGCCGGGCTGATATAGGAATGGTGACGAAAGCCTTCGCGCTTGTAGATATTCGACAGGTGGACTTCGACGGTCGGCAGTTCGGCGGCATTCAGTGCGTCCAGCAAGGCCACTGACGTATGTGTGTAGGCTCCTGCGTTGATGACGATGCCCGAATTGGTCTCGCGTGCCGCTTGAATGCGGTCGATCAGTACGCCCTCGTGGTTGCTCTGGGCAAACTCAACCGCAAGACCCAGACGCAGGGCCTCGGCTCGGCACGCCGTCTCGATGTCAGCCAGGGTCTCGCGGCCGTAGATTTCCGGCTGCCGCTTGCCCAGCATGTTGAGATTTGGCCCGTTGAGCACCAGCACCGGCTTGGTGACCGGTGGGCGCCGGGCGGCCTTTGCGGCCAAGCCTGCCTCCTCGGATGCGATAAGTGGCCGGCGTTATAGCATGGTGATTCGAGCCCACAAGGCAGGGTCGAGGCGCCTCAGTCCGCGTTCCGCAGGGTTTGGGCGCGTGCGAACAACCGATCGGACAGCGCATCGAAACTCAGTCTTTCGACGGGACTTAGCGTCTCGTAGAGCTTTTCCTGGTAGGCCAGTGCCAAGGGTACGATGCGTGCGTGCATCGTGCGGCCGCGGGCGCTCAGCCTCAGGGGGACCCGGCGGCGGTCGCTGCGGTCGGTGGCCCGCTCGACCAGGCCACGCTCGAGCAGGCCCGCCACCGCCCGGCTGACGGCAACCTTGTCCATGACGATCCGCTGGCCCACTTCAGATGCAGTGAGCGGCGCGAAGCGTCCGAGGGCCGCCATGACACGCCATTGCGTCACCGACAGCCCAAAGGGCTGGGTATAGAGGTCATGCAGCGATTCGCTCACCAACTGGGCGAGCACCGAGAGGCGATAGGGGAGGAAATTCTCGAGTTCGAGGGCTTGCAAAGCGTTCGGCATGATAGTTACATATGAAACTAATTCAGCCGGGAGGTCAATTATGGCCAGCAAAAGCGAACGACTTGTTGTCGAGGCCGATGGGATGAACCCGATGGGCACCGACGGATTCGAGTTCGTCGAATATACTGCCCCCGATCCAGCGGCGCTGGGTACCCTGTTCGAGAGCATGGGCTTCGTGCGCGTCGCCCGGCATCGCTCCAAGGACGTGTCGCTGTTCCGCCAGGGCGATGTGAACTTCGTCGTCAACGGCGAAAAGGAAAGCTTCGCCCAGGGCTTTGCCCGTGTTCACGGCCCCAGCGTCTGCGCCATCGCCTTTCGCGTGAAGAACGCCGCCTTCGCCTACAAGCGCGCCCTGTCGCTCGGTGCCTGGGGCGTCGAGAACAAGGTCGGCCCGATGGAGCTCAACATCCCGGCGATCAAGGGCATCGGCGATTCTCTGATCTATCTGGTCGATCGCTACGGCGAGAAGGGCAGCATCTACGACGTCGACTTCGAGTTTCTGCCCGGCGTCGAGCGCACGCCGAAGGGCGTCGGTCTCACCTACATCGACCACCTGACCCACAACGTCCATCGCGGCCGCATGGACGAATGGGCGTCCTTCTATGAGCGCCTCTTCAATTTCCGCGAGATCCGCTATTTCGACATCGAAGGCAAGCTGACGGGTCTGAAATCCAAGGCGATGACCAGCCCGTGCGGCAAGATCCGCATCCCGATCAACGAAAGCACCGACGACAAGTCACAGATCCAGGAATATCTCTCCGCCTATCATGGCGAGGGCATCCAGCACATCGCGCTTGGCACCGGTGACATCTATGAGACCGTCGAGACGCTGAAGACCAAGGGGGTGCCGTTCCAGACCGTGCCCGATACCTACTACGAGCAGATCGACATAAGACTGCCGGGCCATGGCGAGGATCTCGCGCGACTGGCGGCCGACCGTATCCTGATCGACGGCGCTCCCACCGAAGGCGGCGGCTTGTTGCTGCAGATATTCACCCAGACCGTGATCGGCCCGATCTTTTTCGAGATCATCCAGCGTCGCGGCAACGAGGGCTTTGGCGAAGGTAATTTCCGCGCTCTGTTCGAATCGATCGAACTCGACCAGATCCGCCGCGGCGTTCTGAAGGCATAGGGAGGAAGCGATGGCCAAGAACTGGATTCCGCTGCGGCAGCATGAAGGTACCGCTTCCCGTCAGGCCCATGTCCGTCTGCCCGAAGGCACCTACGAGCGCGAGATCAGCAAGGAGGGCTTCTTCGGTCCCTCCGCCCAGTTCCACCACCGCCACAAGCCGACGGACTGGACAGCCTTCGAAGGGCCGATCCGGCCGCGCGCCTTCGACCTCAACAAGCTGGTTGCCGGAAAGAAGTCGCCGTGGAGCGCTCAGCCCGTGATGGGCAACGCCCACATGCAGATGCGCATCTGGCGGCTCGACGGCGCCATGACGGATCTGGCCCGCAACGGCGACGGCGACGATCTGCTGTTCATCCATGAGGGCGACGGCGCGCTGTTCTGTGACTATGGCCATCTGCGGTACTGCGAAGGCGACTATCTCGTGATCCCGCGCGGCACGATGTGGCGGCTGGAGGCCAGGGTGCCGACCACCTGCCTGATGATCGAGGCTACCAACGACAGCTACCGGCTGCCCGACAAGGGCCTGGTCGGCCGGCATGCCATCTTCGATCCGGCGATGCTCGACACGCCGGTCATCGATGACGCCTTCCGGGCTCAGCAGGACGAGCGTCCGTGGAAGGTTTCGGTCAAGCGCCGCGGCGCGCTGTCGACGGTCACCTACCCGTTCAATCCGCTGGACGCCGTGGGTTGGCACGGCGACCTCAGCGTCGTGCGCATCAACTGGCGCGACATCCGACCGCTGATGAGCCATCGCTTCCACCTGCCGCCGTCGGCGCACTCGACCTTCGTGGCCAGCCGGTTCGTCGTCTGTACCTTCGTGCCGCGGCCACTGGAGAGCGATCCCGAGGCGTTGCGGCTGCCGTTCTTCCACAGCAACGACGACTACGACGAAGTGATCTTTTATCACAAGGGTAGCTTCTTCAGTCGCGACAACATCCATCCCGGCATGATGACGATCCATCCAACCGGCTTCACGCACGGCCCCCATCCCAAGGCGTTCACCGCCGCCACCAGGGGCGGCAAGACCGAAACCGACGAGGTTGCCGTCATGGTCGATACCCGCGACGCCCTCGACGTGGCGGCGATGCCGGCGGGAGTCGAGTTCGATGGCTATGTTGCGTCATGGCAGTCAGCTGAAACAAAGCAGGCAGCGGAATAGGGAAGACAATCAATGAAACTGGGAACGCTGAAGGAGGGCGGCCGCGACGGTACGCTGATCGTGGTCAACAGCGGGCTGACGCGTGCTGTCCGTGCGACCAAAGTGGCGCCAACGCTGCAGCGGGCGCTCGATGACTGGGCAGCAATGGAACCCCGGCTGCAGGCGCTTGCCGCGCAGCTCGCGGGCGACAAGGCACCGGGCTCGTTCGAACTCGACAGTACGGCTCTCGCCGCCCCGCTGCCGCGCGCGTATCAATGGGTCGACGGCTCGGCCTACGTCGTCCATGTCGAGCTGGTTCGCAAGGCCCGCGGCGTGGAGATGCCGCCGTCGTTCTGGACCGACCCGCTGATGTACCAGGGTGGTTCGGACTCCTTCATCGGGTCGACCGACGAAATCGAGGCGGGCGACGAGGCCTGGGGAATCGATTTCGAGGGCGAGATCGCGGTTTTCGTCGATGACGTGCCGATGGGGACCTCGGCCACTGCGTCGCGAAAATACATCAAGCTGGTCACGATCCTGAACGATGTCTCGCTACGCAATCTGATCCCGGCCGAACTCAACAAGGGGTTCGGCTTCCTGCATGGCAAGCCTGCAACCGCCTTCGCCCCGGTCGCCGTGACGCCGGACGAATTGGGTGCGGCCTGGGACGGAGCGAGGCTCAACCTGCCGCTGATCTCGACGCTCAATGGCAAGGAATTCGGTCATCCCAACGCCGCCACCGATCTCACTTTCGATTTTGGCCAACTCATTGCCCATGCGGCCAAGACCCGTCACCTCGAAGCCGGTACCGTCATCGGCTCCGGGACGGTCGCCAATCGGGATGCGGCGGCCGGGTGCTCCTGTATTGCCGAACGAAGGGTGCGGGAGACGCTTGATGGAGGCAAACCGGTCACGCCGTTCATGACGTTCGGCGACCGGATTCGGATCGAGATGTTCGATCGCGATGGCAGATCGATCTTCGGAGCCATCGATCAAAAGGTCATGCGATACACGCCGCCTGCCTAGGCCATGCTAGTGTGATAGCTGGAGGCGGACATGAAGCTCATCGGGTATTTTCGTTCCTCGGCGGCGTACCGCGTGCGCATCGCCCTCAATCTCAAGGGAATCGAGGTCGAACACGCCTCGCGGCATCTGCGCAAGGGCGAGCATGCGGCTCCTGATTATGTCGCGATCAATCCCCAGAAGCTCGTGCCGGCGATGGTGCTCGATTCCGGCGAAATCCTGACACAGTCGCTGGCGATCCTCGAATACCTGGAGGAAACCCATCCCCAGCCGCCGTTGCTGCCGCGCGATCCAGTGGGCCGCGCGCGCGTACGGGCGCTGGCGTTGATCCCGACGGCCGATATTCATCCCATCCAGAATCTGCGGGTGATGACCTACCTGCGGCAGAAGTTCGGGCAGACCGAGGAGAGTGCCTTCGCATGGTCGCGCCACTGGATCGAGACCGGGTTCGATGCCTACGAAGCCTCTGTCGCGAACGACCCAAAGACCGGTACCTTCAGCCACGGTGACACACCCACCATGGCCGATCTCTGTCTGGCGCCGCAGGTATTCAATGCAGCACGTTTCAAGGTCGACATGAAGAAGTACCCGACGATCCAGCGCATCTACGACACCTGCATGAAGCATCCCGCCTTCGATGCCGCCCAGCCGGCCAGGCAGCCGGACGCCGAGGCGTGAAGAAAGGCGTCGTAGCCGGCGTCGCGGTTGCCGCGTTGGTCGGCATCGGTGCGGTGGCGATACCGCTCGTGCAGGGATACGCGGCAGCACACGTCAAGGCGGAGATCGAACGCAACGGCACCGCCACCGTGGAGCGGGTCGAGGTCGGTATCCTCGATCGCAGCATCGCGCTGGAAGGATTGAAATCCGATCGGGCCGGCCCTGTTTCCATCGGCCTCTGGCGGGTGTCTGGCCTCGGGTGGCCGCTGGCCGAGCTGTTGCAGGGGCGCACGCCGTTGTCGGGCTTCCAGTGGGGCGATCCGCTGCAGGCCGATCGCCTCGAATTGCAGGACGTGCGCATTGGAAATGGCGGAGGCGGTGGAGGCATCGACGTGGGCTCGCTCGTCCTCCATGGGATCGAACTTGCACGCTACGACAGCCGGGATACGCAGCCGGATCGCGGGCTGGCTTTGGTGGCTCAGGCGATGGCCGCGCTGTCGGTGCGCCGCCTGGAGCAACGCAA
>CALFRN010000411.1 GCA_937919085.1 uncultured Reyranella sp.
CCGCCCTGAGACGACGGGTTCCTCCGCGTCGAACCTCAAGTCATCACGCTCTAGCCAGGTCACAAGTCCGACGACTGAATTTCAGTTCCCCGCACGCCGGTAAGCCAATGGCTTCGGGCTTTTCACCCGAGAATTGTGGACGCCTGGATGTAACGCGTGGTGTCCGGGGCAGTGTCCTCAAATCCGAGACAAGCCGTGTTCTGCGGGCTTTTACGCATCTCACAGCTTCTTCGTTCGCAGAGGCCCCGTTGCACCCTGAGTTCACGGTGTCGTTTACTTTCGGTGCGCGCCGGGTGCGGTGTCGCGGAGATGGGTGAGGGCGGCCTGCACGCCACCGGCCTTGTGCGGTACCTTGGCGAGACCCAGCGCCATCTCGACGCCGCTGAGCGTGCCCATCAGCATCAGGTCGTTGAAGTCGCCGAGATGGCCGATGCGGAACACCTTGCCCGCGACCTTCGACAGGCCCTGGCCGAGCGACATGTTGAAGTTCTCCAGCGCGATCTTGCGGAAGGCATCGGCGTCGTGGCCGTCCGGCATCACGATCGCGGTCAGCGAGCCGGAGTAGGCCGTGGGGTCGCTGCACAGGATTTCGAGGCCCCAGGCGGTGACGGCGATGCGCGTCGCCTCGGCATGCCGGGTGTGGCGGGCAAAGACCGCATCGAGGCCTTCCTCCAGCAGCATGTCGCAGGCCTCGTTGAGGCCGTACATCAGGTTGGTGGCGGGCGTGTAGGGGAACCAGCCGCCGGCGTTGGCCGTCAGCATCTCCTCCCAGTTCCAGAAGGCGCGCGGCGTGTTGGCGGTCTTCGATGCCGCCAGCGCCTTCTCGCTGATGGCATTGAAGGAGAGACCGGGCGGCAGCATCAGGCCCTTCTGCGAGCCCGCCACGGTCACGTCGACACCCCAGGCGTCGTGGCGATAGTCGATCGAGCCCAGCGACGAGATCGTGTCGACCAGCAGGAGCGCCGGATGCCCGGCGGCATCGATGGCGCGGCGCACGGCGCCGATGTCGCTCACCACACCGGTCGAGGTCTCGTTATGGACGATGCACACGGCCTTGATGGCGTGCTGCCTGTCTTCCTTCAGGCGCTTTTCGATCGCCGCGGGATCGGCCGGCTTGCGCCAGTCGCCGCCCATGAACTCCGACTTGATGCCGAGCTTGTCGGCCATCTTCTTCCACAGCGAGGCGAAATGACCGGTCTCCCACATCAGCACCGTGTCGCCGGCCGACAGCGTGTTGACGAGCGCGGCCTCCCAGGCGCCGGTGCCGGAGGCGGGATAGATGATCACGGGCTGCTTGGTCTGGAAGACCTGCCGGACGCTGCGCAGCACCTTCTTGGCCAGTGCGTTGAACTCGGGACCGCGATGATCGATCGTCGGATGATCCATGGCGCGCAGGATGCGGTCGGGGACATTCGTCGGCCCCGGGATCTGCAGAAAATGACGTCCGGCGGGATGTGAATTCAGGCGCATTGGTTCCTCCGTCACCTCGACCGAAGCCGAGAATAGCAAGGCGAAGTGGAGAGACCTTGCCTGTCGAAGCAAGGCCCTTCGACTTCGCTCAGGGCAACAGCGCGCCGCCAACGGCAGCGCGCTGTTGCATTTTGTATACAATATGCCAAAGTGAGTCCAGACATTCCATGGATGGCTCCGATCTCCCGATTTCCCGCCTGACCCTGCCCGAAGCGGCAGCGGAACGGCTGCGCGCCCTGATCATCGAAGGCGATCTGCCGCCGGGCGCCCGCCTGAACGAACGCGAACTCAGCGAGCGCCTGGGCGTGTCGCGGACGCCGCTGCGCGAGGCCTTCCGGATGCTGGCGGGCGATGGGCTCCTGGTCCAGCTGCCCAATCGAGGGGCGCAGGTCGTGGCCCTGTCGCGCGACGATGTCCGCCATGCCTTCGAACTGATGGCCGTCCTGGAGGGGCTGGCCGGCGAGCTTGCCGCGGCGCGGGTGACGGATGACGATCTGGCCGAGCTGCACACCCTGCAGGCGGAAATGGAGGCGGCGCATGGCCGCCGTGACCTGCCGGCCTACTACGCCATCAATCGTGCCATTCACGACCGGCTGAGCGCGATCGCGGGAAATCCGATCCTTGCCCATACCTACCGGACGTTGAACGCGCGACTGCACGCGCTGCGGTTTCGATCCAACCTCAATGTCGCCAAATGGAACCAGGCGGTGGCCGAGCATCGCGACATGATCGCGGCTCTTGCCGTGCGCGATGGCGCCGCGCTACGTGACCTCCTGATCCGGCATGTCCGGGCCAAGCAGCAAGTCGTTCTGGAAACGATGAACAACGAAGAAGATCCGGGAGCCAAATGAACATGAAGCGTACTTTTACCACGTCGCGCCGCGGTGCCCTCAAGATGGGACTGGCGGCGTCGCTCGCCGCGCCCTCGATTGCGCGCGCCCAGGCGTGGCCGCCGGGCACCATCACCTGGATCAACCCGTTTCCGGCGGGCGGCGGCACCGACACCTTCGCGCGGCCGCTGGCCGCCCAGGTTGGCGAACAGCTCGGCTGCCAGATCATCGTCGACAACAAGGGCGGAGCAGGCGGCACGGTCGGCGCCTCCCAGGCCGCCAAGATGAAGCCCGATGGTTCGGTGTTCTTCGTCGGCGCCATCCACCACACCATCGCGCCCTCGATCTACAAGAGCCTCGACTACGATCTCGAGAAGAATTTCGAGCCGATCACCATGATCGCGCTGGTACCGCAGGTCGTTTCGATCAATCCCAAGCGCGTGCCGGCGAAAAACGCGGCGGAATTCCTGGTCTATGTCCGCGCCAATCCGGGCAAGGTGAACTATGCCTCGCCGGGCGCCGGCACGGCCCATCACCTCGCCGGTGAGCTGTTCAAGCTCGAGACCAAGACCGAGATCACGCATATCCCGTACCGTGGCGCCGGCCCGGCAATGCAGGACCTGCTTGCCGGCAACGTCGACATGATGTTCGACGGCATGGGCACGTCGGCCACGCAGATCCGTTCCGACCGGCTGCTCGGACTTGCCGTCGCGACGCCGCAGCGGTTGCCGGAATTCCCCGACATGCCGACCTCGGCGGAGATCGGCGTGCCCAACTGGATCGTGTCGACCTGGTACGGACTGTGGGCGATCAAGGGCACGCCGCAGCCGATCGTCGACCGCATGTATGCGGAAATCGTAAAGGCGATGGCCACGCCCAAGATGCAGGCCATCTGGAAGGATCAGACGGCGCAGATGGGCGGCGAGAAGCCGGCCGACTTCGCCAAGCGCATACGCACCGAAATCGAGAAATGGCAGAAGGTCGTTGCCGCGGCCGGGGTGAAACTCGACTGACCCAGCTTGAACAAACACTGCGCCGCACCATCAAGGGCGAGGTCCTGTTCGACAGGGCCTCGCGCGGGCGCTACTCGACCGACGCGTCGATCTACCAGGTCGAACCGGTGGGCGTCGTCGTGCCGCGCGACGAGACCGACCTGGCGCTGGTGGTCGACGTGGCGCGCGACGCCGGGGCCGCCATCGTGCCACGCGGTGCCGGCACCTCGCAGTGCGGCCAGACGGTGGGCGAGGCGCTGGTCGTCGATGTCTCGAAGCATCTGCGCGAGGTCGTGGGCTTCGATAAGAACCGCGCCGAGGTGACGGTCCAGCCCGGTGTCGTCCTCGACCAGCTCAACGCCTGGCTCAGGCCGCACGGCCTCTGGTATCCGGTCGACGTGTCGACCTCGGCGCAATGCACGCTTGGCGGCATGGCCGGCAACAATTCCTGCGGCAGCCGCTCCATCCGCTACGGCAACATGGTCCACAACGTGGCCTCGATCGACGCCATCCTGGCGAATGGCCAGCGGGCGCGCTTCGGCTCGGCGCGGCCCGAGGATATGCCGGCGGCGGTGCGCGCCATCGCCGACCAGGTGGCGGCGCTGGCCTTTGCCGAGAAGGCCGAGATCGAGGCGAAGTACCCCAAGGTGCTGCGCCGGGTCGGTGGCTACAATCTCGACATCTTCTTCCCGCAGTCGGAGCGGCCCTACACCACCGACAATTCGGTGAACCTGGCGCATCTGCTGGTCGGCAGCGAAGGCACGCTGGCGGTGACGCAGCGGCTCACGCTGAAGCTCGCGCCGCTGCCCCGGCACAAGACTTTGGGCGTGGTGAACTTCGCGAGCTTCCACAAGGCGATGGACAGCGCCCAGCACATCGTGAAGCTGAAGCCCACCGCCGTCGAACTGGTCGACCGCACCATGATCGAGCTGGCGCGCGCCAATCCGGCGTTCCGGCCGGTCATCGAACGGGCCCTCATCAACAGTGGGGGGATCGGCGCTCCCGACGCGATCCTGCTGGTCGAGTTCGCGGGCGAGGAGCGCGAGGATCAGCTCCGTGATCTTGCGCGGCTGGTCGAACTGATGGCCGATCTCGGCCTGCCCGGCAGCGTGGTCGAGATGCCCGAGCCCGGTCCGCAGGCGGCCCTCTGGGAAGTCCGCAAGGCCGGTCTCAACATCATGATGTCGATGAAGGGCGACGGTAAGCCCGTGTCCTTCATCGAGGATTGCGCCGTGCCGCTGGAACATCTTGCGGACTACACTCAGCGCCTGACCGACGTCTTCACCAGGCACGGCACCCGCGGCACCTGGTACGCGCACGCCTCGGTCGGCACGCTGCATGTACGGCCGATCCTCGACATGCGCCGCGAGGGTGCCGCCAGGATGCGGGCGATCGCCGAAGAGGCCTCGGCGCTGGTGCGCGAATACAAGGGTGCCTTCTCCGGCGAACATGGCGACGGACTGGTGCGTTCCGAATGGGTGGGCTGGCAGTTCGGGCCGCGCCTCACCAAGGCCTTCGAGACCGTAAAGGACCTGTTCGATCCGGCGGGCCTGCTCAATCCCGGCAAGATCGTTCGGCCCTCGCGCATGGACGACCGCTCGCTGTTCCGCTTCAAGCCCGACTATGCCGGCATCGACTACAAGCCGGCGCTCGACTGGTCGGCATGGGACGTCCAGGTCGATCCGATGACCGAGGTCGCCTCGGCGCCGGGCAGCGGCGGCGACCCGACCGGCGGCTTCGCGAAGGCCGCCGAGATGTGCAACAACAACGGCCACTGCCGGAAGTTCGATGCCGGCACCATGTGCCCGTCCTTCCGTGTCACGCGCGACGAGAAACATCTGACGCGCGGCCGTGCCAATACATTGCGCCTTGCGTTGTCAGGCCAGCTCGGTCCGGCAGCGCTCACCTCCGATGCCGTGGCGGCCGCGATGGATCTCTGCGTCAGCTGCAAGGGCTGCAAGCGCGACTGTCCGACCGGTGTCGACATGGCGCGCATGAAGATCGAGGTGAAGTCGGCGCGCCGCATGGCCAAGGGCCTTCGCCTGCGCGACCGGATGATCGGCGGCCTGCCTGAAATCGCGCCGTGGGCGCGGCGCCTGCCGTGGCTGTTCAACCTCGGCTGGTTCGTGCAGAGCTATCTCGGCTTCGCCAAGCAGCGCAGGCTGCCGCAGTGGCGGAGCGATACCTTTCTCACCACTACCGATGTCGACGATGCCGACGCCACGGTCGTGATTTTCGCGGATACCTTCTCCAACAATTTCGAGCCCGGGATCCTGCATGCCGCGCGGCGCGTGCTGGCGGCGGCGGGCCATCGTGTCGCCGTCGCCTGGCCGACGCTCGGCGCGCCGGCGCTGTGCTGCGGCCGTACCTATCTCGCGACGGGCCAGGTCGAGCGCGCCAAGGGCGAGGCGATGCGGGTGATCGCCGCACTCATGCCGTTCGTGGCCAGGGGCGTGCCGATCGTCGGCCTCGAACCCTCGTGCCTGTTCACGCTGCGTGACGAGTTCCTTGCCCTGGGACTCGGCGAGGAAGCCGAAGCCGTCGCCAACAACGCCTTTTTGTTCGAGGAATTCCTGGTGCGCGAGAAGCGGGCCGGGCGCCTCGAGCTGGAACTGAAGCCGCTGCCCGAGAAGAATGCCCTGCTGCATGGCCATTGCCACCAGAAGGCATTCGGCGCGATGAGCGCCGTTCAGGAAGCGCTGGCGCTGGTGCCCGACCTTGCCGTCAGTCCGATCGAGTCAAGCTGCTGCGGCATGGCGGGCAGCTTCGGCTACGAGGCCGAACACTACGAGACCTCGATCGCCATGGCCGAGCTGTCGCTGCTGCCGGCCATCCGCAAGGCCGACCCGGCCGCGCTGGTCGTGGCTGACGGCACGTCGTGCCGTCACCAGATCGCCGACGGCACCGACCGGCAGGCGGTCCATGTCGCCGAGGTGCTGGCCCGCGCCTTGGCTTAGCCACTTTTTCCTCCCCCGCGAAGCGGGGGAGGTGCCCGAAGGGCGGAGGGGTCATAGGCCATAAAGCACTCTTAAGTTGTATGTCCTTCATGTTTTCGCCAAACCTGTGCGGTGAATTTGTTGGATGATTCATTTCGCCCGGAGCCTGCGTACCAAGCCGACCGAAGCCGAGCGCCGTCTCTGGGGTCACCTGCGTCGCCGCCAAATGGCGGGATTCAAATTCCGACGGCAGCACCCGATTGGTGACTTCATTTGCGACTTCACATGTCTGGAGGCCACGGTCGTCGTCGAACTCGACGGCAGCCAGCATGTCGACCAAGACCTCTACGACGCACGCCGGGATGCGTTTATGAGAGCGAAAGGCTTTCGCGTCCTTAGATTCTGGAATGCCGATGTGCTGATGCACATGGAAAGTGTATTGGAGACGATCTTCGAAGCGCTGCATCGAAAGCAAATGGATGGGCGCTTCGATTGAGGCCCATGACCCCTCCGCCCTTCGGGCACCTCCCCTCGCTTCGCGAAGGGAGGACGACGCGGGTGCATTGCAGCGCAGCCAGTGCTGTGGCACCGTCCGCGCCGCATGCAAAGACCCAGAAATCCCTACTCCAGTGCCGACATCGACCGCGCCAGCCACGAGCGCGAGGACGATGAGCGGATGATCGAACTGGCCTCGTCCGGCGCGGCGCGGTTCGTTCCCATCGACTCCGAAAAGAACCTGGTGAAGACCGGCGGCAATCCCGAGGCGGTGTTCCTGCAGGGCATGATGGCCCGCGCGGTGGCGAGTTCTGCCGAGGCCCCGATCTTCCTGGGCTATGTCGAGGGCACGCCCTATTTCGCCGTCGACGTCACCGGCAAGGACACGCCGCTGGGCGAACTCGGAGAGTTCGTCGACCTGCGCCAGGTCGGGCCGTTGCTGTTCGCACGCGAGGGGTCGATCCTCGCCTATGCGCGGGGCATGACCTACTGGCACCGCCGCCACCGCTACTGCGGTGTCTGCGGCGCCACCAATAAAGTCACGCGCGGCGGTCACGTCCGCATGTGCACGAACGACAACTGCAAGACGGAGACGTTCCCGCGGACGGACCCGGCGGTGATCATGCTGGTCCATCACGGCGACAAGTGCCTGCTGGGACGCGGCAAGCATTTCCCGCGCGGCATGCATTCCACGCTCGCCGGGTTCGTCGAACCGGGCGAGAGTTTCGAGGATGCCGTGGCGCGCGAGGTCTACGAGGAGGTGAAGGTACGCGTCGACAACGTCATCTATCGGTCGTCCCAGCCGTGGCCGTTCCCGGCCTCGGTGATGATCGGCTTCCATGCCGAGGCCGAGTCGATGGAATTCAGCGTCAACGAATCCGAACTTGAAAGCGCGCGCTGGCTCAGCCGCGAGGAACTCAGGACCGAGAACCTGCCCAAGGACGGCTCGTTCTTCATGCCGCGCCGGGATTCGATCGCCCGCCGCCTGATCGAGGAATGGCTGGGCCACGAGGCCGGCCCGTCGATCGGCGGCTGACCACCCACAGCAAGGACCACCATGACCGCCCAGCTCTTCACGCCCGTCGACCTCGGGGGCGTTACGCTTCCCAACCGCATCGTCGTGTCGCCGATGTGCCAGTACGCGGCGATCGACGGCAGCGCCCAGCCCTGGCACCAGGTGCACTATGGCATGCTCGCCATGTCGGGCGCGGGCCTGCTCTGCCTCGAGGCGACGCATGTCGAGCGCGAGGGCCGCATCACGCAGGGTTGCCTCGGCCTCTACAGCGACGAGAACGAGGCGGCACTGAAGCCGGTCGTCGAGTGGGTGCGCGCCTGGATGCCCCATGTAAAGCTTGGCATCCAGCTCGCCCATGCCGGCCGCAAGGCCTCGGCGCAGCGCCCGTGGAAGGGCGGTGGACCGCTCACGCTGGCCGACGCGCCGGACCTGCCCTGGACGACCTTTTCGGCATCGGCCAATCCCTACGATGCGGGGGCCAAGTGGCATACGCCCGTCGAACTCGATGCCGTGGGCCTCAGGCGCGTGAAGCAGTCATTCGTGACGGCCGTCGAGCGCAGTGCACGCCTGGGCTTCGATCTGGTCGAGGTACACGGTGCGCACGGCTACCTGCTGCATCAGTTCCTCTCGCCGCTCAGCAATACGCGCACTGACGAGTACGGCGGCACCGCAGAGAAGCGCCGGCGCTTTCCCCTCGAAGTCTTCGAAGCATGCCGCAAGGTGTGGCCGAAGGACAAGGCGATGGGCATGCGCCTCTCGGCAGTAGACTGGGTCGAGGGCGGCCTCACCATCGAGGAGACGATCGAGACGGCCCGGCAGCTCAAGGCCCTGGGTTGCGATTTTGTCGACGTCAGTTCCGGCGGCAATTCGCCGGCACAGAAGATCCAGATCGGCCCCGGCTATCAGGTACCGTTCGCCGCCCGTATCCGGAAGGAAGCGGGCATCAAGACCTGGGCGGTTGGCGTCATCACCGAACCGGAACAGGCGGAGCGGATTATCGCCGCGGGCGAGGCCGACTGCACCGCGCATGCGCGTTCCTTCCTTGTCGATCCGCGCTGGGGCTGGAATGCCGCCCGCGCACTCGGCGTCGAGACGCCACCCCTGCCGCTGCCAGTAGCGCGCGGCGGGTCGATCCTGGCCTTCAAGCCGGCGCTGGCAATGGCCGATGCCGCGGAATAGACTAATTCCATGTCGCACATCCTGCTGGCGGAAGACGAGTTCCTGATTCGCGCCGTCCTGGTCGATGCTCTCGGCGAGATCGGCCTCAGTTGCATCGAGGCCCCGACCGGCCAGGCTGCGCTCGACGCCGTGACCGGTGAAGTTCCCTTGTCGGCGATCATCGTCGATATCGGCCTGCCCGACATGTCCGGCGAAAAGGTGATCGAAGCGGCTGCCCTGCACCGGCCGGGCACGCCGATCATCCGCTGCTCGGGAGCCGGCTCGACCGGAACGGCGGACAGCCCCGGGGTGCATGTCGTGTCCAAGCCCTACAGCGCCGCCGAACTGTCGAAGTTCGTTGCGTCGCTGATCGCTCGACCCTGAGGGCCGGCCGTGCGGCGCCTGCTCAAGTGGCAGACCTGGAAACTGCGCGGCACCACTGCCACCGAGACGGCCCTGGTGCTGGGCGC
>CALFRN010000412.1 GCA_937919085.1 uncultured Reyranella sp.
ACCTTCCCACCCAGGCGCGCATCGTCATCATCGGCGGCGGCGCGGTCGGCTGCTCGATCGCCTATCACCTCGCCAAGCTCGGTCAACGCGACGTCGTCGTGCTCGAGAAAAGCGGGCTGACCCACGGCTCGACCTGGCACGCCGCCGGCCTGGTGGGGCAGTTGCGCAGCAAACGCAACCTGACGCGCCTGATGCAGTACAGTGCCCAGCTCTACGGCCGGCTCGAGGCCGAGACCGGCCAGGCGACGGAATGGAAGCCGGTCGGCAGCCTGCGCCTTGCCTCGTCCCGGGAACGCTGGAGCGAGCTCAAGCGCATGGCGACGACGGCGCGCAGCTTCGACTTCGAACTGCACACGCTGTCGCCGAAGGAAGCACAGGAAAAATTCCCGCTGATCACCCTCGAGGGCGTCGTCGGCGCGGTGTTCGTGCCCAACGACGGCTCGGTCGAGCCCTCCAGCCTCACGATGGCCTATGCCAGGGGCGCGCGCGCGGGTGGCGTGCGCATCGTCGAGGGCGTGCTGGTCCAGGGCTTCGAGTTCGATGGCCGGCGCGTCAGGCGCGTGCTCACCGACCACGGCGCGATCGACTGCGAGATCGTGGTCAATGCCGCCGGCATCTGGGCGCGCGACGTAGCGAAGATGGCGGGCGTGCAGGTGCCGGCCGGCGCGGTCGAGCACCAGTACATGATCACCGAGAAGAGCGACGCCATCCCCAGGGACCTGCCGACACTGCGGGATCCCGACAACATCTTCTACCTGAAGCCCGAGCCCGGGGCGCTGGCGGTCGGCGGCTGGGAACGAGGCACGCCGACCTTCGGCGCCGCGGGCGTCCCCTTCTCCTTTGGCCGGGAACTCTTCCAGGCCAACCAGGACCGGCTCGAAGCCTTCCTGCTGCCGGCCGCCGAACGCCTGCCGATCCTGAACGAACTCGGCATCCGCACCGTCATCAACGGCCCGATCCCGATCTCGCCCGATGGCGAGCCGATCATGGGGCTGGCGCCGGAACGCGACAATTTCTACGTCGCCTGCGGCTTCACCTCGGGCATCGCCGCATCGGGCGGCGCCGGCAAGGCGATGGCCGAATGGATCGTCGAGGGCGAGCCCGGCCTCGACCTCTGGGCTTTCGACGTTCGCCGTTTCGGCAGCCATCACATGAGCGCCCGCTATCTCGCCGAACGCAGCGTGGACAGCTACTGGCGCTACTACCAGATCCACTATCCGATCGAGGAACTCGCCAGCGCCCGCGGCGGCCGGCGCTCGCCGCTCTATCCGCTGCTGGCGGCCAGGAACGCCGTGTTCGGCTCGCGCTTCGGCTGGGAGCGGCCGAACTGGTTCGCCCCGCCCGGTACCGAGCCGGTCGATCGGCCGTCGTTCGAGAGCCGGCCCAACTGGTTCGAACCGGTGGCGGCTGAATGCAGGGCCGCACGCGAACGCGCCGTGCTGATCGACCAGAGCTCGTTCTCCAAATACGAGATCTCCGGTCCCGGCACATTCGCCGCCCTTCAGCGACTGGCCGCCAACGATCTCGACAAGCCGGCCGGCGCGCTCATCTACACCCAGCTCTGCAACGAGCGCGGCGGCATCGAGGCCGACCTTACGTTTGTCCGCCTCGACGAGAACCGCTTCTACATGGTGACCGGCTCGGCCTTCGGCGTGCGCGACACCGCCTGGATGGCCAGGCACTTGCCGGCCGACGGTTCGGTCACGCTGCAGGACCTCACCTCGGCCCGCGCCACCCTCAACCTCGCGGGGCCGCTGTCGCGCCGTATCCTGGAAAAGGTCGCCGACGGCGATGTCGGCAACGCGGCCTTCCCCTACATGACCGCGCGCCGCCTGCGCATCGGCTACGCGCCCGTCCTGGCGCTGCGCGTGACCTATCTTGGCGAACTCGGCTGGGAGCTGCACTTGCCGACCGAATATGCCGCCCACGTCTATGAACTCCTGCGGGCGACCGGCGAGGAATTCGGCCTCGCCGACGCAGGCTATCGCGCCATCGACTCGCTGCGCCTGGAGAAGCGCTATCTCTACTGGGGCGCCGACATCACGCCCGACTACACGCCCTACGAAGCCGGCCTGGGCTTCGCCGTGTCGCTGAAGAAGAAGGACGACTTCATCGGTCGCGCCGCGCTGGAGGAGGCGAAAGCGGCCGGTCCGAAGCGCCGCCTGATCACGCTCCTCGTCGATGCGCCGGTGCAGCTCTACGGCGGCGAGGCGATCCGCCGCGACGGCAAGGTGCTGGGCGTGACATCTAGCGCCGGCTGGGGCCACACCATCGGCAAGGCGGTGGCCTTCGGCTATGTGGCGGCGGACGAGGCCAGCCATGCCGACTACGAGATCGAGGCTTTTACCCGGCGCCATCCGGCAACCCGCATCGCCGGCGCCGCCGTCGATCCCGAGCGCCGCAAGATCCTGGCCTAGCGTCCGCCCAGTTCCGTCGCCACGGCGCTCAGCCAGCGACGGATCGCGCGTTCGTCGC
>CALFRN010000413.1 GCA_937919085.1 uncultured Reyranella sp.
GCACCATCGTCGCCGCCCAGGGCACCTACTGGCTGCAGGCCGGCGCTTTCCCCGGCTCGCCGATCCGCGGCGCCGCCGGCTGCGCCTTCGGGCCCTACGACATCGAGAACGCCTACACGCTGGGCTACGACGTCGTCTCCAACCGCTCCAAGGTTGCCGCCTACCGCGCCCCCGGCGCGCCGATCGGCGCCTATGCCGTGGAGTGCGTGCTGGATGAGCTGGCCGAGAAGCTCAAGATGGATCCGCTCGAGCTGCGCCTGAAGAACTCTGCCAAGCAGGGAACCAAGGCGGTGCACGGTCCGGTCTATCCGGTGATGGGCTACCAGGAGACGGTGAAGCAGGCTCTGGCTCATCCACACTACAAGGCACCGCTCGGCCCCAATCAGGGCCGCGGCGTCGCGTCAGGCTACTGGTTCAACGCCGGCGGCGAATCGAGCGCCAACATGAGCGTCAACGAGGACGGCACGGTCGTGGTCATGACCGGCCATCCCGACATCGGCGGCTCACGCGCCTCCACCGCCAACATCGCCGCCGAGCTTTTGGGCATCCCCCACAGCAAGGTCCAGGTGCTGATCGGTGACACCAGCAGCATCGGCTTCTCGAACCTGACCGGCGGCAGCCGCGTCACCTTCGCTTCGGCGATGGTGGTAACGGACGCAGCGGAGAAGGTCATCACCGACCTCCGCCGCCGCGCCGCCAAGATATGGAAGATCGATCCCGAGGCGGTCACCTGGGACAACGGCGAGGCCAAGCCCGCCGGCGACAACGCCGGCAAGTTCGATCCGCTGTCGCTGGCCCAGCTTGCCGCCAGGGCGACCGAGACCGGTGGGCCGATCGGCGCCGGCGCCTCGACCAACACAACGGGCGCTGAGGGCGGCTTCAGCACGCACATCTGTGATGTCGAGGTCGACCGCGACACCGGCCGCGTCTGGGTCACGCGCTACACCGCCTTCCAGGATGTCGGCCGGGCGATCCATCCCGACTATGTCGAGGGTCAGATGCAAGGCGGAGTCGCCCAGGGAATCGGCTGGGCCTTGAGCGAGGAGTACATCTACGACAAGAACGGCCGCCTCGATAACGCCGGCTTCCTCGACTATCGCATGCCCGTCACCTCGGACCTGCCGATGCTCGATGCGGTCATGATCGAGATCCCAAACCCGAAGCATCCGCAGGGCGTGCGTGGCGTCGGCGAGGTACCGCTGGTCCCGGTGATGGCCGCGGTCGCCAACGCCATCCACGGCGCGCTCGGCCAGCGCTTCTACAGCCTGCCGATGTCGCCGCCGAAGGTGTTGGACGCGCTGGAGCCCGTGGCGAAGGCCGCCGACTAAGCCGTTCCGAACATTGCCAGGGGCGCGCTGCGTAAGTGGCGCGCCCCAGCGCAGCCAGCCGCGGGGCATCCGCTGTAAAGAACGTCACCGCGCTGATCCCCGTGCTTCTGCTCGTTCTCGCTACTCCTGACATTCGATAGTGCGCGGCTCGGAATCTTCTGCGGAGTTCCACGACCCGGGGACCTCGGAAGTCCGCCAGCATGGGCCCTAGACCCTTGCTGCAGTCTGTCTTTCATCTGACAATCTGTATCTCTGCATGCGCGGCACAAGCGTGCACAATCGAGATTTCCTTTGCCGCAAAAAGGCACGCCATGACGAACGCAGAAGCAACACGTCTTGACATCACCACTCAGACCGGAACGATAGGATTTCAGTCTTCTCCAGTCACTATTTCAGCCCAATCCTCTCCTGGGCAACCCTAATCAGCTGTTGGGCCATTGCGATTTGCCCCCGCTCGCGTCAAAGCAGCCCGACGGCGATGACAGGAAACAGCAACAGCAAAGCGAGCGCCGCGAAATCGGCGGCCACGAACGGTGTAACGCCGCGGAAGATCGCCCACAGATCGAGATCCGTCGCCACGGTGCGAACGACGAACACGTTCATGCCGATAGGCGGCGTGATTAAGCCCATTTCGA
>CALFRN010000414.1 GCA_937919085.1 uncultured Reyranella sp.
TCCGCCTGTGGCGACACCTGGGGCGAGCGCGCCGTCACGGGCGGCGGTATCGGCGCCGGCGCCGGCCTGGCGGTCGGCGCGATTGCCGGCTGGCCGCTTGTCGGCCCGGCGCTAGTGGGTACGGCGCTGGGCGCCGGCATTGGTGCGGCAACGACGCCGGAGAAGGCAAAGTAGCGTCCGTCGGCCTGGCGGCAGCTACTTCAGCAGAAGCCTGAGCTTGCGGTCGAAGACGCTCAGCACGTCTTCGAGCGAGTCGCCGTGCGCGAGCTTGCGGGGGCCGTTGTAGACCATGTAGCCGCTGCCCTGCGCGCCGCCGGGCACTTTGG
The DNA here is from genome assembly GCA_937919085.1 of uncultured Reyranella sp. Classification (GTDB taxonomy): domain Bacteria; phylum Pseudomonadota; class Alphaproteobacteria; order Reyranellales; family Reyranellaceae; genus Reyranella. Next base: position 327 of record CALFRN010000414.1, read on the forward strand.
CGATGGCGAACAGGGGCTGCTCCGAGGTGTGACGGAAGATCGAAAAGATCGCCATGCCGGGTCGAAAGTCGATGGCGTAGTCCCGCCATTCTCCCGACGCGACCCGCAGGCTGTACAGGCTGAGCAGGCGGGACAATTCCCGACGGTCGAATGAGACAATCCGACGCCGGGTCCTCTGGTCTGCCAAACGGTAAAGATTGGTCATGCGATCGCGGCTTGAACCATGTCGTAGGCGCGAATTGTTGCAGATGCACCCGGGGCGGTAAAGCACCCGAACGCCGCTGCCGTGGTTTGCCAAAGCCCGGGGGGGCGGCTATGAACCGCCGCTGAAGCTGTTGATATTTCGCGATAATCCGGGAGCTCTGCGTGTCCGATTCTGCCGCATTTCAGGAAGTCGACGAGGCTGTCCGGAAAGACGATCTCAAGGCGTGGTGGGACCGCTACGGGACCTGGGTCGTGGCCGGCGCGGTGGTGGTCGTGGTGGCCATGGCCGGTGCGGTCGGCTGGCGCCAGTACGATACGGCGCAACGCGCCGCTTCCAGCGCGGCCTATTCGGCGGCCATCGCCCAGATCGGGACGGACATGGCGGCTGCTCGCGCCGAACTGGAAAAGCAGGCGGTAGAGGCGCGTGAACCCTATCGTTCTCTGGCGGCGTTGATTGCCGCACAATTGCGCGACACCCTCGGCGAGCAGGTCGCTGCCCTGACCGCGGTGGCGCCCAGGCTTCCGTCCGCCGAACTCACGGATCTCGCCACGGTGATTGCCGCCCTGAAGAGCGTCGGCTCGCCCCAGGCCGCCGAAATGGCAGCCAGGCTGGAGCCGCTGGCCGGGCCCGGCCGGCCGTTCCGGATCAGCGTCCTGGAACTCCAGGCGCTTGCCGCCGCACGCGGGGGCGATGCCAAGCGCGCGCGCGAGCTCTGGAACGAGATCGCCAAGGATCCCGGAGTACCGCAGGGCGCAGCGCAGCGCGTGTCGGCAATGCTCAATCTCTACGGCGCCGCGGAGGCAAAGTAGACCCATGCCGGACGTGTCAGGTTTTCGGGCGCTCGCTGTCGCCAGCGTTCTGATGGTGTCGTTGACCGGTTGCGATTCTCTGTCCGGGGTCATGGACATCTTCGGTTCTTCCAAAACGCCGCTACCGGGCGAGCGTGTGTCGGTCTTCGGCGAGCGCGGCGAACTCGAGCCCGACAAGGATATGGCGGGTGTCCCGGTCGTGCTTCCGGCGCCGGCCGTCAACGATTCCTGGCCGCAGTCCGGCGGTTTCGCCAACTACGCGATGCAGCATGTTGCCATCGGCGACTCGCCGCAGATCATCTGGACGGCGGACGTCGGCGCCGGGTCGTCGTCGTCGCGCATTCTCACCACGCCGCCGGTCGTGGCCGACGGCAAGGTATTCGCCAAGGATGCCCAGAGCACGGTTTCGGCATTCGATGCCGAAACCGGCAAATTGATCTGGCGGGTGACGCTGGAGCCGGAAAAGGCGCGCGACACCGACGAATTCGGCGGAGGCCTGGCCTATTACGGCGGACGCCTGTTCGTGACGACGGGCTTTGCCAACGTCTTTTCGCTCGACGCCGCCGACGGCAAGGAGATCTGGAATTCGTCGGTAAGCGCGCCCGTGCGCGGCGCGCCGCTGGTGTTCTCCGATCGGGTATTTACCATCGGCATCGACAACAGGCTGCAGGCGCTGGCCGCAGTCGACGGCTCGGACCTGTGGCAGTATTCGGCGCTGCAGGAAGTCGCGGGCTACGTCGGGGGAACCAGCCCGGCCGGGTCGGGCGAATATGTCGTGGCGCCTTTCACGTCCGGCGAACTGGTCGGCCTGCGACTTGATAACGGCCGGCCGCTCTGGAACGAGTCGTTGATCGGCTCCCGCAGTGAGATCCGGGCATTCGGCAATCTTGCCGATATTCGTGGCCGCCCGGTAATCGATCGGGGCGTCGTGCTTGCCATGGGCTCGGCAGGTCAGCTCGCCGCAGTCGACCTGCGCAGCGGCCAGCGCCTGTGGGAGCGCGGTATCGGCGGCAACCAGACGCCGTGGGCGGCGGGCCGCTTCCTGTTCGTCATCACGGCCAACGCCGATATCGCCGCCCTCACGCGCGACGAAGGCAAGGTGAAGTGGGTGACGCCGCTGACGCAGTTCGCCGACGACAAGCGCCTCAAGCCGGTGCTGTGGGGCGGGCCGGTGCTCGCCGGCGATCGCCTGCTGGTCAGCAGCTCGCTCGGCGATCTGCTGGCGATCTCGCCCTATACCGGAGAAATCCTCGGCAAGATCGATGTGCGCGATCCGGTCCGGCTTGCCCCGGTCATCGCCAATCGCACCATCTATGTCTTGACCGACTCAGGCCGGCTCATTGCCCTCCGTTGACGACCGGCGGCTGCGCCGCGTCGCAATCGTCGGCCGACCCAATGTCGGCAAGTCGACCTTGTTCAATCGCCTGGTCGGCCGGCGGCATGCGCTGGTCGACGACACGCCGGGAGTCACGCGCGACATTCGCGAGGCACCGGCGCAGCTTGGCGATCTGGCCTTCACGCTGCTCGACACCGCCGGCTGGGAAACCGCGGGCGGCGAGGTTCTGGAGGCGCGCATGCGGCGCTTCACCGAGCGCGCCGTCGAGGCCTCCGATGTCGTGCTGTTCCTGATCGATGCCCGCGCCGGCGTCCTGCCGCTCGACGAGAGCTTTGCCAACTGGCTGCGCAAACGCTCGGCCAAGGTAATCCTGGTCGCCAACAAGTGCGAAGGCCGCGCCGGCCAGAATGGCCTGGCCGAAGCCCACGGGCTTGGCCTCGGCCAGCCTATCCCGGTTTCGGCGGAACATGGCGAGGGGCTGAGCGATCTTCACGAGGCGCTGGCCCAGCACGTCGAGCCGGTGCTCGACGACGACGAGAGCAGCGAGGCGGTCGACGCCGAGGCATCCAAGCGGCCGATGCTGCTGACCATCGTTGGCCGGCCCAATGTCGGCAAGTCGACATTGCTCAATCGCCTGGTCGGTGAGGAACGCGTGCTTACCGGTCCGGAGGCCGGCATCACGCGCGACTCCATTCGCGTCGAATGGCAGTGGCGCGGCCGGCCGATCCGCCTGGTGGATACCGCCGGCATGCGCCGCCGCAGCCGCATGGACGCCAGGCTCGAATTCGCCTCGGTCGCCGACACCCTGGATGCCATCCGTCTCGCCGACGTCGTGGTCGTGGTGCTCGATGCCGCCGACATGCTGGAGAAGCAGGATCTGACCGTCGCCGGCCGGGTCATCGAGGAAGGCCGCGCCCTGGTGATCGCCGTCAACAAGACCGATCTTCTGGCCGACGATCAGGCGCAGTCGACCAAGGCGTGGAAGAAGCTGCGCGACCGGCTGGAAGCGTCGTTCGCCCAGGTGAAGGACGTGCCGATCGTGGGCTTTTCGGCGCTGACCGGCCGCGGCGTCGAGCGGCTGATGCCCAAGGTATTCGAGACCTATGACATCTGGAACAAGCGCATCGGCACGCCGATCCTCAATCGCTGGCTGCGCGAGATGGAGGCGCTGCATCCGCCGCCGCTGGCCAAGGGCCGCCGCGTCCGCCTCAGGTTCATGACACAGACCAAGATCCGGCCGCCGACCTACATGATTTCGGTGAGCCAGCCCGACGGTCTGGGCAACGACTACCTGCGCTTCCTGGTCAACCGCCTGCGTGACGACTTCCAGATGCCCGGCGTGCCGATTCGCGTGAACATGCGCAAGCCTGACAATCCCTACGCCAGCCGGGCCAAGCCGCAGCGCTGAGCGATTGGCGGCGGGAGTTGTGCCTGCGCCCGTGCCAGGCACACTTGCTCTTGTTTACGGCCGCGATGTCCAGGTGCGCTCTTGGACGCTGCCGATGCAGCCAGTCTCCTCAGGG
>CALFRN010000415.1 GCA_937919085.1 uncultured Reyranella sp.
GGTGTCCTTTCCGGTCTGGAGGGGTTCACTGTTGAGGTGGTGTAGCATTTTGTGGGGCTCGCGTGGGGCAGCACCGATCGACGCTCCCGGACATTGCTATGCAATGTCCTGACGCTAACTGGCCGAGCGAAGCTCGGCCTATCGACGCTCCCGGACATTGCTACGCAATGTCTTGTCGCTAACTGGCCGAGCCTACGGCTCGGCCTGGCGAAGCTGGGCCGCAACCCCGGCGCGGCCCCTGCGTTCATCCGCTTAGATCCTCTTCCCCAACAGAAGGAGGCTCCCATGCCTTTCACTCCTCCTCCCCTTGGCCCTTCCCCCGCTCTGCCGATGATGTTCCTCCCGGACGCCCTGCGGGTCTGCGTCGCGGCGGGCACCGCCTGGCAGCAGGAGGTCACGCAGTTCGTCGGCCGCCGCCTCACCGAAGACATGCGCAGCTGGCAGGCCGTGGCCGCGGCGCGCGACGCCGGCAGCCTGGTCAAGGCACAGCACGACTGGTGCATGACGGCGGTCACCGACTATGCCGAGGAGGCGCGCCGGATGCAGCAGCTCGCCACGACGATGTCGCTCGGCGGGACGCCTCCGGAGGTCCAGGAGTCGGCCAGGCTGGTGGGCTGAGGGGCCGCGGCATCCTCTCCGGTCTCCGAGCGTTGTCATCCGGTGGAACCAACAGGCGCAGGGTCATGACCATTCAACCAGCGGGCGTTTCCATGCTTGCCCTGGCGGCCGTCCTTGCCCTTCTGACGGCAGGACCGGCGCTGTCGCCCGCCATGGCGCAGCAGCAGCAGCCACCCAATCTGGTCGGCACCTGGAAAGCCGTAAGCCCGGTCGCCGCGGTGGTGGGGGGAAATCCCTATTTTCCCGAAGCGCCGCAAGCCGAACCGCACTTCAGCGAAGCGCTCGAGTTCATGATCACCATCAAGGAACAGAAGGCCAGCAGCTTCATGGGCGAGCTGACGGATGGCAAGCGGACGTTGAGACTGATCGGCGCGATCTCGCCCAACAACCTGGGCGGCGTCATCGTCGACGACGACGGGCAGTACATCTTCACGATCCGCGATCCCGAAACGCTGGACGTCTGCCATTCCCGCATGACCGCGGCCAGCAAGGTGGTGGCGTGCTTTCCGTGGACCAAGAACAAGTGACCAGGAACAAGTGAAGGAGATGGAAACATGACAGCGCGCCCGACGACCGAGAATTCGCCCGAGAAGGAATACGAACGGCTCAATCCCGGCGCGGGAGGCCCGCCATCGCAACAGCAGGAGCGCGGCAAGGCAAATCCCAGGACGACCCGCGATGACGGCGGCGCGGCCATTCCGGGCAGCCCGAACGCGGACCTGAAGGGCCGAAAGCCGCGCGGGCCGCGCGGAGCGACGACCTGACGGGATGCGGCACGAGAGTCGGGGAACGCTACCCGCACCCGTACCCGCACCCGCACCCGAAGGAACGGTTCGCGCTCAGCTCCTGCTCATGACCGGCAAGGTCTGGAGCATCGCGCGGGTCATCTGGCTGGCGATGTCCGGGCACATGCGGATGCCGACGACCTCGCCGGCGTTGCCCGCGAGGGCGCCCAGCACGTAGCCATCGTCGGCGCAGAGCTTGAAGGCAGCCGAGGAAACATTGATCGGGTCCAGCGGCGATGCCGACCCGTCGTCGATCCGGTCTCCGCCCCTGCCCTGGTCGCCGCGTCGGCGTGCCATCTCGCCCGCCGCCCGGGAAAAGCTGGCGATGAAATCGTTCAATTCATTGAAGTCGAGCGAACAGGTCGTCGTCCGCCGGTCCTCGTTGACGAACACCATCATGCAGCTGCCGCCGTCGGTGCTGATGCCGATCTTGAAGTCGACGAGCGTTCCATCCATGGCTCAACCTCCAATGAAGGCATAACGCCCCGACGGCGGCCCGGTTCCGAATTCCTAGCCATGCCGCGCCAGGATCCGGGCCAGTGTGGCGATCCGCTCGGCCGGCGAACTGCCCTGCTTGACGAGGCGCGGCAACGCACCCCGCTCGAAGGCCGCGACCACCGAGTCGTCGACGTAGCTCTTGCGGCAGACCGTCGGCGTGTTCGACAGTTCCTCGGCCGCCGCCGCAACCGCCGAACGCACCTGCGACCGCCGCGTCCGCTTGCTGGCCCCGGGTTCGGCCGCCGCGAGCGTTTCCAGGACACCGACCGAGGCCACCATGGTGCGAAAGTCCTTCAGCGAGATCTGCCGTCCCGAGACCTCGCGCAGGAAGGCGTTTACGTCGCGGGCGTGCACCGGGCGCAGGGTGCCGTCGTCCTTGCGGCACTGGAACAGGCGCCGGCCCGGCAGGGTCAGCAGGTGCTGCAACGTCGTCGCCAGCCGCCGATTGTCGACCTCGCGCGAGACGCGTTTTCCGCCCTTGGCGCGAAAGCGGAGGCTGAGCTTCCTGCCGTCGATCTGGACGTTCGATTTCAGCAAGGTCGTGGCGCCGCGCGTGCCGCGTTCGCGCACATAGCTCTCGCCGCCGGCGCGAAGGGCGGTGGTTTCCACCAGCTGGACGACCGCGGCAGCGACGTAGCCCAGGCTGTCGTCCCGGCGTGCCAGACGCCGGCGCACGGCCTTCTGAATATCCGGAAGCGCCCTGGCGAGATCGGCCAGCCGCTCGGACCTCGCCGCTTCGCGGACCTCTTGCCATTGCGGGTGGTAGCGATACTGGGTGCGGCCCGCGTCATCCTCGCCGACCGCCTGAAGATGCGCCCGCGGGTCGGCGGCAAAGCGTACATTTTGGTAGGCCGGCGGGACAGCCAGGGACTTCAATCGAGCGAGCGTCGACTTGTCGCGAATGGCCGTGTCGTCTTCCCTGAGGTATCGAAATCCACGTCCACAGGGTTGGCGGCGCCACGTGAGATCCGCGGCGCCGACCAGGCAAAGGCCCTTCTCCCGTGCGAGACGCTGGATCAGCTTGCGCCGGTTCATCTGCTGCCACTTCGCACGATCATGACCTTCCAGGACTTCCCTGCGTAAACGCACCCTGCCTGCATGAACGCTTCGCCCTGGCCTTCGTTCCGCCTCGCCGCTTCGCCGGCAACCCTGTGGCGCAAAAGCGCGCGGCAGGGGATCCTGGAAGCATCGACCTTGCTCGAAGCGATCCTTTTCGAACGGACAGCAGGCAACGCCGCGAGTCACGCCGCGTTCATTGGGCGATCGTCCACCGTCGGGCGTCGCGGGGTGTCGGCATGGCAGACTTTCCAATCGTCCTGATCGGGGCCGCCGATGGTGGACTCCTTCCTATTCGCCACATCACCGAGACCCTTCCGCGCGACTGCGGGGCAGCCGTCGCCGTGGTCTTTCATACCGGCGCCCGGCCCAGCGACGTGCCCGAGATCCTGAGCTGGCATGGCAGGTTGCCGGTCGAGTTCGGCACGGAAGGGGCTCCTCTCCAGCCGGGCCACCTCTACGTCGCACCACCGGATCGGCACATGCTGGTGTCGCGTGGGGGCATCCACCTCGATCGAGGGGCCAAGGTTCACGGCGCCCGGCCCGCCATCGATCCTCTCTTCGTCTCCGCCGCCATGGCCTTCGGCCCGCACGTTGCGGGCGTCGTGCTGAGCGGCGCCGGCAAGGACGGCGCCGCGGGGCTGCGCACCATCCACAACTGCGGTGGGTTGGCCCTCATCCAGGATCCGGTCGAGGCCGCCGCCCCGGAGATGCCGGCCGCGGCCTTCGCCGTGAACGCGCCCGAGGTGCTGCCCATCGAACAGCTTGCGCGGCGCGTCGCGTGTTTTTGTTCAGGCACCCCTGCGCCGACCGGGCCGGCGGCGCCTTGATGGGAATGTTGATCGCGGCGACGAGCGCCGGAACTGGACTCTGTTGAGGTGTTGGCCCTCTCCGCCGAGTGGAGCGATTCACCGGGGTGGTGATGGGGCGTGGGTGACGACACGGATGGAGCTCCCGGTGGGGCAGCACCGATCGACGCTCCCGGACATTGCTATGCAATGTCCTGACGCTAACTGGCCGAGCGTAGCTCGGCCTATCGACGCTCCCGGACATTGCGCAGCAATGTCCTGACGCTAACTGGCCGGGCCTGCAGCCCGGCCTTCGGGGCGGCGGGGCTGGCGCGTCGGCTTGGGCGATCCGGCGTCGCCGGTGTCGACCCGGGCGCGCTGCTTGGCGGGTGCTGCCGTGCGCGTCAGGTTGAAGGCGGTGTTGATCAGCGCGACATGGGAGAAGGCCTGCGGGA
>CALFRN010000416.1 GCA_937919085.1 uncultured Reyranella sp.
GCAACAGCGCGCCCATTGGCGTGCCGGGGCCGCTGCGGGTCAGGAATTCATTGTCTGCCTTGCTCAACATTATGCCGTTGCCTTCGTGAGAGCCTGATCGAGATCGGCGATGATATCTTCCACCGTCTCGATGCCGATCGACAGCCGTAGCACGTCGGGGCCTGCGCCGGCGGCGACTCGCTGCTCGTCGGAGAGCTGGCGGTGCGTGGTCGAGGCGGGATGGATGATCAGGCTCTTGGCATCGCCGATGTTGGCGAGGTGCGAGAACAGTTCGACGCTGTCGACCACTTTCACACCGACGTCGTAGCCACCCCTGACGCCGAAAGTGAAGACCGAGCCGGCGCCCTTGGGTAGGTACTTCCTGGCGAGCTTGTTGTATTTGTTCGAGGGCAGGCCGGCGTAGTTTACCCAGGCGACCGCCGGATGTTTCTCGAGATGCTGCGCCACCCTGGCCGCATTGGCGCAGTGGCGTTCCATGCGCAATCCCAGTGTCTCGATGCCGAGCATGGTGAGCCAGGCGTTGAACGGCGCCTGGCTGGGCCCCAGATCGCGCAAGCCCACGGCGTGGCTGTGAAAGGTGTAGGCCATGTCGCCGAAGGTCTCGTAGAAATTGAGGCCATGGTAGGCGGGTTCGGGGCCGGCGAGGCTGGGGAACTTGCCGCCTTTCGACCAATCGAACTTGCCGGAGTCGACGACCGCGCCGCCCATCGAGGTGCCGGTGCCGCTCAGGAACTTGGTGGTGGAATGCACGATCAGCGTGGCGCCGTAGTCGATCGGCCTGCAGAGCCAGGGCGTGGCCAGCGTATTGTCGACCAGCAGCGGCACGCCTGAAGCCTCGGCGATGCGGGCGATCGCCTCGATGTCGCTCACCACGCCGCCGGGATTGGCCAGGCTCTCGATGAAGAACGCCTTGGTATTCTCCGTGACCGCGCGCTTGAAGTTCTCCGGTTCGTCGGCATCGACGATCTCGGCCTTCCAGCCGAACTTCGGATAGGTGTTCTTCATCTGTTGTAGCGAGCCGCCATAGAGGCGGGAAGAGGCTACGATCTCGGCGCCCGGCGACATCAGCGGAAACAGGCCGAGCACCTGCGCGGCATGGCCGGAGGAGGCGACGGTGCAGCCGCGGCCGCCTTCCAGGGTGGCGATGCGGGTTTCCAACGCGGCATTGGTCGGGTTGGTCAGGCGCGAATAGATGAAACCCACGGTCTGGAGATTGAACAGCGCCGCGGCGTGGTCGGCGTCATCGAAGACGTAAGCCGTGGTCTGGTAGATCGGCTGGGCCCGCGCGCCGGTGGCGGGGTCGGGGGCGGCGCCGGCATGAACCGACAGGGTCTCGAAACCGAATGTCTTGTCGCTCACGGGGACTCTCCAGAATGTCCGGCACAGCGCGGATATGACGGGGACTCAAGTCGTGGCCGTCAGGCTGGCATCAAACGGCTGCCAAGTCATTGACGTCGCGAGCCTTTTTGCCGCCTGGAAGAATGCCGCAATGTCCGCGGAAAGCGGACATTGCGGGGATCGACTTCGACATTTTCTCGTCGCCGGCTCCGCAGCCTTGGAGTGAGCGCAGGTCGGGTCGGCAGGAAACCATAGGTTAATTCCTACTGTTTGGAGGCCCAGGCGTCAAGCGAACGGCCGCGCCTACGATCGGGAAAAGACCACGCAGGCCGGGCTGCCGACCTTGACCCGGACAGGGCTGGGTGCGAGTCGGCCGTCGCGGCCGACCTTGTAGCTGACGATCGTGCCGCCGCCCTGGTTGGCGACATAGAGGAAGCGCCCGGCCGGATCGAAGGTGAAAAAGCGCGGGACGGAACCCTTGGTCGGAACCCACTGTTTGGGCGCCAGGGTTCCGTTCGCGGGGTCGACGGCGAAGACACCGATACTGTCGTGGCCGCGGTTGGAGACGTAAACATTGCGGCCGCCGCGATCGACCCAGATTTCGGCACCGGTGCTGTAGCCGGTGAATTCAGGCGGCGCGGACGGCACGGTCTGCAGCGGAGCGAGCGCGCTGGTACGGCGGTCCTGGCGATAGGTCGTGATCGTCGAATCGAGTTCGTTGATGACATAGGCCAAAGCCTTGCGGGGATGGAAATCGATGTGGCGGGGGCCGGCGCCGGGCCGCGCGGCGACTTCGCTGGTCTGCACCAGAATGCGGCGTCTGGCGTCGAGACGGTAGGCGATCACGCTGTCGGCGCCCTTGGTCGGCACGTAGAAAAAGCGGCCCTGGCGATCGAGCGGATTGTGGTGCGGCCGCACGTTCTTCTGCTCCGTGCGGTGCGGTCCCAGCGTTCCCTTGACCGCGGTGAGCGTGGAGTAGGGACCGAGGGTCCCGTCGGCGTTGACCGGCAGCACGGCTGCCGAATCCGACCCGTAGTTGGTGACCGCGAGGAAGCGCCCGCTGGCGTCGAAGGCAAGATGGATCGGATTGTAGCCGCCGGTTGGCTGCCGGTTGAGCAGGCTGAGATGTCCGCTGCGCGGATCGACGCTGAAGGCCGTGGCCTCGCTGCGATCGCCATGCACGGAATAGAGATGCCGGCCCGATGCATCGAGGGCGAGGAAGGACGGGTTCTCCAGTCCGCCGACGTGCTGGATATGAGTGAAGGCACCGCTGCGGCGGTCGACCTTGTAGACATTGATTCCGTTGCCGTGGCCGCCGCGCTCGGGCGTGGTGTAGGAGCCTACGTAGGCGAAGAGGCTTTTCATTCGGGCGTTTCCTGTTTCGGTGACAGCAAGCAGTGTCGCGCCATTCGTGCGTCGCGACAACGATGGCACGTCCGGCCAGCGGGCTCGGTCCAGATGCGTAATCGAGGTGTCAGGCGAGTATTGGTGCTGTCCGATGGACCGCGAAGAATCTTAAGGGGCGCCCAGCACGACGGCGAGGCCCGGCTTGCGGTCCTCGAGCCTGACCGACAATCCGTGCAACCCGGCGATCGCCTTGACCAGCGCGAGGCCGAGACCGCTGCCGGCGGTCGAACGGCTGCGGTCGAGGCGATAGAAGCGGTCGAACACCTTGTCGCGTTCGGCTTCGGGAATGCCCGGTCCGTCGTCGGCAACCTCGAGGCTGAAGCCGGCGCCGTCGCGGCGCAGGCCGAGCGATACGGTGGTGCCGGCCGGCGTGTGGTGCAGTGCGTTCTCGACCAGGTTCGAGACCATCTGGGCGAGGAGCTGACGGTCGCCGGTCAGCGATACGCCGTCCTCGACATGGATCTGGAGCCTGTGCTGGGAATCCTCGGCCGACGGCTGGTAGGCATCGCCGATGCTGCGGACGAGGGCCGACAGATCGAGCATGGCGAAACCGCTCCGTTGCGCGCCTGCCTCGACCTGGGCGATGCGCAGCAGTGCGGAGAAGGTTTCGAGCAGGCCGTCGGCCTCGGCGATGGCGGCCTCGGTCGCGGCATCGAAGTCGGCCGTGGTCTTCGCCCGCTCGCGTGCATCCTCGAGGTGCTGCCGCAGCCGGCCGAGCGGCGTGCGCAGGTCATGGGCGATGTCGCTGGAAACCTGGCGCAGGCCATCCATGAGTTGCTGGATGCGCGCCAACATGTCGTTGAGGCTGGTGACGAGCTGGTCGAATTCGTCGTGCGTACCGCGCACGGGGATGCGTGCCGAGAGGTCGCCTTCCATGATCGCGCGGCTGGTGCGGGTGATGGTATCGATACGGCGCAGGAATGTGCTGCCGAGCCAGACACCGCCGGCGATCGCCAGAAGAAGGGTAAGGCCGCCAGCCCAGGCGAAGGCCCGAGTGATCGCATGCTGCATGTCGGCAAGCCGGTTGGCATCCTGGGCAACCAGCAGGAACGAGCCGTCGGACAGGGTGATGCCGAAGCCCATGAGCTTGGGCCGTTCTTCCTCGGCTTCGGCGGTGCTGCGCTCCGGGACGAAATCGATGACGCCGTTGACCGGCGGCATGCCTGGCAGGTTACCGACCACGACACGGCGATTGGGTGCCTGCAGGAGATAGAAGATCGGCCCGCGGGTGCGGAAATTCATGCGCCGCGCAATCTGTTCGGCGAGGCCGGCGAGGCCGCTGCGTCGATGGACCTCGGCGAGCTGGAGCGCCTCGGTACGCAGGACGGCGGACATGTCGTTCTGCATGGCCGCCGATGCGGTCACATAGACCGTGGCGAACAGCGCGCCGGCCGAGACGATGAACAGCACGGCATAGACCAGCGCCAGCCGGAAACTGGCGGACCGCAGGAGCCTAGTCAGGCGTGCGGATGACATAGCCTGCCCCCCTGACGGTGTGGAGCAGGGGCTTGTCGAAGCCC
>CALFRN010000417.1 GCA_937919085.1 uncultured Reyranella sp.
GCATAGCGCCGGCCACCGACCAGCGCCACCTCGCTGGCGCCGGCCACGCGATGACGGTACGAATCGCGGCCGGGCTGGTCGATGTCGACGTCATGATGGGCGTGCTTGACCGCCGACACGCGCCAGCCGCGCCGAACGAACTCGGCGATCAACCGCTCGACCAGCATCGTCTTGCCCGAGTTCTTCCAGCCCGTGACGCCGAATACGCGCTGCGGTTTCACGTCGTGATCCGCTCGTCATTGGCGTAGACCGTGAGCCGGCCCTCGCGCACGAAGGCCGCGAGCGCAATGCCCGCCCGCTCGGCCGTCTCGATGGCAAGCGACGTCGGCGCCGATACCGCGGCAATCGCCGCCGCGCCCAGCGAGGCCGCCTTCTGCACCATTTCGTAGGAACACCGGCTGGTCACGACAACAAAACCGCCACCGGGCGCGGCACCCGTCCGGGCCAGCGCACCGGCCAGCTTGTCGAGCGCATTGTGCCGGCCAACATCCTCGCGCACGACGGTGAGCATGCCGTCGGCCCCTGCCCAACCGGCCGCATGGCTGGCGCCGTTCATCTGGTTGATGGTCTGCAGGCCCGGCAACGCCGACATCGCCCGCTCGATCGCCTGACGCGAAACGGGACCTGACGGCGGCGAAACCGGCACCAGCCGAAGCGCGGCATCGAGGCTCTCGACGCCGCACAGGCCGCAGCCGGTACGGCCAGCCAGGCTGCGCCGGCGCGCCTGCAATCCGGCGATACGACGTGCCGAGATTTCCAGCCGCACCTCGATGCCACGGCCGCTCGATCCGACCGCAACCTCTTCGATCTGGATGTCGTGGATCTCCGCGACATTCTCCACGATGCGCTCGGTCAGCGAAAAGCCAACGCCCAGATCCTCCAGATCGGCGGGCGTGGCCATCATCACGGCGTGACTGATGCCGTTGTAGACCAGTGCGACCGCCACTTCTTCGGCGACGATCTCGTCCGATGCCTCGCGGCCGCCGGACGTGAGCCGGTGCGCCGGCCGGTGCACGGAACCGCTCCCGGTCATGCGCAAGCCCGGTGAACGGACGGGCAATTTTCGTCGTGGTCGAAGAAGAAGAAACCGTACCCCCACCATGAGACGCTCCCCGTCTGTGAGGTGGCGTCCATGGGGGCGGTCACGGTCGGCATGATAGCGGGCACGTTGGCCCGGCCGGGGGGCGGCCGGCAAGCGCCTTGGAGGGCGCCTGCCGGATTTCCCTACTTGACGTACTTGAGCTCGACCTCGCCCACGCCGGCGGCGACATTCAGGCCCTTGCTGCCCTCGACGCTGACCGGCTGCAGGGTGATCTGCCCGCTGCCGCCGCCGATCAGCACGTTGGCGCCGACACCGACGCCGACCGTGGCCGACGCCGTGGCGCCGGCGTAGCCGCCCGTCAGGGAGCCGGGCGCGATGTTGCCGGGCGCAAACACCAGCCAGACCATCTGCGCTTCCTTGGTGAAGCCGATATCCACACCGTACTTCTTGATGGTGCCGGTGTAGCGCTCGGCGATGCCGTCGGTGCGGGTGAACAGGCAGCTCAGATCCTTGGACGAACCGAAGATGAAGCCGACGCCGCCCGCGACATTGCACGTGAGCGAGCCGGCATTGGCGCCGGACTTGCCGGCCGCCGCCTTTGTTCCCGGCGCGGCCGGAGTCTGGGCCTGAACCGCGGTCGCGGCACCCACGAGCAAGAGTGCGGCACCTGCCGTCGCCAGAACTGATCGCAACATTGTCATTCCTCTCGGTTGTGTCCGGCTTGGCCGGGGATTTGGCGGATCTGGAAGCCCATGATTTCCGCCGAAGTGATTGAAACGGCTGAACGGCCCGCCAGTTCCGCCGGGAAGTCCGCGACTATCGATCAACATGACCGCCCGGTCGACCGCGACGTTGATACAGGTCAACCGGACCGAGATTGTGGCAGGAACCGCGGCGCAATCGCCTTTTTCGAACAGCGAATCGCGCCGAATCGCGGCTTTTCGCGAACCGGTCCCGAAGAAATACTGCCAAATCCTGCCTTTCAGGCACGCCAGAAAGGACAGCAGCTGTCCGGCGCCGTCCGGGCTTGTTCGTCCTGTTCGCCAGGCGTGGACCATCGACGGCCGATTTTTCAGACACGAGTTGTCCAGATTCTGTCTGCATGAAAATTCGCAAATCGCAGGCCGGTCCGATTATTTCACAGGCGTGTGCCAGCCGGCGGCGACGTGGCGGCGGACGAACGAAGACATCGGCAACTCCCTGGACATCAAAAGGCCCGCCGGGGCGCCTGGGAAGGAGGTGCGCTGAAGTTTTGCAGGCCCTCACCCTCGGGCTGCGGGCATTTGGGGTTACCCGAAAGTCAGCCGAGCCGCTCGAGCCTTGATTTCCTCGCTGATGCAGTCTCGGCGGTACCGCACAATCGCCCAAGCCATCCCCTCGCGCGCCATGAGGGCGGCCAGATCCTCGCCCCAGACCGACCGATCGCGACAGTGGCCAGCGGGCAATCGTCGGACCCGACCAGGTCTCCCCGGAGCTGGCGATGGACCTCTTCCTCGTCCTTTGCCCGCAACATAATTCCGGTCGCCTGCTCAATGCGCGACCGGTGCGCCACCTCGCACTCCAGGACAGCCCGACCCGCGAAGTCGCACATTACCCGGCCATGCCGCTTGAAGTGTCGCGCCTAAGCGGAGCGCTCCTCGCGCTGCCGATCGCGGGCGGAAGCATGGAGGGCATAACCGTCGCGCCAAAGGACCAGCAACATGACGGCGGCCAGCAGGCTGGCCGCGCCGATCACGAGATAGAGCATGAACGCCTTCTGTCGGAGCGGCCCGACGATCTCCACGAGGTCGGTGCTCACAAAGACGGTCCAAGGCAGGCTCTTCACGCGATGCGCGGCCGCCAGCACTTCGACGCCTCGGGTGTCCCGGCCGACAAAGGCGCCGTTGCCGCGCAGCAGGGCCTGGACCTCTGCCAGTCCCGTGTCAGCCAGCGGCACGCGGACGCTGAGCGGCGCCGGGGCCGGGGCCGGCTCGCGGTGCGGCGGCGGTGTCACGAAGACGGCCTCGTCACCATCGCGACGCAGGATCGCCGGAGTGGAAGTGGCACCCGGTGCAGGCCGCTCGCCGAAGCGCTGGAAGAATCCCCGGTAGGGATCGACGGATACCTCCAGGATCGCGGCCGCCGGGCCCTTTTCGCCCGGCGCGGCGACGGGTGTGACGAATATCATGCGCATTCGCGGTGGCGTTTCGTCGGTCGGAGAAATGTCGACGATGCCGGCTCGCCGATCTTGCCCCGCAGCAGCAGCGAGGGCCGCGCGCACCGCCTCGCCGCGCGGAGCGTCGGCTTCGCCCAAATGGACCAGCACTCCACCGTCTGGCGTAACCAGCGAGACCGCGGTCCGATTGGCGTTGCCCGCCAGGAATTCGGCAATCAGAAGATCGACGGCAACCCGGACATTGCGCTCGGCGGGCAGGCCGACGAGCGGCAGTCTCGCGAGTGATGCCGCCAGGCGCGCGGCCCCGATCGAGCCGTCGAGCAGCCACTGGTCGACCTGGCCAGCCTTGAGCCGGGCTACCGCCTCTTCCTTCACCGCATGGTCGGCGCGGGAGGTCCTCTCGAGATGCCCGGTATAGAGAACCGCGATTCCGGTAAGGCTTGCCGTTACCGCAAACCAAACCAACGTCAGCCAGAGGGCTTGCCG
>CALFRN010000418.1 GCA_937919085.1 uncultured Reyranella sp.
CGAGTTCCATCGTCATGTGCTTGTGGAACATCGCCTTGCCCTCGGCAATCTGCTGCGGTGGCTGGCCGGCGATGCGGTCGGCGAGCGCCTTGGTGGCGCGGTCGAGGTCGGCGGCGGGTACCACGCGGCTCACAAGGCCGTCGCGCAGTGCCGTCTGGGCGTCGATGAACTCGCCAGTGAACAGCATGTCGAGCGCGCGCTTGGGGCCGACATTACGGCCCACCGAAACCGAGGGCGTGCCGCAGAACAGGCCGTTGTTGATGCCTGAAGTGGCGAAGGTTGCTTCGTTTGACGCCACTGCGAGATCGCAGGCGGCGACGAGCTGGCAGCCGGCGGCGGTGGCCACCGCCTTTACCTTGGCGATCACCGGCTGGGGCAGGCTGCGGATCGACATCATCATGGCCGAGCAGCGTGTCAGCAGACCGTGATGGAAGGCATAGTCGCGGGTCGAGGCGACTTCGCGCAGGTCATGGCCGGTCGAGAAGGCGCGCTCGCCCTGCGCCTCGATGATTACACAGCGGATCTCGCGGTCCTTGGCGAGCTTGTCGAATTCCGCCTGCAGCGCGTCTATAAGGTCGCCGGAGAGGGCGTTCATTGCGGCGGGACGGTTGAGCGTCAGGGTCGCGACGCGGCCATCGTCGCGGCGCAGCAGGACCGGTTCGTTGGGGGCAACTGTCATGGCTTTATTGTACGGGTTCGGAGGAGGGCCGTCATGCCGGTGATGAGCCCGGCCGATCTGCTGAAATTTCTCGACGAGCATTTTCCGCAGGCTGCACATCTTGGCCTGGAAATCGAGCACCTGGACGACAGGGTCATCCGGCTGCGTCTGCCGATGAACGACCGGCATTTGCGGCCTGGCGGAACCATCTCGGGCCCGACCCTGATGTGGCTGGTCGATTGCGGCTTCTACCTGTTAATCCTGGGTCAGCTTGGGCCGGTCGCGCTGGCGGTTACGACCAACCTCAACATCAATTTCATGCGCAAACCTGAGCCCGCCGACCTGATTGGCGAGGGCAGATTGTTGAAACTCGGCAAGACTCTGGCGGTGGGCGACTTCACGATCTGGAGTGCGGGCAAGGATGAACCCGTCGCCCACGCAACGGTGACTTACGCCATTCCATCAAAGAGATAGAATGCGGTATTATTTTACCGCTATCTCAACTTGTTGATTTATTTGAGATATTCGCAGTCCCTTGACAGGGCTCGCCGTGACGCCCATAAGCGCGCGCTCATTGGAAGAAAGAACCATGCACGCCCTCATTACCAACCAGACTCCCAGCACCAAGACTGCCGACGTGCAGAAGAAGTGGCTGCTGATCGACGCCGACGGGCTGGTGCTCGGCCGGCTCGCCTCGATCATCGCCATGCGCCTGCGCGGCAAGCACAAGCCGACCTTCACCCCGCATATCGATTGCGGTGACAACGTCGTCGTCATCAACGCCGAGAAGGTCCGCCTGACCGGCCGCAAGGCCGAGCGCGAGGTCTTCTATTGGCACACCGGTCATCCCGGCGGCATCAAGGGCGAGACCCTGGGCAAGCGCCTGGAAGGCCGCTTCCCGGAGCGGGTCCTGATCAAGGCCGTGGAGCGCATGATCACGCGTGGGCCGCTCGGCCGCGCGCAGATGAAAAACCTGCGGGTCTACGCGGGACCGAAGCACGAGCAGGAGGCGCAGCAGCCGGAGAAGCTCGACGTTGCCGCTATGAACCGCAAGAATTCGAGGATCGGCTGACATGGCTACTGAACTTTCGACTTTTGCCGAACTGAAGAAGGTACCGGCGGGTGGCGAGCAGGCCGCGGCGCCGGCTCGTGAGAAGCAGATCGACGCCCAGGGCCGTGCCTATGCCACGGGACGACGCAAGAACGCGGTCGCCCGCGTCTGGGTGAAGCTCGGCACCGGCAAGATCACCATCAATGGCCGCGACCAGACGATCTATTTCGCGCGCCCGACCCAGCGCATGATGATCCAGCAGCCGTTCGACGTTTCCGAGCGCGGCGGCCAGTTCGACGTGATTGCCACGGTTTCCGGTGGCGGCCTCTCGGGCCAGGCGGGCGCGGTGCGTCATGGCATCTCGCAGGCGCTGACCAAGTTCGAGCCGGCCCTGCGTGGTGCCATCAAGGCCAACGGTTTCCTCACCCGCGACAGCCGCGTGGTCGAGCGCAAGAAGTACGGCCGCGCCGGCGCCCGCGCACGCTTCCAGTTCTCGAAGCGCTAATCGGCCAATTGGACTATCTTCGAAGGGCGCCGCAAGGCGCCCTTCTTCTATTTGGAGAGACGATCCGATGTCCGGTCTCATCGTGCCTTTCAACGGCGTGCTGCCCAAGGTTCATGCCTCGGCCTTCATCGCGCCCAACGCGACACTGATCGGCGGCGTCGAGATCGGCGCCAACTGCGGCATCTGGTTCGGCGCAGTGCTGCGCGCCGATGGGCCCGGCATCAAGATCGGCGACGGCTCCAACATCCAGGACGGTACGGTGATCCACATCGCCGCGCGCGGTGTGGGCACCACGGTCGGCCGCAATGTCACCGTTGGCCACCTGGCGCTGTTGCACGCTTGTGAGGTCCAGGACGATGCCTTCATCGGCATGCATTCGACCGTCCTCGACGAGGCAGTGGTCGAGACCGGCGCGATGGTCGCGGCCGGCGCGGTCGTGACGCCGCGCAAGATCGTGCGCAAAGGCGAGCTGTGGGCCGGCAATCCGGCGGTGAAGATGCGCGACATCACCGAAAAGGATCTCGAATCTTTCAAGCGCTCCGCCGCCAGCTACGTGAAGCTGGCGCAGGCCTATCGCGGCGAGACCGCGAGGGCAGCCGAGTAGCCGTCAGAAACTGCCTCGATCGAAGTGAGACGATGGCATGCGGTCAGTGAGGCGCGACTTCGCAACATGGCCCATTGAAAGTCTACGAATTGGGCGCATCGCGCGCCGCACCGAATCGGCGAAAATCGGCATGGGCCTGCTCGCAG
>CALFRN010000419.1 GCA_937919085.1 uncultured Reyranella sp.
CCTACGATCTCACCCGTGTGAAGTCTGCTTGTAGCAGGTCTTACATTGATTTCATTGATCTGTAGACCGCCACAAGCTGTGGGTAACCGGGCGAGACCGGCCTAGTGCACCCAAATTGCGGAGGACCAAACATTCAGGAGAATGCCGCTCCTTTTGGTGCGCCGTAGAGTTGGCATAGGTCGGTGCCAGCGCACCAGGATGCCACCACCGTCGACAACTGTGGTCCCGGTGCAGTTGGGAATGCCGGCAAGACCATCAATGCCGATTCATCGCCGGCGGAGGCCTTTTGGAAATCCACGGAGGGCTTGGGCCCGCGCCCCGGTCGGGGTTGGGCCTATTGGCCATTGGAGTCCGTATGGCTTTCATCCCGACATGCAGTTGAGTGCAAACGTCCGGTCAGGATGAAGTACGTCATCGTAGACAATGTCGCGGTGCTAATGGAAGACGAACAGGGCGATGCAGACGGTCAACTCTTCTTGCTTGAGTCGGCACCGTTCTTCTCGTTGCCACTCTTCCCGTCGTCAATTTTCGTCGGCGGCATCAAGGTGAGCATCGCACCCTGCACCAGAAGGGCGAGAATCGCGCCAAGGGTAGCGACCAGCCAGAGCCCGAATCCACAGCAAAGCCCCACGGCGCCCGCCAGCCATAACCCAGCCCCTGTCGTCAGCCCCTGCACCTTGCCGCGAGCGTACAGGATTGTACCAGCCGCCAGGAATGCCGCCCCGGCCGTGACTGCCTCAACGGCGCGCAACGGGTCGAATGCCGCGCCAGGCCGGGCAAACACCGGTGCATGCACGATCTCAATTGTGAGGATGCCGAACGTCGCAGCCGCCACACACAGCAGGATGTGGGTGCGCAAGCCGGCCGGGCGGTTGCGCCACTCGCGCTCAAAGCCGATGGCGCCGCCCAGTATCAGTGCCATCAGCAGCCGCGCGGCCACGACGGGAATAGATAACCAGGTCGGACGAGTAAATTCTTCGAGGAACTCGGTCATTGCGGGTCAATCAGGAGAATCGAGTTTGAGAGGGCAGCGCATCCAAGCTCGCGCAGAGGGGATCCGGGCGGCTTGGCCGCATCGCCTTGGGGAGGTTCATTCGACACGGTCGACACGGTTTGAATTCTGATGGTCTACAACGCACGCACAGCTGGAATGTTCCCGCGTGCGCCGCGGATGCACTTCCATCGCTACGCCGGGCTTGGCGGCAATGGACTTACGCACTCGAGTTTGGTGCTGATCAACTGATGAAATCCGAACGGACTCGGGTCGACATGGTGTTCGGCGCACGATTGACCGATTCTGGGGAATAGGGATGACTTGGAACAACGGGACGACTGAAGCGTAGTATCTAGACGCACGACTCTTGCCGGGTGCCGCTTACATGCCGATCAGTCTCGATATCTCGCCACTCCACCGCACCGTCGTAATTGCCGCCATCGGCCACGTCACGCCGGAAGAGATCGCTCGCAACACCCAGAAGCTGGTCGAGGCGAACGTTCCGCACTTCGGCAAGATCATCGATGTGACGCTGTCGACCTCGGATCTCACCGAGGCGCAGGTCGAGCACATCGCGGCGATGCTGCGTGGGGACCCGGGTTCAGGGCGCGGTCCGGTTGCCTTCGTCATCAACCCGAATCGGGTTGGATTTGCCCATGCCTTTGCCGACGCGACCAAGGGCGAAAGGCCGGTGAAACTCTTCCGCAGCCTTCGCGAGGCCCGCAAATGGCTGGAGGAACAGCCGAAGGTTCCGCGCCCCATAAAGTAAGGGCCTCTAGCTGTCGCCAAAGGCCCTTAGAAACCGGTGGTGGGCGCTGTAGGGATTGAACCTACGACCCCACCCGTGTGAAGGGTGTGCTCTCCCGCTGAGCTAAGCGCCCGGAAGGGGCGCGTATAGGGCGTGCGGGCCGAATCGTCAACGGGTTGCGTCGGGTGTCGCCGCTACCGGCCGATGTCAGATCGTGGGGGAGACATGATACTTCTCGCAGTATTCATCGGGCTCGTTTTCGCCTACGGCTTGGTGTCGCGGCGGCTGGAACGGACCATCCTGACCGGGCCGATGGCGTTCACGGTTGCCGGCATCTGCGCCGAAATCCTGGCTCCCGGCGCATTAGCCGCCAGCATGAACCCCCATTTCCTCCTCTACCTCGCCGAGGTCGGCCTGGTGTTGCTGTTGTTCACCGATGCCGCCCGCACGAACCTGTCACTGCTATGGAACATCCGGGAACTGCCGGCCCGGCTGCTCGGCATCGGCCTGCCTCTCACCATTCTATTGGGCGCCGTGGCTGCCCATCTGGTGTTTCCTGCCCTCGGCCTCTGGGAGGTGGCCATCCTGGCTGCGATCCTGGCTCCGACCGACGCTGGCCTGGGGCAGGTCGTCGTGGCCAGTCCGCGCGCCCCGTTGCGCATACGCGAGGCGTTGAATGTCGAGGCCGGCGTGAACGACGGCTTGTCGGTGCCATTCCTGCTGTTCTTCATGGCGCTGGCGGCAGCAGCGGAGGAGGGCCCGCGCGCGAGTTTCGCCCAGTTCGTCGTGGAGCAGTTGGGCTATGGCGTGGCGGTCGGCGTGGTAGTTGGTCTGATCGGCGGGTGGCTGCTGGACCGGGCCGCGCGACGCGACTGGATATCTGACGCACTCAAGCAGAGTGGAGTGGTGACGCTGCCGCTGCTCTGTATGCTGGTCTCCGATGCCATTGCCGCCAGCATGTTCATCGCCGCCTTCGTCGCCGGTCTGGCGGTTCAGAATGGATTTCCCGACGCCCGCCGCCACAGCCTGGAGTTCGGCGAAATCTGGGGCCAGATCATCAACCTGTCGGTGTTCTTCCTCTTTGGTATGGTCGTGGCGTACAGCTGGCACGCCATCGACCTCCGGATCGTCCTCTACGCCGTGCTAAGCCTCACCATCGTGCGCATGGTCCCGGTGGCACTGTCGCTGATCGGCACCGGTCTTGACCGCTCGACGGTGCTGTTCATGGGATGGTTCGGGCCGCGCGGGCTGGCGTCCATTGTGCTGGGCCTCGTCTATCTCGAGCGCGAAATCAGACTGCCGGGAGAATCGATCATTCGACTGTCGACGATCGTCACGGTGCTGCTCAGCATCTTCGTGCATGGGCTGAGCGCGCAGCCCGGCATCACGCTCTATGCCCGCCGGGTCGCCGGGCTTGCGACCGACGCGCCGGAGCGGCGTGCCGCGGACTGAACACTATCTAACGGACGGCGAGCCTGCCGAGGGCGTCCGGCAGGCCGTCGAAGCGATCGATCACGGCGTCGGCGCCCAGTTCGCTGGCGGGCTTGACGGTGTAGCCCCAGCTCACCAGTACGGCCGGAATGCCGGCGCCATGAGCGGCCTCGGCGTCATGGATCGAATCGCCGATCATGACCGCGCGTCCGGGATCGGCTCCCATGCGCGCGAGTAGCATCAGAATGTGCTTGGGGTCGGGTTTGCGCACCGGGAAGGTGTCGGCCCCGGCCACGTCGGAAATCGGCGGCATCAACTTTAGGTGCTCCAGGATCGTACGGGCCGGCCGCTCGAATTTGTTGGTGCACACGCCCTGCTTCAGCCCGAGGCGGGCGAAGCGGGCGACGATGTCGGAAACGCCATCGAACGCCGTGGTGTGGCTCACCGGGTCGGCCTCGTAATAGCGCACGAATTCGCGGGTGGCGGCGCCGAGCGCAATATCATCGAGAATCCGGCCGTTCTTGGCGAAGGCCTTGCCGATGGTGACCTTGCTGCCCTGGCCCATGAATATCCGGGCATCCTGGTCGGAGATGGGCGGCAGGCCGTGGTCGGCCAGCACGCGGCTCACGGCCACGCCCATGTCGCGGGCGCTGTCGATCAGTGTGCCGTCGAGATCGTAGATCACGGTGTCGAAACGGGTGGCGAGGAGGTTGTCAGCGTTGGGATGCATGGGAGTTCCATAGCACATCCATCTTGCGGGGCCTCCCGCTCCGTGGCATCCGACGACCATGACATCGCCCATTGCCGTGGTCGTGCTGGCGGCTGGCGCCGGTACACGAATGAAATCGGTCCTCCCGAAAGTCCTGCACCCTCTGGCGGGCTGGCCGATGTTGAGGCATGTGCTCGACAATGTTCGCCGGCTGCGGCCGACCCGCACCATCGGTGTGATCTCGCCGGGCGCCGCGCTGGTGGCCGAAGCCTTCGCGCCGCATCCGACCGTGGTTCAGCGGCGCCCCCTGGGGACCGGCGACGCGGCCAAGGCCGCGCTGGGCGCACTCGAGGGACATCGCGGGCCGGTTCTGATCGTTTTCGGCGATGCGCCGCTGGTGACGCCCGCCAGCATGCGGCGTCTGGTGGCCGCGTGCCGGCGCAGGGGCGCGGCCGTTGGCGTGCTGGGCTTCGTGGCGCAGGATCCTTCGCCCTACGGCCGGTTGGTCGTGCACGGTGGCGTGCTGGAGAAGATCGTCGAGAGCAAGGACGCCAACGCGACGGAGAAGACGATCGACTTCTGCAATTCCGGGGTGATGTGCTTGGACGGCCGGCTGGTCGGGAGGCTGCTGAGGGAGATCGGCAATCGCAATGCCAAGCGTGAGTTCTACCTCACCGATGCCGTCGCCATCGCGCGCGCGGCAGGCCATAAGGCCATCGCTGTCGCGGGCGAGGAGGGGGAGTTCCAGGGCATCAACTCAAGGGCCGAGCTGGCAGTGGCGGAGCGGGCACTGCAGCAGCGCCTGCGCGCCGCGGCGCTGGCGTCCGGGGTCACCCTGACGGATCCCGAGACGGTGTGGCTGGCCGCCGACACAAAGCTTGCCGCCGATGTCACGATCGGGCCCAACGTACATTTCGGCCCCGGCGTCAGCGTGGCCAGGGGAGCTGAGATCAAGGCATTTTGCGACATCACGGGCGCCCGCATCGGTCGCCGCGCCGTCGTCGGCCCTTTCGCCCGCATTCGGCCGGGCTCGGACGTCGGCGCAGATGCTCATATCGGCAATTTCGTCGAGCTCAAGGCCACCCACATGGGGCGTGGCGCCAAGGCCAACCATCTGACCTATCTCGGTGATTCCGATATCGGTGCCAGGAGCAACATCGGGGCCGGGACGATCACGGTGAACTATGACGGCTACGGCAAGCATCGCACCATCATCGATGCCGATGTTTTCATCGGCTCCAACAGTGCGCTGGTGGCGCCGGTGCGGATCGGCCGCGGCGCGAACGTGACTGCCGGCAGCGTCATTACCGAGGACGTGCCAGGTGGCGCGGTGGCCTTTGGCCGGGCCCGCCAGGTGACAAAGCAGGGGCGGGCAGCGCCGCTTCGTGCGAAACTGAGGGCCCGCGCGGCCGTCAAGAAGGCTGGGGCCACGCGGGCCAAGAAGAAATAGCCAACCCCCTCCTGGATCTTTCCCCATGTGCGGTATCATTGGAATCATCGGCACAGCGCCGGTCACCCCCCTGCTGCTCGACGCGCTGAAGCGGCTGGAGTATCGCGGCTACGATTCGGCCGGAGTCGCGACACTGGTGAACGGCCACATCGACCGCCGGCGCGCCGAAGGCAAGCTGGTCAACCTCGAGACGAGACTGAAGGCGGAGCCACTGCCCGGCACGATCGGCATCGGCCACACGCGCTGGGCAACCCACGGCAAGCCCAGCGAACGCAATGCCCATCCCATTGCCACCGACCGCGTGGCGATCGTGCACAACGGCATCATCGAGAACTTCCAGGAGCTCAAGGACGTACTCCTCGCCGAAGGCCGTAGCTTCGACAGTGACACCGACACCGAGGTCGTGGCGCAGCTTCTGACGTCCTATCTGGAGAGCCAGATGTCGCCGGAGGAGGCGATGGGCAAGGCGATGACGCATCTGCGCGGCGCGTTCGCGCTGGTCGCACTGTTCAGCGGCCGGCACGACATTCTGATGGGGGCCCGCCGCGGCAGCTCGCTGGCGGTGGGCTACGGCGACGGCGAAATGTACATCGGCACCGACGCGCTGGCGCTGGCGCCTTTCACCAGCCGGGTGAGCTATCTCGAGGATGATGACTGGGTCGTCCTGAAGGCCGATGGCTGCACGATCTATCAGGGCATGCAGAAGGTGAAGCGGCCGATCAAGAAGAGCGGCCTCAGCAGCGCCTTGATCGGCAAGGGCAACCACCAGCATTTCATGCTGAAGGAGATTCACGAGCAGCCGGCGGTGATCGGCGACACGTTGCAGAGCTATCTGGATCCGGCGACGCGCTCGGTCAGCCTGCCGGCCTTGCCGTTCGACTGGAACAAGGTCAGCCGGGTTACCATCACAGGCTGCGGTACGGCCTGCTATGCCGGCATGATCGCGAAGTACTGGTTCGAGAAGCTGGCGCGCCTGGCCGTCGAGGTCGATGTTGCCTCTGAAATGCGTTACCGCGAGCCGCCGCTGCCGGACGGCGGCGTCTGCATCGCCGTCTCCCAGTCGGGCGAGACCGTCGATACGCTCGAGGCGCTGCGTTATGCGCAGTCGCAGAATCAGACGCTGCTATCGGTCGTCAACGTGCCGGAAAGTGCCATCGCGCGCTTGTCGGATGTCGTGCTGCCGACCCTGGCCGGGCCTGAGATCGGTGTCGCCTCGACCAAGGCCTTCACCACCCAGCTCGTCGTCCTGCTGGCCACCGCGATTGCCGCCGGCCGGGCGCGCGGGACGCTGTCGCGCGAGGAAGAGGAGCGGCTGGCGCTTGCGCTGATCGAACTGCCGGCGCGCGTCAACGAAACGCTGAACATGGAAGAGGACTATCGCCGCATCGCCGAGAATACGCTCGCGGCGGCGCGCGACGTACTCTACCTCGGTCGCGGCTCGTCCTTCCCGGTGGCGCTGGAGGGCGCGCTCAAGCTGAAGGAGCTGTCCTACATCCATGCCGAGGGTTACGCCGGCGGCGAGATGAAGCACGGTCCGATCGCGCTGATCGATGACCAGGTGCCGGTCGTGGTGGTGGCGCCGACAGATCCGATCTTCGATAAGATCTCCTCGAATTTCGAGCAGGTGAGGGCGCGGGGCGGCAGGTTGGTGCTGCTGAGCGACAAGGCAGGCGTGGCGCGGCTGGGCGCCAAGGCCGAGACGTCGATCATGATGCCCGACGTCGATCCGATCGTGGCACCGATCCTCTATACCGTCGCGGTGCAGCTGCTTGCCTATTACACCGCGCTGGCGAAAGGCACCGACATCGACCAGCCGCGCAATCTCGCCAAGAGCGTCACGGTCGAATAGCGACCGTCACGCCGAGGGTCGCTGCTTCGGCACGGATTTCTAGCGCGTACCCTGAGGCAGGCCTTGCGGCAGGCCAGGCGCCGGCTGCGGTGCCGGCTGGCCGCCGCGCGGCTGGGCCGGTGCCGGCCGCGGCGGTGCCGCGGGTTGCAGCGTCTGGATCAGCGCCCGCACCTTCTTGCTCTCGGCCTCCTGGGCCTGCTTGAACTCCGCTTCGCTCAGGAAGCGGTCCTTGTTGAGGTCCATTTCAAGGAACTGCTTGACCGCGTAGCCGGTCAGTTCGACGCGATCGAGCTGGCCATCCTTGTTGGTGTCGATCTCCAGGAACTTGCGCTGCGCGATCTTCTTGCGCAGATCGTATGGCAGCAGGTTCTTGGCCTCGGGCCCGTCAGCGGGACCGGCAAGCACGAAATACTCCTGCAGGCTCACCTTGCCGTCGCCGCTCTTGTCGAGCTGATCGGCATTGCGCAGCTGCATGTCGATGAATTCATTGAGCGTCACCATGCCCTGGCGGCGGCGCGCCTCGATCTGCTGACGCTCGCTCGCCTCACGCTGCATCGACCGCTGTACGATCAGCCTTACTTCGGGTTCGGTGATCTTGTTGTCGCGATCGGTGTCGTACTGGTTGAATTCCGAATGGACCAGCGCCTCGGCCTCGCGGCGTTCGACGAAGCCGTCGCGGTTGGTATCAAGATTCTGGAACTCGGTACGGGCCCGGGTGCGAAGCTCCTCGAGGGGGGGCTTATTGGGCACGTCGGGCGAGAGCGGCGGCTCGACGACCTTGAGGAATTCCTCGAGCGTCATCTTGCCGTCCTTGTTGACGTCGAGCTGGTCGAACGACTTCATGCGGTACTTCAGAAACTCCTCGCGCGTCACCTCGCCCTTCTTGTCGACGTCGATCTCGATGAACCACGACGGCAGGGGAATCGGCGGCGGCGTGCCGGTTGCCGCCTCCTGTGCAGCCGGCGGCGCGCCCGCTGGCTTGGCGGGAGCCGCCTGGGGCGGCTTCGCCGGGGGCGCTGCCGTCGCCGGACGGTTCGCCGGCCAGCCCTGGGTTGGTGGAGTTTGAGGAGGAGTCTGGGCGGACGCGGGCAACCCAATCGCCGAAGCGAGAACGATCAGAACAAAAAGGCGATTCATCGGCGGTAGACCCGCGTTGTGAGGGAGGATTCGTATCGTTTGCCCAGAGCGTCCTGTCAACGTCCGCACAGCGCGTCGTTGTTAAAAGGTAAAGGCGCCAAAACAATGGCGCGCGGCCATTTGGGTTGCGTATCGCAGCCAAATGGGCCATCGTGTGGCGATTGCAGGTTCCGCAGAAGAACCGCAAGTCCTTGGGAGGAAAGGGTAATTTCGTGGGATAGCCGCACCAGTCGTGGCAGTCGGCGAAATCTAGCGTGATCATGGTAGAACAGTCTTCATCCAGCGGAACGCCGCTTCTCAGCGTGCGCGATGTCTCGGTTCGATTTGGCGGCATCGTGGCGCTCGACGGCGTCAGCTTCGATGTCGTTGCCGGCCAGGTGGCCGGCCTGATCGGCCCCAACGGGGCGGGAAAAACAACCCTCTTCAATTGCCTCAGCCGGCTCTACACGCCGAACAGCGGCGACGTGCTGTTCGAGGGCAAGTCGATCCTGCAGCGGCCGCGCCACGATATCCCGCATATCGGCATCGGGCGGACATTCCAGAACGTCGCCCTGTTCGACAAGATGTCCGTGCTCGACAATATCAAGGTCGGCTGCCACAGCCGCAGTTCGACGAGCTTCTTCGAGAATGCCCTGCATTTGCCCAAGGTCGATGCCGAGGAAGAACGCATCACCCGGCGCTCGCGCGAACTGATCGAGTTCATGGACCTCGTGCCATTCGCCTCGGCGATCGCCAGCGGCCTGCCGTTCCCGATCCGCAAGCGTGTCGAACTGGCGCGGGCTTTGGCCTCCAGTCCCAAGCTGCTGTTGCTCGACGAGCCCGCTGCCGGCCTGAACCACGAGGAAATCATAACCCTCGAAGCCCAGATCAAGCGCGTACGCGACACCCAGAACGTCACGGTGCTGCTGGTCGAGCATCACATGAGCCTGGTCATGTCGGTTTCCGACAAGGTCGTCGCCATCGACTTCGGCAAGAAGATCGCCGACGGCACGCCGGCGGAAGTTCAGCGCGATCCCGAAGTGATCCGTGCCTACCTGGGAACGTCGTGATGCCCGCGCTGCTGGAAGTAAACGGTCTGAAGGCGTTCTACGGTCAGACGCAATCGCTCTATGACATCGGGTTCGATATTCCGGTAGGGGGCATCACGACCCTGCTGGGCGCCAACGGCGCGGGCAAGACAACGACGCTGCGCGCCATCTGCAACATGATTCGCACCGAAGGCACCGTTCGTTTCGACGGCAAGGAAATCGGCGGCATGGCGACGGAAGAGATCGTCCGCCTCAGCATCGCCCACGTCCCCGAGGGCCGCGGCACCTTCACCAGCCTCACCGTCGACGAGAACCTGCGGGTCGCGGCCTATACCCGCAAGGACAAGGCGGCAGTCCGGGCCGATCTCGAGCGCATCCTGGGCTATTTCCCGCGACTGAGGGAACGGCTGCAGCAGCAGGCCGGCACGCTGTCGGGCGGCGAGCAGCAGATGCTGGCGATTGCCCGGGCCCTGATGCTGAAGCCGCGCCTGATGCTACTCGACGAGCCGTCGTTCGGCCTGGCGCCGCTGATCGTGCAGGAGATCTTTCGCATCATGCGCCGCATCAATATCGAGGAGAAAGTGAGCATGCTTCTGGTCGAGCAGAATGCCGCTCTCGCACTCGACCTCGCCAGTCATGCCTACGTGCTGGAGACCGGCAGGATCGTCATGTCGGGTTCCTCGTCGGTCGTGAAGAACGACGACAACGTCCGCAAGTCGTACCTCGGCTATTAGGGTAGGAAAATGGAACAGTTCCTCCAGCAGCTCGCGTCCGGCCTTGCCAACGGTGCCATCTATGCCGCCTTGGCGTTGGCGCTGGTCATGATCTACGTGTCGACCGACCATATCAATTTCGCCCAGGGCGAGATGGCGATGTTCAGCACCTACATCAGCTGGCAGCTCATGAGCTGGGGGGCCGACTTCTGGGTCGCCTTCGTCGCCGCCGTGGCCTTCTCCTTCGTGATGGGCGTGACCATCGAGCGCGTGATCCTGAGGCCGCTGCACAGTGCGCCGGTGCTGTCGATCATCGTGGTCTTCATCGGCCTGCTGGCGATCTTCAATTCGGTGGCGGGCGCGATCTGGAGTTACCTGATCAAGTCTTTCCCCTCGCCTTTCCCCAAGAGCGACTTCGGCATCGCAGGCGTCATCGGCGCGCATCAGCTCGGCGTCGTGCTCGTCACCCTGGTCGTACTAGGGTTGCTGTTCGTGTTCTTTCGCTTCACGCCGCTGGGACTGGCCATGCGTGCGGCTGCGCAGAACCCGCAGATGGCCCGGCTGGTCGGCGTGCGCGTCGACTGGATGCTGGCACTCGGCTGGGGGCTTGCCGCGTCGGTCGGCGCCGTCGCCGGCATTATGGTCGCCCATATCGTCTATCTCGACCCCAACATGATGGGCGGCATCCTGCTCTATGCCTTTGCCAGCGCCCTGGTTGGCGGCATTTCCAGTCCCGGCGGCGCCGTGGCCGGGGGCTTCATCGTCGGCGTGCTCGAAAACATGGTGGCCTATGCCGGCAACCAGATCGAAAAGGCGACCGGCGTCTACATCATCGGCAACGGCGAGAAGCTCACTGTCGCCCTGATCATCGTCATCGTCGTGCTGACCGTGAAGCCGGCCGGCCTGTTCGGCCGCGTCGTCGTGAAGAGGGTCTGAGATGCCGGCATTTCCCAAGAAGTGGCTGGCTGTCCTGCTGGTGCTGGCGGTCGTGATTCCGCTGCTCCAGCCGGTGTTGCCCGACATCGTGTCGAACTACCGCCTGTTCCTCGTTAGCACGATGATCATCGCGTCGATCGCTGTTCTCGGACTCAATCTGCTGACCGGCTTCAATGGCCAGATTTCGCTTGGGCATGGCGCCTTCTATGCGGTCGGCGCCTATACCGCGGCGATCCTGATGGATCGACTGAACGTGCCCTATTGGGCGACCTTGCCGGCAGCAGCGATCGTGTGCTTCATCGTCGGCTATCTGTTCGGACTGCCGGCGCTGAAACTGGAAGGCCACTACCTGGCGCTGGCCACATTCGCGCTGGCACTCGCAGTGCCGCAGATTCTGAAATACAAGTGGCTCGAGGACCTCACCGGCGGGGTGCAGGGCATCGTGCTGCTGAAGCCCGAAGCGCCATTCGGGTTGCCGCTTTCCGAGGATCAGTGGCTCTATTATTTCTGCCTTGTCGTCATGGTGTTCCTGTACTGGGGCGCCGCCAACATGCTGAACAGCCGCAGCGGCCGCGCGATGATGGCGATCCGCGACCAGCCCATGGCGGCGAGCACGATGGGCATCGATCTGGCGCTCTACAAGACGGTCACATTCGGCATCAGCGCCGCCTATACCGGTATCGCAGGCGCGCTTTCGGCTTCTGCGATCGCTTTCGTCGCCCCTGACAGCTTCACCATCTTCCTGTCGATCAAATTCCTGATCGGGCTGGTGGTGGGCGGTGTCGGCTCCCTGGCGGGCTCGGTGGTCGGTGGAATCTTCTATGTCCTCGTGGACAATTCAGCCCAGGCGCTCTCCCAGTTTGTGAGAAACGACCTCGGAGTGCCTTTCGATCTTTCGGCCTATACGGTGTTCGGCGTCCTGCTGGTCGCGCTGATGTACCTGATGCCGATGGGTATCGTCGGCGGCGTGTACCTGGCGGTGCGCAGGTTGCGCAGCCAACGCTGAATCGCGAGGATGAGTGAGCCTTGCCCAATATTGAGGCGCTGCTCGCTGGCGGCGCAACAAGGGCTTTATGTACGTGGCGACGTGACTTTTTCCCTTTTCAGGGGGCGTGTTTCGCGCGACGCTGAATTCACAGGGCGATAACCAGAGGAGGAAACATTGAAGACCAACAGGCGCAGTTTCTTGGGTGGCGTTTCGACCGCCGCGGTATTGACGGCTTCGGGCTCGGCATTTGCCCAGAAGAAGTACGACGACGGTGCGACCGACAAGGAAATCAAGATCGGCCACACCAATCCCTATAGCGGACCGGCATCGTCATATGGCGTGATCGGCAAGGGACTCGAAGGCTATTGGAAAATGGTCAACGACCGCGGCGGCATCAACGGCCGCAAGGTGGACTTCATCACCCGCGATGATGCCTATTCACCGCCCAAGACGGTCGAGGTCGTCCGCCAGCTCGTCGAGCAGGAAAAGGTGCTTTGCCTGTTCAACACGCTGGGTACGCCGACCAACACGGCCATCCACAAATACATGAACCAGAAAAAGGTGCCGCAACTCTATGTGGCGACCGGTGCATCGAAGTGGGGCAAGCCGAAGGAGTTCCCTTGGACGATGGGCTACCAGCCCGATTACCACACCGAAGCCGTCATCTACGCCAAGCATATCCTGGCCAACGTCAAGGATGCCAAGATCGGCGTGCTGATGCAGAACGACGACTACGGCAAGGATTACTGGGGCGGCTTCGAGGAAGGCCTCGGCAAGGATATCGGCAAGGTGGTCAAGCGTGTCACCTACGAGACGACCGATCCGACCGTCGACAGCCAGATCATCCAGCTCAAGGACTCCGGAGCCAACGTCTTCTTCAACATTGCGATTCCGAAGTTCGCCGCCCAAGCGATCCGCAAGATCGCTGACCTCGGCTGGAAGCCGATGCAGTACCTGAACAACGTCTCGTCGTCGGTCGCCTCGACGCTGAGGCCGGCCGGCATCGAGAACAGCCAGGGAATCATTACCGCGCTGTATCTCATGGATCCCACGGACAAGCAGTGGAACGACAATGCCGACATGAAGACCTGGTCGGCATGGATGGATAAGTACATGCCGGGCGCCAACAAGAACGACGGCAACTATATCTTCGCCTATTCGGTGGCGTTCCTGATGGAACAGACGCTGAAGAAGTGCGGCGATAACCTGACGCGTGCGAACGTGATGAAGCAGGCGGCCAACTTCCAGAAGCAGCGCGTACCCCTGCTGCTGCCCGGCATCACCGTCAGCACCAGCCCTACGGATTTCTACCCGATACAATCGGTCCAGCTTGCCAGCTTCAAGGGCGAGACCTGGAACCTGTTCGGCGACATCCAGTCGGCCGAAGGCTCCTGATCGCGTCAAATCCGACCGAGAGGAAAGGCCGCCGGGTTCCGGCGGCCTTTTTCTTTGGCGGGACCGTCAGCGCTCCTGGCGGGCGCGGTCGGCGGGCTTGCTCCGCAGGGCCTGGCGGCATTCCGCGGTGTCGATGCGGCCGTCATCGTCGAGGTCGCAACGCGCGAAGTTGCTCTCGGCCTGGAGCATGAACTCCGCCAGGGTGACGCTGCTGTCCTTGTCGGCATCGAGCCGCTGGAAATAGGCCGACTGGCGCTGCATCTGGCGGTCGGTCGGCAGCACGCTGCTATCGGCGGCCGGCGTGCGGGCAAACAGCTCGTCCTGTGTGAGCTTGCCGTCGCCGTTGGCGTCGAGCCGCTTGAAGCGCGCCTCCTGGGCTGCCGTCCATTCGGCACGGTCGACGGCGCCGTCCTTGTTCGTGTCGTAGCGCATCACGCCGCTCGGCGGGCGGGCAGGCTTGTCGGCCGGGGCTGGACGACCGTCGCCGGGCGCGGCGGGGTCGGGCGCGGCAAGAGCAGGGGTGGTAAGTGCAGGAACAGCCAGAAGAAGCAGGGCGGCCGTGACCAGGGTGGTGAAATTCGGCATTGGGCAATGTCCTATAAGTTGTATCAGGATATGGAAATACACTCTCCATTTCCCTTACCCGGCCGTCTAAGCGCCGATATAGTCTCCGCGGCGACCGAATTGTGGCCGTGTTGCGGTTTTGTTCTCAAGGTATCCCCATGGCATACGATTACGACCTCTACGTCATAGGCGCCGGCTCCGGCGGTGTGCGCGCCTCGCGAATTGCGGCAAGCCACGGCGCGCGCGTCGGTATCTGCGAAGATTTCCGCGTCGGCGGCACCTGCGTGATCCGCGGTTGCGTGCCGAAGAAGCTCCTGATGTACGGCTCGAAGTTCGCGCACGACTTCGAGGATGCGGCCGGCTTCGGCTGGACCGTTCCGGCGCCGACCCATTCCTGGGCGACGTTGCGCGACAATGTGAGCAAGGAGGTCGACCGCCTGAACGCGGTCTATCTGCGCCTGCTCGACGGGGCGGGCGTGAAACTGCACATGGGTCGGGGCCGTCTGATGGATCGCCACACCATCCAGGTCGGCGAGGAGACGATCACCGCGGAGAAGATCCTGGTCGCCACCGGTGGTCGTCCGGTGGTGCCGCCGATTCCCGGGCATGAACTCGCCATCACGTCCAACGAGGCGTTTCACCTGGCCGATCTGCCCAAGCACATCACCATCGTGGGCGCGGGCTTTATCGCCGTTGAATTCGCCGGCATCTTCAGGGGGCTCGGCAGCAAGGTCGACCTCGTGCTGCGGCGCGACCGCGTGCTGCGCGGCTTCGACGAGGAATGTCGCACCTTCGTCCATGAGTCGCTGGCCGAGAGCGGCATCCGCCTGCGCACTGAAATGGAGATCGCGCGTATCGTCGCCAAGGGTGACGCCAAGGGCGAGAGGGGTCCCTATGAGGTTCACACGCCGGCCGGCGGCATGTTCGAGACCGACCTCGTGATGTACGCCACCGGCCGCGCTGCCAATACGGCGGGCATCGGGCTGGAGAAGGCGGGCGTGCAACTCGACAAGGCGGGCGCCATTGCGGTCGACGAGTGGTCGAAGACCACGGCCGAAAATATCTGGGCCGTGGGCGACGTCACCGATCGCATCAACCTGACGCCGGTCGCGATCATGGAAGGCCATTGCTTCGCCGACACCGAATTCGGCAACAAGCCTCGCAAGCCTGACCATCGCGACGTGCCGTCGGCGGTGTTCTGCCAGCCCGAGATGGCCAATGTCGGACTGACCGAAGAGGAGGCGAAACTGCGGCTGGGTACGCTGCGCGTCTACACCGCGGCGTTCAGGCCGATGAAGTACACCGTTTCGGGCCGCCACCAGCGCACCTTCATGAAGATGATCGTGGAGGCCGCGACCGACAGGGTGGTCGGCGTCCACATGGTGGGCGACGACGCGGCCGAGCTGATCCAGGGCCTTGCAGTCGCCGTGAAGGCGGGTGCCACCAAGGCGCAGTTCGATGCCACGGTCGGCATTCATCCCACGGCGGGCGAGGAGTTCGTTACCATGCGCACGGCGCGGGCCGATCCGGCGCCCGAACGCGCTGCCGCTGAGTGACGGGACGGTACCGCCTGGCTGGCCTTTTATCCACAGCACGTATAGGTTCACCAACCCCGGCGGCCGGAGGTCCGGCCAGCGGGATCAGGAGGAGATGATGACCGCGATTCAGGGCCCGTCCAGGGCGGCCGCGAAGGCGCAGTCCCGCAGTTCCAGCGCCGCCGACTGGTCGCTGACGAGCTGGCGCGGCCGGCCGGCCCAGCAGATGCCGGTCTATGCCGACACCGCCGCGCTCGCCGACGCCGAGGCGCGGCTGCGCCGCTATCCGCCGCTGGTTTTCGCCGGCGAGGCACGCAAGCTCAAGGGCGCGCTGGCCAAGGTGGCGGCGGGCGAAGCCTTCCTGCTGCAGGGCGGCGACTGCGCCGAGAGCTTCGTCGATTTCAGCGCCAACAATATCCGCGACACGTTCCGCGTGCTTCTGCAGATGGCCGTCGTGCTGACCTATGGCGCCGGCGTGCCGGTGGTGAAGCTCGGCCGCATGGCCGGCCAGTTCGCCAAGCCGCGCTCTTCCAACGTCGAGAAGGTGGGCGAGGTCGAACTGCCGTCCTATCGCGGCGACAACGTCAACGGCTTCGAGTTCACCGCTGCCTCCCGCCTGCCGAATCCCGAACGCATGGTCCAGGCCTACAACCAGTCGGCGGCGACGCTGAACCTGCTGCGCGCCTTCGCCCAGGGTGGCTATGCCGACCTGCACGAGGTCAATCGCTGGAATCTCGACTTCGTGCGCAATTCGCCGGCGGCGGCGAAGTACGAGGACCTCGCGGCACGGCTCGACGAGACGCTGAATTTCATGGCTGCCTGCGGCCTCAATTCGGCAACCACGCCGCAGATCGCCGAGACCGATTTCTTCACCAGCCACGAGGCGCTGCTGCTGCCCTACGAAGAGGCGCTGACCCGCGTCGATTCGACCTCGGGCGACTGGTACGATTGCTCGGCGCACATGCTGTGGATCGGCGACCGCACCCGCCAGCCCGACGGCGCCCATGTCGAGTTCCTGCGCGGCGTGCGCAACCCGATCGGTTTCAAATGCGGCCCCTCGCTCTCGGTCGAGGATACGCTCAGGCTGATCGACACGCTCAACCCGGCGAACGAACCCGGCCGCATCGTGCTGATCGTGCGCATGGGCGCAGAGAAGGTGGCCGAGAAGCTGCCGCCTCTGGTCCGCGCCGTGAAGCGTGCCGGCAAGTCCGTCGTCTGGTCGTGCGATCCCATGCACGGCAACACCGTGACCGCGAACAACGGCCGCAAGACCCGCCACTTCGATTCCATCCTGCGCGAGGTGAAGGAGTTCTTCGCCGTGCATCGCGCCGAGGGAACCCATCCCGGCGGCGTGCATTTCGAAATGACCGGCCAGGAAGTGACGGAGTGCATCGGCGGTTCGACCGAGATCACCGTCGACAATCTGAACGAGCGCTACGAGACGCAGTGCGATCCGCGCCTCAACGCCAGCCAGGTGCTGGAACTGGCCTTCCTGCTGGCCGAGCAACTCAAGGCCGAACGCCTTTCGGTCACGCGGACGCGTCCGGCGGTCTGAACGCCGCGGGCCGGCGAGGCGCTGGAGCCAGGGAGGGCCGATGAGGCATCCGAACAACGGCGAGATCGAACGTTATACCGATCACTACTTCAATCGTTCGAAGCAGGTGATCGGCAAGTTCGGCGACTGCCGGGTGACCTACGCCATCTTCATGCGCCGGCCGGTGGTGTTCGCGCCCCGCCTGGCGCTCGATTGGCTGGAAGAGACCGGCCGGGCGCGCAATACCAAGGTCGAACTCGACCTGCGCTACAACGAAGGCAAGTGGGTCGGCGCCGGCGAGCCGATGATGCACATCACCGGCTCGTTCTTCCATCTGGTCGATCTCGAGACCATCTTCCTGCAGAAGCTCGGGCCGGCCTGCGTCGCCGCCTACAACGCCTGGACGATGTGCGCCGACATGCCGAAGGCGGCCTTCCTCGCCATGGATGCGCGCCACTGCGCCGGCCAGGAAATGGCCGAGATGATGGCCTATGCCGCGTCGGTCGGCTCGGCGCGGGCCAAGCGGAAAGTGGGCGCGGTGGGCTTCATCGGCAACGCCACGCACGCGACCGCGCATTTCTTCGGACGTGAGCAGGGGCTCGGCACCATGCCGCACGCCCTGATCGGTTACGCGGGATCCACGCTGCGCGCCGCCGAGATGTTCCACGAGACCTTTCCCGGCGAGCCGATGACCGTGCTGGTCGACTATTTCGCCCGCGAGATTTCCGATTCCCTGGAGGTCTGCCGGCGCTTTCCCGAGCTCGCCGCCAAGGGGATGCTGTCGCTCCGGCTCGACACCACCGGCGGCCGCTACATCGAGGGGCTGGATCCGGCGTCGTCCTACGCCGTGCTGGAACGGTTCTCGCCCGAGTCGATCCGCGGCTATCGCAGCGAGGAGGAACTGCGCTTCCTCGTCGGCACCGGTGTGTCGGCGGCGGCGATCTTCCATCTGCGCGCCGAGCTCGACCGCAACGGCTTCGACAAGGTGAAGATCGTGGCCTCTTCGGGCTTCGGCCCGGCCAAGTGCCGGATCATGGCCGAGGCCGAGGCGCCGATCGACGTCGTGGGCTCGGGCTCGTTCCTGCCGTCGAACTGGACCGAGACCTACGCCACCGCCGACATCGTCGAGTACGACGGCCAGAAGCGGGTCAAGGTCGGCCGCGAATTCCTCCACCGCACCTGACCCGACAACACGGACCGGTCGCTCGGGGTCTTCTTTTGGATCGGATTGAAGAACCTCATGCTGAGGGGAGAGCGAAGCGAGCGTCTCGAAGCATGGGCAGCACCATGACCGGTTCCCATCAAAGGGCGGAGGTTACCCCGCCCGGCTCAGAATGAGGCCTTCCTGCCGAGTGATTTGATGCCAGTCAGAAAGACTCTTCTGTAACGGGCCTTGGGGAGTCAATCCTTCTTGAGCGTCGATCC